>JAJXVP010000029.1 GCA_021782055.1 bacterium | reverse complement strand
CCATTTCAAAAAAGGGGTTTCGGGCTCGACCCCCCGAGGCAAACATCCCTTCGGTATTGGTGGTGATCCCCTCGACAGCCCAACCAGGGAGAAATAACTCGTTGTACGCGGGAGCATCTGGTCCCAAAAGCCAGCGCCAGGCCCCTACCCCTTGAGGTTGCGAAAGGTGCACAAAATGGGTGAACTCATGCACCAAAAGGTTGCGTAGGTAGTCTGAGGAATATGCCGAAATCAGTGTGGTGGTCGGCGGGGCGACAAACAGATTGAGCCGGCGCGGCCCAAAGGCAAAAAAGCCGTTAAAAGCATCTGAGGTGGTACGGACCACGGCCAGAACGTGCTTTGGTCGGTAGCCAAAGTACCCGGTCACCTGTTGGTAAACCTCCTCGGCAAACGAGGCCAATTTTAACGCGGCCGGTTTACCCTCGGGCTGATAAATAAAGGTAAAGTGCTTGGTAGAAATTTCACGCCAGGCGGGATCGGCCGACAGGGCCGACAAAAGGACCAGCGACAAAA
Source organism: bacterium (assembly GCA_021782055.1). The sequence continues at coordinate 20,526 of JAJXVP010000029.1, read as the reverse complement.
AGAGCGATACGATAACTTTCTTCACCATTTACTTCCTTACATACAGACATGAGGTTTTAACATTCAAAATCTCTACCACTTCGCTTGGGGGCTGTCAAGCAAACTAGAGGCTGTACCTTACTTGACAAAATTTGAGGCTAGTTTCATATTATGACTAATGACTGAAATCCAAAACGGTCATTGAAGAGGAGGATTTATGAAAACTTTACTTCGCTTGGCCAGTGTGGCCTTGGTGGGTTGGGTCGCGGCCAGCCCCGCACTCGCCGATCAGCAGGGGGACGTGGTTGCCAAGGCGTACTTCCAGCTCAAAAAGGCGCATGACACCTTTGCGGTCGCCACGATGGTGATCGTCGACCAGGACGGCAATAAAAAAGTCCGTAAGCTCGAAATGTGGACTAGGGAAACCTCTGACTCGAAAGAAGCACTCACGAAGTTCTTACAACCGGCAGATGTCGCCGGTACCAAGTTTTTAACGGTGAGCCATGAAGGGGAACCCACGGACCAGCGGCTCTACCTGCCGGCCTTGGGTAAGACTCGTAAGATCGCGTCGAGCGATAAATCGGGAAAGTTCGTCAATTCCGATTTCTTTTACTATGACTTGGAAGCCCGTTATTACAATGACGACCGGTATACCTTTTTAGAAGATGGCGCAACGTTACCAGATTACCCGGGTATGACGTTTTCGAAGATCGTCATGAAGGCAAAATCGGGGGAGTGCCCGTATGCCAAGTCGATCGCCTGGGTCAACGACGACAACCATTTTATCTATCGGATTGATGTCTTTTCGAAAGACGATGGCGGCCTCTGGAAAACCATCAAGTTTGGAAAGGTCAAGGATATCGACGGAGTTTTGATCCCCACCGAAACGTTGGTAATCAACCATCGCGGCCGTTCCAAGACCCTCCTCGTCGTTGGTGACTTAAAAGTCAATCAAGGAGTTTCGGCAAGCCTCTTCTCGGTCAAAGGCTTAGAAGAATAAGGAGGCCCAGCGTGCGTTCTCTGCTTTTAGCGGCCGCTCTGCTGGCCAGCGCCAGCCTCGGTACGGCTCAAGACCTTAGCTCTGAATTCGGGAGCGATTTGGCAACAACTTCAGCCTCTGCCCCATCACCGCTTTCGGTTAGCGGTGACCATAGCGTTATCTACCACCAACCGTTGTGGGCAGATAATTGGTCTTACGCCAGTCCTGCCTTGGAACCCGAAATGGACAACGCTCTAGGTTTTACCTATAAAACAGGCCACCTCAAATTTGTCGCCAATGGGACCGTGAAAACTTTTGCCAGTCCTCAAACCTGGACCTCACTGTCCCAGTTCGAGCTTGGTGAAACTTACCTTTCGTGGACCCCAGGGCAATTCTTGGTAAACTTAGGCTTTCAGGTCTTCAACTGGGGGGTAGCTGACAAGTTTAACCCCTCGGACGGTCTGAACGCGCGCGACTACGCTGTTTCGATGGACGCCCCCAAGATTCCCCTTTTAGCGGCGGATGTACGGTGGTTTCCCGCGAAATGGCTCTCGGTCGAAGGCGTAGTCTCACCCTATCAAAGCCCCAGCCGGTTTCCTGTCGACTTTACCGCCAACACCCAAGCAGGGCTCGACGCTACGGCGGCTGAGCTCGCCAGTTCCCCTTTGGGTGGCTACTATTCACCCTACAGCCCGCAAGCAAGCGCCGTTTTTGCCCCCGATAACCCCAATTCTGCGGTCGCCGGGGCCAGACTCAACTTCTACTCGGCGGTGGATCTGGGGCTCAGCTACATTTACGATATCGACCCGTATGGAACCCCCGAAGTGACAATGAAGAGTTTTCAAGGGCCCGGTTCCACCACCCTTTGGGCTCCCCAACAAGTCACGCTCGTCTATAAACGGATTCACCGCTTTGGCGTCGATGCCAAAACTACCGTGGGCCCCCTGGGCCTTTGGGGAGAAGGCGGTTTTGACCTTACCGAAAACCCTTCGGACACCTCGGACCAAATTCGAAGAAACAGGCTGGCCTGGACGTTGGGAATGGATTTCAACTGGGGCTACCACAACAACTTTTATACCAACTTGCAGTATATAGGGTCGTGGATTCCCGGTTATGATCAATCCACCCAGTCGGATTATGTGTCACCCTTAAGCCTTACCCAGCTCACCAACGAAGCCTATATGCAGACCATGACCTACCGGCAGTTGACGCAAACGCTGGGGGATTATACCGAAACCTGGCTTCAGGGACTCACCTTTAAGCTGAAATTCCCCTTTGCTTCTGACACCATTACTCCGTCGGTCAGCGGCGTCTTTACCGTTCCCTTTGGGTATGACTCAACCCTAGAAACTCGGTACGCCTCGCTGGCCATCAAACCCGAGCTGGATCTGATGCCGGTCGATTCGTTTCATCTCAAAGTGGGAGCCGACTTAGCTTGGGCCTGGATCAAAAAAGCAGGCCAAACAGCGGTCACCCTCGATACCAGTGTCGACCGTATCGGTGTGTATACCCCCTATAACGATGTCTATATCAGTGTCGACTATCAGTGGACGACTCAATAAGGAGAGCCTTGTGGAAAAATTTCTTAGAGCCAGTGGACGGCTGTATCGGCACCCCCGCTTGGTTCTTTTCTTGGCCTTTGCCGTTACCCTCGCCTTGGGCTGGGCTTTGCCAAAAATTCAATTTGACAACAGCATTAGATCAATGCTCCCGGCGAATAACCCTGCCTTGATGCTGGACAATTACTATGAAGCGGAAAGCCGGTTTGGCAAGAGTTCCATGATTATTGTCGGGGTTAAAAGTCAAGATGCCTTTTCGCCGGCAACCTTAACCTATCTGCAAAAGCTTACTGCCAAGGTGCAAAAGCTCAACCGAACCCTACCTGCCCAGCAGTTAAGCCGTTGGTTGGGCCTTTCGGTTAAAGATGCTCAGCAGATTGTCGACGCCGCTCTTGACCAAGGTCTTGACGCCAAAGACTTTGTTAAAACGTTCTATCCTTGGCTCATCGACCCCGCACAGTCCATGAAGAACCTGGGGTGGAAGGCTCCTTTGGCACAGAGAATCGCCAAGGCTAGCCGGGACAAAGACCCTGTAAAGTTTTACGCCTGGCTCGAAAGTCCCATACGGAAGACTCAATCGTTGATTAACGCCGACTACATCGCCAATGAAGATGGCTCGCTGGTCAGTGACAAGCTCCTCCCCGAAGGAACAGTGATTACACCAGAAGTCGCCGCTAGCCTCAAAGCTAAAGCCGAGTCGTGGAGCATTTACCGCAATGTTCTCTATTCACAAGACGACCGCTTTGCGACTTTGATTATTCAACCCAAGACCGAGGATGCCGATGTTCAGCTCAGCCTTGTTACGGCGATCCAACAAGTGCTGAACCAGGACCATACTGCGGGCATCACTACCTACCTGGATGGAGAGCCCGTCATCTCGAGCGATATGGGCACCACGTTAAAATCTGATTTAGCCCTGTTGATGCCCCTCGTCATTCTGGTTGTTCTGGTCGTGCTCTTTCTTAGCTTTAAAAATGTGCAGGGTGTTCTCTACCCCATGATCGTCGTCATTATGGGTGTGGTCAGTGCTCTGGGAGCGATGGCATGGCTAGGGATTCCCATTTCGATCGCCTCAGTTACTTTGCCGCCTTTGATGGTAGCTATTGCCAGCGCTTACGGCATCCATCAGATGAATCACTATTTTCTTGACCCGGGACACGATAAGCGCGAGATTCTGACCCGTAACCTGGGTGTTGTCGGCCTTGCGGTCACCTTATCAGGGATCACTGTCATGGTGGGCTTTGGCGCCCTGGCGGCCGAAGACTTTGTGCCCATCAAAAACTTTGGCCTCTTTACGGCCTTTGGAGACTTGGTGGCTGTTGCCGCCGCCCTATGGGTTCTTCCCGCTGCGATTCTCTGGAGCAAAAAACCCAAGAATCTTGAATATCATGAGCCAACTAAGGGGACGGTAGGCCAATTACTCAAAGGTATGGTTCACCTTAACCGGCGCTGGTCCGCGTTAATTCTTGTCATCTCGCTGGTGCTAACGGCGATTTTTGCGATTGGTGTGTTTTTTGTAAAGTCAGAGCTCAATAACGTTTCTTTTTTCAAAAAAGAATCGCCGATCCATGTGGCGGACGATGTTTTGAACCGCGAATTGGCGGGTACTCAGACCATCAACGTGATTCTGGACTCGCAGTTTGGCGAAGGAAAGACCAAAGGGGAGCCAGTATCCTTGGTTACACCTGCCGTTTTAAACAAAATCGACGCGTTCTCGCATGCCGTTAAAGCTAAGTTCCCCTATGCCACCAAGACCTTGTCCTTTGTGGATATTATCAAAAAAATGAATCAGGAGATGAACGGGGGCTCGCCACAATTTTACACCATCCCGCAAGACCCCAAACTGATCGCTCAGTACTTGTTCATCTTTTCTGGTGATATTCATAGTGTTGTCACCGATAGCCACGACAAACTCAGAATCTCTATTACCCTAAAACGGGTTGGTACGGATGACTCAGAAGCGGTGGCAAACTTTGCGCGGCAGTACTTTGATCCGGCCTTTCAAAAAGCCAATCACCTCCACGTAGCCATCACAGGAACAGCTCACCTCTACTATGTTGGGAACTCGCTCTTGATGGAGGGGATGATCAAGAGCATCGAAATCTGTGTCGTTCTTGTCTTCATCTTGCTCTTGGTGGTTCTGAAAGATTTTTGGATGACCTTGATTGCGATGATCCCCATCGCCATGACTTTGGTCATCGATTTTGGGGTCTTGGGTCTGTTTGGCATCCCCCTCAATACGGCGACAGCGATGGTTTCGTCCATCGCGATCGGTATTGGGGTCGATTATTCGATTCACTACATCACTTGGTACAGGTCAGAACTTCGCCGAAACCCCGACATACACCTAGCCCTCGAAAACACCATCCTGCATAAAGGAAGAGCCATCCTTTACAATATGTTTGTTATTGTCGCGGGCTTCCTTGTTCTGGTGGTCTCGAATTTTGTCCCCTTAATCCAGTTTGGCTTTTTAACCGCCATCTGTATGCTGACAACGGCCTTTGGTGCGCTGATTGTTGTCCCTGCAGTAATTCTTTTGCTCTCGAAAAAGAACTTCAAGTTTCTGTACTTGGGCACCCTCGCCGCTAAGTCCGAAGAATAAAAAAACGGCCTTGCTCTTGAAAGAGGCAAGGCCGTTCTTGCTCACGAAGGACTTATTGCGGGGGAATGATCAACTGCCAACCCGGATAAATTAAATCGGGGTTTTGGATAAGCTTTTGATTTCGTTTCCAAATTTTTGGCCAATCCAAAGGCCGGCTGTAGATCTTCGGGTAACCCGCAATACGCCAAAGGCTATCGCGGTGCTCAGGAATCAAGCGAACGGTATAGACCTTATCAACAGCCATGGCGAGGTAAATATCCACCAGGCGCTGAGCATCAAGAAAATACTGCGAGGCTAAAACGTAGTTTCCACCTTTATAGAAGGAAACGCCTTTTTCCCAGGTTGTCTTTGCCTCTTCAAGGTAATCCAAACGGCTTTTTTCGGCCAAAACAACGGTAGAACCGTCCTGGGGAATAAGCTGAGAATGGCCTTGAGACGGTACTGGGGTCGGCAAAGGTGACGTGGCTGGTGCAACTGGTGTCGGTGACGGAGTAGCCTCGGCGGGAGGTACTGCGTCTAAGGCTTTTTGACCGTTCCAGGGGCGAGGCCCAACGATCTGATCGTCGGGAGTAACCACTGTCGCTTGTGAAGCTTTTTCGATTTTTTGCATCGTGGCTTTCATCAAAGCTTCAGCGTTCTTTTTTTGGTTTTCGGTCAAAGCCGCATTCTGAGCTTGTTGGGCCTGAAACTCCGCCTGCGTCCAGGCTTCCAGAGCCGCTTCTAAATGATACGAACGGTAAGACACTACTCCCTGGAGGAAGGAGTCCCCCGCTTTTTGCAGCAGATCGGGAACCCAAATCATCGCCTGAGCCTGTTCAGCCGCGTGAATGGCCTTTTGAGCCGCTTCTTTTTTTTGCTTGGCTGTATCGAGGTTTTGACTCACTTTATCGTAGAGTTTGACTAAAGCTTCCAGGGCCGTTCCCCCCTGAGCTTCACCTTGATCCACGTTGGTCTGAAGTTCCTTCTCGGCGGCAACGCGCAAGGCGTCATCTTTTTGGAATTCAGCCGGATAGAACTTGTCGCCTTTTAAATCGATGATGAGCTGTCTGGCTCGATCCAAACGAGCAGTCATGGCTGCGCGCCTGGCGGCTAAGGCATTGTCACGAGCCGTATTGGCATCCGTGACGGCTTCGGACAATAAGGTCCGAGCTTTTTCCGGGTCAGTTTGTCCCAAAGAATGGGCTTGTTTCAACTCTTCTTTGGCTCTGGCCAACATCGTAGGACTATAGCGCTCGGCCTGAGCCGCTTCGGCCTGGCTGATAGCGTTTTCAGCCGGACCATAATCGCTGGCTGTCAAACCATTGGGAACCACTTGTGGGGCTACGGGCTTTTGGGGCACGGGAGCAGGCTTAGGAGCTTCCACTTTTGGTTTTGGTGCTTCTGGTTGAGCCGGGGGGGCGGGCGGAGCAGAGGGACAACCGGTCAAAAATAAGGCCATCGAGATAAGAACCGCTGTCACGGCAAGCTTCATGGGAGAACACCTCCTGGTAACTAAAGTATTTTACTAGAAAGTGCCAGAAAAATCTAGAAAAAAGCGACGTTTCCCCCTAAGATCAACGCATGACGAACCTTTTCCAATGCCGAAACCCGCGTTTTTTTGCTTTTTGGGGGTTGCTTGGGGCACTACTCCTGACAGCAGGCCCGTTGAGCGGTGTTTCGGTCGCCCAAATCTCCGAGCTATCGGGACAGGTAACGGTGACCAGACAGGGAAGGCCCCTTGCTAAAAACCTTCAGCCTGGCACGGCTCTTGAGGATTATGACCTCCTTGTTACCGGTCCGCAAAGCCAGCTCTCGGTGAATTTTCCCAGCGTAGGAGGGTTTTCAGGATCGCTTCGTTTAGGGCCCAATACGGCCTTATGGTGGCAGGTTTCATCTGCCTGGGGCCAAACCGCAAAGATTTTTTTGCTTAACGGTAGCCTGTACGTCAAAAGCGACCTGACACAAAGCCACACTCGCTTAGCTGTGCAAACCGCTCGTCTGCTGATCAAGGCCACCAAAGCGACTTTTTGGGTAGCTTCTGAAAACAGGCACCTTGTGGCTGCCTCCCAAGACGGCATCATCACGGGTACCTTTGAGAATCTGACGCTTTTTTCGCAACCAGGCTCGGCGCTAGAACTTAACGAGAAGAGCTTTGTACCGGTGTCAGCGGACCCGTCCACTCTCGCTGACTTTTTGACCCAATGGCGGGAGGCCACGGCGAGGCAGGCTCAAAAAACACTTTCGCACACCTTTCCGGAATTGGCTCGACAGTACCTGCTAGAGCTAGGACAACTCAACCGCGCCGAGAGGCGCCTGAGGCGCGAAGCCTTAGCTGTATTAAGGTTGTGGAAATCTCAGGACACTGCCGGGACGGTGAGCCCCTTAAAAGACGCCGAACACGAAAAAAGTCTGGTAGTTGGGCCGCTGTTGCAGGTGCAAAGGCCTCTGATCGCTACCCTGAGCCTTAACCAGAGTCTCAAACAAGCCTGGCAAAGTGAACAACTTGGTAACCTTCCCGAAGATACCGCGGTCTACAGTGGTTATACAGCAAAAGATTTTTTTCAGCGCTGGCAACAAGACCAAGCCTCTTTAACCCGCTGGACCGCTGACTTTTGCTGGGATAGCAAGCTTTTTGCCGAAAGAAACCAAGGGAAAGAACTCCCGCAAGAATCAAAATCCGCCGAAAGCATAAAAGAAGCTGATTTCTTCAACTGAGGAGCTTATGGAATTTATTAAAGTTCTCATCGATTGGTACACTGCTAATTTGAACTATTTGACTGTGTTCCTCCTTATGGTCATGGAATCTACCTTTTTACCCCTCCCCTCGGAAATGATTTTGCCCCCTGCGGCCTTTATTGCCGCCGATACAGGTCATATGAGTATTGTGGGGATTCTTCTCATCGGAACTTTGGGCAGTTTGGTAGGGGCAAGTTTCAATTACTTTTTGGCAAAGCTTTTAGGACGTCCCGCTGTTCACGCTCTTAGTCGTACAAGAGTAGCCCACCTCATGTTCATCCATGAGCGTTCGGTGGATCACGCCGAGGCCTTTTTCAACAAATATGGTCGCAGTGCTACGTTTTTCGGCCGTCTCATCCCTGCCGTCCGGCACTTGCTTTCGATAGCCGCTGGATTAGCCAAAATGCCGCTTCGACGCTTTTGGCTTTTTACTTTTTTGGGAGCCGGTCTGTGGAATACCTTTCTTGCCCTTTCGAGTTACTTTTTGTCGCTTGCCTATGGGACACAGAGAGTCAAAGATCTTATCCACAAGTATTTCAAAGAAATCTCGTGGGCGTTGATAATCCTGGGGGTTCTCTTTGTGGCAGTTCTTCTTGTCAAATGGTGGAAAGATAAACCCAAGAAAGAGCCCAAGGCAGACCCAGCCCATAAAATCGAGTGAGAATAATGTCCAGCCACCAACAAAAAAGTTCTTTTGAGCTTCTTCGTCTTGGGTTTCTTATTGCCGGTGCTTCGACTCTGGTTTTTCTCCCCATGGAGTTTTACCTCAAGCCTCCCTCGTGGCCTGTCTTTACAAGCGTCAATATTCTTTTGGCCGTCTTCTATCTGAGCTTTTGGCGTCTCGTACGGCCTGAGTGGTTAACAAAGGGAGCCATAGCGCTGTGTTCAGCTTCCAGCCTTCAGATGTTTCTCGCCGTTAATTTTCACTATGGCCCTCTTTTGGGGCTTCAGGCGTTTTTTCTTATCTTTGCCTACCTTCCCTTTCTTTTACTCCCGACGCAACACCGAGCCTGGGTGTATACCTTGAGTTCCCTGAACATCGTTTTTTTTATCTGGACAAATTTCTTTTTGAGTGAGGCGAATTTTACCGTCTATTCGGTTCCTGTTATGCGCTTTTCTCACCTGATGTCGGCTCTGACCATTGTCGCCATTTTCATCGTGCTGGTGATTTATTTTCAAATTTGCTCCCGCCGCCGCGAAGCTGAACTTTTAGACAATTCCCATAATCAAGATTTACTTTTTTCATTGATTGGACACGATTTACGAGGGCCGGTCGGCGGCCTAAAAGAAGGCCTTACCTTTTACGAATTCCACCAGAATGCGATGGGAGACCAAGAAAAAGCAGATTTTTTACACTCCTTGCGCCAGACCGCTGACAACATCTTTACGTTGCTTGAAAACCTTTTACTTTGGACTTCGCAACGTCAGGGGAGGCTGCCGTTTCATCCGTTTCCTCATTCGTGGAAAGACTTGGTGGATTCCGTCATCGGTCTTTGGCAAGAGCAGGCTCGGTGTACCAATGTAGCCTTTGAACGTGACATTCCGACCGATCTTATTGTCACCTGTGACGCCGACATGATGAGTACCGTGTTGCGCAACCTCATTTCGAACGCGGTGAAATACTCTCCCGAAAAGAGTGTGATACGCATTAGAAGCTCGCTCAAAAACGGATGGTTTGGGTGTGAAGTCCAAGATTCTGGCGTAGGAATGGATGCTTCCACGCAAGCGACTCTGTTTAATACCAAGGATCGGCCCCAACGGCAAGGTTTACGTGGGGAACGGGGTACAGGGCTAGGTCTATTGCTCGTTCAAGAGTTCGTGGCACACCACGGCGGAAAAGTTTCGGTACAAAGTGAGTTGGGCAAAGGTTCAGTCTTTCGCTTCGAGCTTCCGCAAAGCCCGACATGAGTGTACTTCCAGATTTTCAAAGCCTTAGTCCCGACTTTATCCTCAACGCCCTCTACCAGCATTATGGTCTTGACGCTGAAGCCGCTCTTAGGCCGTTTAACAGCTATGTTAACCGTGTCTACGGTCTGAACGACACCCAAGGCAACCGTTGGGTCGTCAAGTTTTACCGCCCCGGTCGGTGGCTCCCCGAAGCCCTTGCGGAAGAACACGCCTTTCTTGCCGACGCGGGTGAAGCCGGTCTACCCTTGGCGCTCCCCATTAACAACCTGAAAGGTGAAACGTTGAGTTACGAAGCCCCCTATTTTTGGGCTGTCTTTCCCCAGAAAGCGGGAAGAACCTTTGAAGGCGAAAGCCTAGCGGATCTTGAACGGATTGGGTCGTTAGTGGGCCGCCTTCATAATGCGGCAAAGCGTCGAAGTTGTCCCCATCGGCTTACCCTGACGGCCTCGGGGGCGGGAGACCAGTTAACCCAGGAGCTGTGGGAAGCCAACGTTTTACCTCCCCACCTAAAAGAGCGGTTTTTCACCATGCTTGACGAAGCTCTCAATACCATCGAGCCCCTTTTGGACAAGACCGTTCACCATCGCATTCACGGCGATCTTCATCGCGGCAATATCCTTGATCGCCCTGACGAAGGCTTATTGCTGATCGATTTTGACGACATGATGACGGGCCCTCCTGTGCAAGACCTGTGGATGTTGCTACCCGACCGCTGGGAAAACTGCCGAGAAGAAGCCCAAGCCCTGGCACGGGGCTATGGGGTTTGGATGCCCTTTGATAACCGTTGGTGGGAATTGGTTGAACCCTTGCGTTTTCTCCGTATGCTTTATTTTTTAGCCTGGTGTGCCCGACAGCGCAAGGATGACAGCTTTAGTCGCCAATTTCCCGGTTGGGGGTCCCCCGACTTTTGGCAAAAAGAATGGGAGGATTTAAACGATCAATACGAACGGCTTCGTTTGTTGTGAAAGCTAGCCCTGCGGCGGTTCTCTTTGTATTTTTGAATTAGTCCAAGGAGGTACCTATGGACCGAGAACCACGTTCGTGGCGAAAAAGCAAGCCTGTGATGGAGGGCGCCGGGGTCCACTTAAAGCGGGCCTTGGGTTTTGGAGACCCTGGCGAAGCTGACCCTTTTCTCCTCTTTGATGATTTTCGCGGAAAAAAACCATCCGATTATCAAAAAGGCTTTCCGTGGCACCCGCACCGAGGCATTGAAACGATTACCTATATTCTGAAAGGTCAGGTTGAACACCAAGACAGCATGGGTAACAAAGGCGTCATCGGAGCAGGTGACGTGCAGTGGATGACCGCAGGACGCGGAATTATTCACCAAGAAATGCCCCTGGGAGCTGACGACGGGGAGCTAGAAGGTTTTCAACTCTGGGCCAATCTTCCGGCCAAGAACAAGTTAATGAAGCCACGCTACCAAGAAGTCACCTCAACGGCTATCCCCGTCAAAACTTTAGAGGACGGTTCAAGCATCCGGGTCATCTGTGGCCGGTGGGATACCGTAGAAGGCCCCGTCGAGGACATCATGACCGAACCCGATTACTTGGATGTGACTCTTGCCCCAGGAGCCGATGTTTGGCACAAAATTCCCCCTGGAAAAAACGCCTTTGCTTATGTTATTGACGGCGAAGGGCGGTTTGGCTCTGGTGAGGTCATGACCAACGAGTCGCTGGTTTTTTTTACTGACGGGGAAAGGCTTCGTCTGCGGGCCGAAAAAGATCATCCCTTTCGGTTTTTGCTGTGCGCAGGATTAGGGTTAGGGGAACCCGTAGCCTGGCACGGTCCCATTGTAATGAATACCCGCGACGAGCTCGTTCAGGCTTTTCAGGAATTAGAAGCGGGAACCTTCTTAGGCTAACGACTGTTTAGTGCCCTGGGTGCGGTAAAAATAGCGAGATAAGTACGGTGACGAGGCCGGCCATAGCTAAAGCAATTCCGCTCATGGCCCCCTCCACTTCTCCTAGCGTAATAGCTTTTGATGTTCCTACGGCATGGCTAGAGGTACCAATGGCAACCCCGGCCACCACAGGGTCACGAACTCGAAAAAGCTTTAGCATGGCGGGTGCCCACACGGCACCCAGGATGCCTGTCAAAACAACAGCGGCTACTGTTACCGCTGGGATTCCCCCAATGTTAGGAGAAATGGCCAAGGCGAAGGGTGTCGAGACTGATTTTACCAAAAGAGAATCAGTCAAAACCTGGTCTAGACCAAACCACCTACTCAAAAGATAAGCCGAACCCACAGAAACCAGAGAACCTACCACTGTTCCGGCTAAAACCGGAAGAAAGTACTTTTTTAGACGGGATAGCTGAGTGTAAATCGACAAGGCCAACACAGCGGTAGCTGGCCCTAAAAACACCGAGATGACAGAACCGCCAGCATCAAAGCTGGCTAACGGGATATGAAAAAGCTCTAAAACCGCGATGCACAAAACCACAGCAATCAAAAGTGGATTGGCGATGGCCAGTTTTGTCTTTTTTTCTACCCAAATTCCGATTTCAAAGGCCAAGATACTCAGGGTAATACCAAAAAACGGGGAAGAGACAACCTCGTTCATGCTACAGTCCTGGGCTTACGTTTTCGTGAGCGTCCCAGCTCTTGTAGCTTCATCACCCCCCGCACCGTCAGGGCTGTGGCCCCAAAGGTGAAAAAGGTGGTCAGAACAACAACCCCTAAAAGAGCCAGTAAGTGCTGGCGAATTTCTCTAAACTGCGAAATAATTCCTACTCCAGCAGGGACAAAGAAAAACGCCATGTTCTTTAAAAGAAAATCAGCTTTTTGACGGATGCGGTCAACATGGACAGCCTTAAAAAACAACAGTAGAAATAGAAGTACCATGCTAATGACACTGCCAGGAATGGGGACAGGCAAAAGGACGCTGACAATTTGTCCCAAGAGGCAAACACCAAAAACAAGGCCGATTTGCAGCATCAGTTTCACCTCTTAAAAGTAGCAGAAAGGCTACAAAGAGAACAAGGTACCCCGTTCGACGGCCTAAAGGAGTAGAATCGTGAAAGCTTTGGTACAGCGAGTCAGTGAAGCTTCTGTTTCGGTCAACGGACAAATCGTCGGGCAAATTGCCGAGGGTCTGTTGGTTTATGTTGGTCTCGAAAAAGCCGACCAAGCGGCCGATTTAGAATGGCTGGGACGAAAAGTTCTTGGAATGCGGGTCTTCGCCGATGAAGCAGGGAAGATGAACCTGCCACTCGGGGGACGAGGGCTCTTGCTCGTGAGTCAGTTTACCCTTACCGGCGATTTACGACGAGGTCAGCGTCCTGGTTTCGACGCGGCTATGTCGGTTGAACAGGCCAGGGTTTGGTGGCCACGGGTCTTAAGCTTTTTTCAAAACCGACACCACCAAGTCGCCACCGGAGAATTTCAAGCTGCTATGAAGGTGGCAAGTATTAACGACGGACCGGCCACCTTTTGGCTTGATAGCTATTCCAGAACCGCAGACAAGAGCTTTTCAGCTTCCTCTTTTGACAACCCTTGACGAGAGGCCCAAGCGTCCAACTGATCAGGGGCGATTCTACCCAGAGCCCAGTAGGTTGAACCCGGATGACTAAACACAAACGCGCTCACAGCAGCCGCAGGAACCATCATCCAACTTTCGGTGAGGCGAATGTCTAGCTCTGACGCTCGAGATAGATGAAAGAGTAGCTCTTTGTCTTGGTGATTGGGCAGGCTAGGATAGCCCGGCGCCGGGCGAATTCCTTGATACCGAACCGCCAACAAATCGGCAATGGGTAGGTTTTCGTCGGGGGCATAAGCCCATAGCTGTTTGCGAATTTCACGATGTACCCATTCTGCCGTTGCTTCCGCAAGTCTATCGGCCAAAATCTTTACCATGATCGCTCGGTAGTCATCGCCTTGTGCCTCAAAGCCGCGCGCGAGTTCGTCGGCACCAAAAACCGCCGTCACTAAGCCGCTTACCCAATCAGGGATCTGTGCTTCTACGGGTGCCACGTAATCGGCTAAGGCGAAATAGACGTCGGTTTTTTCTTTCTTTCGTTGCTGGCGCAAGGTCGCCAAGCGAGCCTCAGGAGGACCTCCCCGCGAGGCTTCATCCTTCCAAATCAGAATATCATCACCGTCTGAAGCAGCAGGTTTTATAAAAACTGCCGCCCTCGCCTCTAGGCGTTTGTTGCCCACCAAATCAGTGAGCATCGCACGAGCTTCTGCATAGAGCCGTTTCGCCTCTGCTCCATATTTTTCATGAGTTAAAATTTCTGGGTACATTTCGGGCATTTGCCAAGCGACAAAAAAGAACGTCCAGTCAATCAGTGCCTCTAACTGACCTAAGGGAATCTCGCGCCAATGGCGAACCCCTGTCCAAGCCGGAACAGGGGGCTTGTACCCACTTGCCCACCCGCCATCGAAGCGTTGAGACCGGGCATCAGCCAGGGACAAAAACTCCTTTTGTGTGTTTCGGCCTAGCTTTTCCCGACGGACTTTTTCATAATCTGCCCGGATTTCGGCGTCGAAAACTGGCCGTTGTTCGGGTGATAACAGCTTTTGCAAAACCGTCACAGCTAAGGATGCATCTTTGACATGAACCACCGGTCCCGAGTAACGGGGGGCGATTTTCACGGCAGTATGGACTTTGCTGGTGGTGGCTCCGCCTATCAACAGGGGCAAGGTGAAGCCCTGACGTTCCATCTCTTCGGCTACATGGACCATTTCTTCAAGGCTGGGTGTAATCAGGCCCGACAGGCCCACAGCATCGGCTTTTTGTTCACGGGCCGTTCGCAGAATATCCTCGCAGGCTACCATCACCCCCAAGTCGATCACCTCGTAGTTGTTACAACCGAAGACCACCCCGACGATGTTCTTGCCAATATCATGGACGTCACCTTTTACGGTGGCCATCACGATACGGCCTTTTACCGAACCCGTGCCCGATTTTTCAGCTTCGATATACGGAAGCAGTACGGCCACCGCTTGTTTCATCACCCGTGCAGATTTGACCACTTGAGGGAGGAACATTTTACCCGCACCAAAAAGATCACCCACAATGTTCATTCCATCCATCAGCGGCCCCTCAATCACCTCGATGGCCCTTGCAAATCCCTGACGTGCTTCTTCGACATCCTCGTCGATCCAGGCCGATAAGCCTTTGACCAAGGCATGACTGAGCCGTTCACGCACAGGAGCCTGACGCCACGACAAATCTTCGCCACGAGCTTCGGTAGAGGTAAAGCGATCAGCATGATCAAGAAGCCTTTCTGTGGCATCTGGGCGACGATTCAAGACGAGGTCTTCGACAAGTTCTCGCAGATCGGATTCAATGTCATCGTAAACGGGGAGCACGCCAGCGTTGACAATCCCCATGGTCATTCCCGCTTTTACGGCATGGTAAAGAAATACCGCGTGAATTGCCTCGCGAAGGGGATTATTCCCTCGAAAGCTAAAGCTGACGTTGCTGACACCACCCGAAATTTTGGCTCGCGGTAGGGTAGACTTGATTTCTTTGACGGCTCGTAAAAAATCCACGGCGTAGTTGGAATGTTCTTCAATGCCGGTACCAATTGCGAAAATATTAGGGTCAAAAATTAAGTCTTCGGGGGCAAATCCCGCTTTTTCAGTTAGGAGTGTATAGGCTCGCCGGCAAATCGAAACCTTTCGTTCAAAGGTGTCAGCCTGCCCTTTTTCGTCAAAGGCCATGACAACAACGGCGGCGCCAAAACGACGGACTTCGCGGGCTTGTTCAAGAAATTTGGCTTCGCCCTCTTTAAGACTGATAGAATTGACAATTCCCTTACCCTGCAAGCAACGCAACCCCTGCGCGATAACCGAAAACTTAGAGCTATCAATCATTACTGGCACCCGGCTTATGTCGGGTTCAGACGCTAGCAGATTTAAAAAGCTCTTCATTTCGGCAGCAGAATCCAACATAGCTTCGTCTAAGTTAACGTCAATGATTTGCGCCCCATTTTCTACCTGTTCACGAGCCACTTCTAAGGCTTCGCCGGTTTTCTTTTCGACAATCAGGCGTGAAAACTTTTTTGACCCGGTAACATTGGTACGTTCACCAACGTTAACGAAGAGGCTCTTCTCATCAATCACAAGTGGCTCAAGACCAGCCAATCGAAGCGTACCGGGGTCTAGCGGTATCGGTCGGGGCGGATAGGCCTGCACAGCCTCGGCGATAGCGCGAATATGTTCCGGAGTTGATCCGCAACAGCCACCTACGATATTGACCAAACCATCACGGGCAAAACCGCCAAGGACTTTGGCCATAAAAGTCGGGCTGTGATCGTACTCTCCAAGCTCGTTTGGCAAACCAGCATTTGGGTGGGTTGATACTGCCGTCTCGGCCAAGCGGGCAAGCTCGGCGACATATTGACGCAAAAGGTCAGCCCCTAAGGCACAATTAAGCCCCACACTCAGAGGCTTGGCATGCCGAACTGAGTACCAGAACGCCTCGGTGGTCTGTCCCGAGAGGGTGCGCCCTGAAGCATCGGTTATGGTTCCCGAAATCATCAGAGGGATCTCTTCGCCTAGCTCCTCTTCGAGCGCCAGCACAGCCCAAATTGCGGCTTTGGCGTTAAGAGTATCAAAAATCGTTTCGATCATGAGCAGGTCGGCTCCGCCCGCTATCAGAGCCCTTGCCGATTTTAGATAATCTTGAGCTAGGGTATCAAAGTCGATAGCACGAAAACCAGGATCATTGACCTCAGGTGACAGTGAGAGGGTTTTTGACGTGGGGCCGAGAACACCGGCGACCCAACGGGGACGGTTAGGATTCTTTGCGGTCCAGGCGTCGGCCGCCGACCTTGCTAAGGCCGCTCCTGCACGGTTGAGCTCTTCTGTGTAATTTTCAAGTCCGTAATCGGCTTGACTGGCGGCAGTGGAGTTAAAGGTGTTGGTCTCAAGGATATCGGCTCCGACTTCCAGATACGCCTCATGGATACCACGAATGATGTCGGGACGGCTTAAGACCAGCAAGTCGTTGTCGCCTTTCAACGGTCGGGGATGATGCTTGAAATGATCTCCCCGAAAATCGATTTCGGTAAGACGATGCTTTTGAATCATCGTACCCATGGCCCCATCTAAAATCAGAATACGTTCCGTTAAGGCTTTTTTTAAGGCTAAAAGGCGGTTCGATCGATCAGTCACAAGGTCCCCCTCGAAAGTTCAAAACGTCGTTCATAATCTTGGGCTTCGCGGTACAAGTCGGTATAGCGTTCCCAACGCTCCCGTCGCGGTGAGTAGACCGCTCGAATGCGCACCAAATCCTCGGCGGCTTCGGTCAACTGAGAATAGTACCCCTGATTCACAAGGGCGCAGATTGCCGAGCCCAAAAGTTCTGCGTCCTCGATTTCAGGGACTTGAACCTCGACGCCGGTGATATCGGCTTTTAGCTGGTTCCATAAAACATTACGGGCTTGACCACCTGTCACCCGAAGTTCAGTAACCTCGCACCCACTAGCCGCCAGGTTGTCTAACACGCCCCGAACTCCAAAGCCTATTGCCTCGACAACAGAGCGTCCCAAATCCTCTCGAGTGTGGGTAGGGTGAAGTTCCAAAAGGCCCCCACGAGCAAACTCAAAATTTTCTCGATCCAACGAGGGAATAAAGAGCGGCTTGGAACGGTCCAAGGGAATGTTTTCAATTTCTTGAAGAATCTCATGGTACGATCGCTGGCTTTGGCCCGTAATATGGCGCATCCATTCAAAAAGACGACCCGAAGAGGACAAAATCCCCGATACATTGTACAACCCCGGAATCACGTGGGGGAGCGTACGTAGGTGGGGAGTCCCTCGGGGACGCTCCGAGCAAAAGTTGATTCCTTCGCTAGTCCCAGCCCGATCACAGGTACGGCCTGGTTTTACAGTTCCTGAGCCTAATAACGCCGCTAAAAAATCTGAACCAGAGGCAACCACAGGAATACCCTCGGGCAAACCGAGAAAACGGGCAGCTTCGGGACGTACGGTCCCCACGGTTTCAGACATCCGAATAAACGACGGGAGCTTAGACTGCTCTACCCCATAAGCCCGGCACTCCTCTGAGGACCAAATAAAAGGCTCAAATTCCGTTGACGGGGTTATTGTGGCCTCACGTCCGGTCAAGTACCAATTGACGTACTCTGGGCACGATAAAAACGTTCGGGTACGAGCATACAGGTCGGGATGATTTTTTTGAAACCAGGCCACTTTGGGCAAAAAAAAGCTACTTGTTCCCTCTTGCCGAAAATTTCGCCCATCCAACCACATGAGGGTGTAAAAAAGGCTATTCCCTTGCTCATCGATTGGCACCAGCGTGGGGCCATGTCCCGAGATGGCTACCGCCGAAAGGCTCTGCCACCCACCGACCGAAGCCACGATCTCGCGCAACGCTTCAATCCAAACCGACGGGTTCCAGGTCTGTTCATCGTACTGACATTTATCGCGATACACCACGCGGTGAACGGCCACGAGGTCTCCCGAATGGGTCACCAGCCCGCCTTTCATCGCAGAAGTGCCAATATCCGCCACGAGTGTCAGATTTCTGCTTTTCATGCGCCCATCGTAGCCTAAGGCGGGGTATCAAACAAGCTCCACGAAGTGATAACCTTTTGGCTACCAGAATGCCACAACATCGTTTATACTGGGATAAAATGCGCTTTCTTTTGATGATCGCCAGTCTTTTTGTTTTCTCGAGCTGTTCAACGCCACCGGCACCCGAGGCACACAAAGGCGAACTTGATCTTACCCACATGAACCTAAGCACACCTGTTCAACTCAACGGCCCGTGGGAGGAATTTTGGGGACAGTTGCTCCCCCCTGGCACGGCTGAAACAGGTCAACCAAGCGAACGCGTTTTCTTGCCCGGAGTCTGGAACGCTAGGCACAAGCACCCCGCTTATGGTGTCGTTTCGTATCGCCTCACCCTTAAGCTCCCCCCGGGGCCCGAGGTTTGGGGGTTAAAACTTCCCTCGATTTTGACTTCGTATCGCTTGTATATCAATGGAAGACTTTCGGTTCAAGCCGGCTTGGTGGGCCTAACCGCACAGGAATCTTCTCCACAATATGGTAAACAGCTCGTCTTTTTCCAAACGGGACCAGCACAAGCTTCGCAAGCCGAACTTGTTCTTCAAGTAGCTAACTTTTCGTACCGCAAAAGCGGGGTAACGGGCAGTATCCTTTTGGGAACTGCTCAGGTAATGGAACAACGTCATGATATGGATGCCTTGGCGGAATACCTCCTTTTGGGGGCCTTATTGATCCTCGTTGTGTACTACCTGGCGTTAAGCTTTATTCGTCCCGCCGATAAGGCCTCTTTTTGGTTTGGACTTTTTTGCTTGGCGGTTTTGGTTCGCTTGGTTGCCACCGGCGACCATACGCTTGACACCTTGATCCCAGGATTTTCTTGGGAAATTCGAAAAAAGCTTGAACTCTTGATTTTTAGCTGGGGTGCGGTGCCCCTCGTGCAGTTTCTTCGAAATCTTTTTCCGCAAGAACTTGGTAAGCGCCTGCCACGTCTTCTGAATGCGACCTACCTACTCATGGGTCTCGCCGTGGTGCTGTTCCCGGTCAAACTCACGAATAACGCCGTTCCTTTGATGGAACTTTTGGTAACTATAGGGTTCCTTTTAGTCTTAATACCCCTCGGCCTGGCGGTTCGTCGCAAACGGACCGGGGCGCTTCTGGTCTTTTTTTCTTTGCTTGTTCTCGCGATTGCGGCTATCCACGATATTTTGTATGCCAGCTTGTTAATTTCTAGCTTTTTTATCCTCCCGTATGCTTTTTTGGCCTTTGTGCTGACTCAAACCCTACTTTTTGGTCAGAAACTTTGCCGTGGCTTTTCGCTTGGCCGAGGAACGTGGTCTACAACTGAAAGCTACCAACGATTCGTTGAATCGGTTCGTGCCGGCGGATTTTTTGGTTAGTTTGGGAAAAGCTAGCATCAATGAAGTCAAACTAGGCCAACAAGCCCTCGCCCACATGAGCATCTTATTTGCCGACATTCGCCGTTTTACCAGCTTGGCGGAATCTCTAAGTCCTGACAAAACCTTTCGCTTACTCAACGCTTACTTCGGTCGCATTGGTCCTGTGATACGCCAAAATGGAGGATTCATCGATAAGTATATGGGGGATGGCTTCATGGCACTCTTTCCTCGTTCAGGAGAAGATGGTTTGCAAGCCGCCATTGGTATCCAACAAGCGTTGCAAGAGTACAATACGCATCGGCTTAAATCGGGTTACACCCCTCTCAAAGTGGGGACAGGCGTTCACGCTGGGCCTTTAATGATCGGGACTATCGGCGAAGAAGGCCGCATGGACACGACTGTCATTTCAGATGCCGTCAACCTCACGAGCAGGCTCGAAAGTTTGACCAAGACCTTGGGGGCGGGAACTATGGTCACCCTTAGCTTTTTAGATAGCCTAGAACACCCCGAAAATTACCACTGGCGCTACGCCGGGGTGGTTCGAATGTATGGAAAAAAAGCGGCCTTGGAGGTTGCTCATATTTGGGATGGCCTTCCCGCCGAAGAATGCCAGCTTTACGAAGCCACCAAGCTCACCTTCGAAGAGGGAATTTCGCTGTACCGTACTGGCAGCATGGCAGAAGCCGTGAAGGCTTTTCAATCTGTCCTGGAACGCCACCCTACTGACGTCGGAGCCCAGTACTATGCCGCCCGAGCTCGCCTTTTAAAAGAATTTGGTCTGCCCGAGGACTGGGACGCCATCGAAGATCAGCTTCAAAAGTAGAGGCTTAAGAGGTTTGGATGAAATCCTTAAATTTTCTCTTTGCGCTAACTTTATCAGGACTTCTAGCCACCCTAACCTCATGC
>JAJXVP010000250.1 GCA_021782055.1 bacterium | reverse complement strand
TAGTCCCACAGAGTTGATTCCCGGAGTTTTAGGGGATTTTCGCTGGTTCTTTTTAAATGGCATTGGGCCCAATGATCCCAGCCCCTATACAGTTTCAGCCCCACATGCTCCGGTTGCTCACCTGTCCTTTGTCTTATTTCAATGTATGTTTGCCGTCATTACTCCTGCAGTCATTTCAGGAGCCTTGGCTGAACGCATTAAGTTTTCTGCTTTTTTGACGTTTTCTGTCGTTTGGCTATTTGTTGTCTACATCCCGCTCGCCCACATGGCTTGGTCGCAGAACGGGCTTTTTGCCAAGATGGGCTTGATGGATTATGCCGGTGGAACAGTGGTAGAAATCAACTCTGGCTTTAGTGCGTTGGCTGCGGCGCTTCTTTTAGGGCGACGAACGAACTTGAAGCCCGTACCTCCCCATAACCTGACCTTTACCCTGACTGGGGCCGCGATGTTGTGGTTCGGTTGGTTTGGTTTTAACGCGGGTAGCGGTCTGGCAGCTGATGGTTTAGCTTCTAGTGCCTTTCTCATGACGAACACCGCTGCGGCTGCGGCTGCCTTGGTTTGGGCCGGTTTGGATTGGATTCTCCAAAAAAAGCCAACGATTTTAGGTGCTGCTTCAGGAGCAGTGGCCGGTCTTGTTGTGATTACTCCTGCGGCAGGTTTTGTTTCATTGCCTGGTGCGTTGCTTTTAGGACTCGTAGCTGGTGCCGTTTGTTATCTCTTCGTGGTTTATATTAAAAACAAACTTGGCTACGATGATTCCTTGGATGCCTTTGGTGTGCATGGAATTGCCGGTGTGCTTGGAACGGTTGGAACCGGTTTATTTGCAGCCCCCTTTATTACGAAGGCTTTTGGAATGAACAATGGTCAGGGCTTTTCGGGATTGTTTTTTGGAAATCCCACGGCACTGGGTGTTCAAAGTTTGGCGACCTTTACCGCCATGGTTTGGGCCTTCCTTGGTACTTTTGTCATTTTCTTAGTTTTGAAAGTGACGATGGGTTTGAGGGTTACTCCCAAAGAAGAAGCGATTGGTTTGGATATTACTCAACATAACGAACGCGCTTACACCGTCATAGAATAATCTTTCATGACTAAACATAGGCCTTGACCTGGCTAAGATCCTTTGCACAATGAAGACAAGAAGTCTTTCATGGATGATCTTCGGGTTGAGGCCTTAACATTACCGCCTTTTTCTCTATTAACTGTGGAACAACAATCCACACTAGCTTTGTGTTGTCATTTGGATTCTTGTCAGCCTCAGGATGTGGTTGCCTTGGCGGGAGAACCACTTAGCGAGCTTCTCGTTGTTGCCTCGGGTCGGCTTTGTACGGGGAGTGAAAGTTCGGGTAGTGTAGAAAACCTCAAATGCTACGAACCTGGTGATCTTCTGGGTTCTCTAACGCCCGTAGTCCAAGAGCGAACCATTTTGGCTCAAACCGCCAGTTTAGTCCTTAGGGTGCCACAAGAGCCTTTTTTTGCTTGGTTGAGGTCCCATGAAGTTCCCCATTCATTTTTAAAACAATTGCCCGGTCTATCTCCGTCTATGCTAGCCCATCTAAATTCCCGCCCTCAACAAAAAAAAGGTATGCTTACGGACGACGAACACACCTTGTTTGAGTTTGCTACCTCTGAGTGGGTGGTCCTGACACGACTTTTGTGGCCTTTGTTGGGACTGTTGATTGCACTTGGTGCAGGTGTTGTTGATTTTTTTTATCGGTCCAATTCACTTCTGGACGTTGCCCTTTTCGGTGCTTTAGTTTCGCTATTCTGGGGAGTGGGGGTCCTAATTTGGGGGCAGTTGAATTTACTGCTCGTCACCAATAAAGCGGTGATTTTGCGTCAGGTCCACTTTTCACCGCTAAAAATCCAGCATACAAGGATCTTGCGTGAAGAAATCCGTTCCTTAAAGATTGTACGTTCGGGTTGGGCTTCCAAATTGTTTTCTGTCGTCACAGTTGAGCTGGCGACAGAAGGTAGCCTGGAACGGTTTGCCGAAGTTCCCTATACGAAGGAAATGGAGGAGTTTCTAGGGTTTTGCCAACCTTGGAATGTTCAAGAGTTCAATGAACAAGATTTAAGGGAGATTCTTGAGGAAACCGTAGGGGATCTAGCTGTACCGAAACGACTTTTTTGGGCCCAGATTCCTTTGAAAGAGCAACTTCATCGTCGACATCCTGCCTACTTAGTGGCTCGTTTAGCTCCGGGCTTTTTCTTGTTACTTCTTTTGGTCGGGCTCGACCTTTTAGGAAATTCTTTATGGCCCAGGGGGAGTTCAACGCTCACGATATTTTTAGCTCTCGTGTCGTTGATCCCACTCTTGAGCCTGGCAACTCGTTTTTGGTCTTGGAAGCAATCCTATATCAAGTGGTCAGGGGATCGATTGGTTGTTCATCAGCAGTCACCCTGGAGGTGGCGTGAAACCTCCGGGGAGTCTCAACTGAGTCAACTTCAGGAAGTGAGAGTCGCACAAACCTCTTGGTGGGAAATGCTGATGGATGTCGGAACCCTTAAGCTGTATTTTGGAGCAGAAGACCCCTTAACCGTAGAGGGCCTTTCTCATCCCAGTCGTATCCAAGCGGAATTATTTCGGGCCAAAGAATCAGACTTGCAACAAACACGACGAAACCATCAAAAGCAGCGCTACCAAGAGGTGGCAAAACTTCTCAAGGTTTGGAAACAATTTGCTAAACGTTCGGATTAGGGGGAAATATGTGGCAGTTATTTGTACGAAAATCCTGTCGGGAAAGTCAAAAGGCAGAACGATGGCTCAAGGAAAGACGCATTCCGTATTCACGCTGTGATGTGGATGAGAAATTTCCTTCACCCCGAGAATTAGAAAGCTTAGCCCGTGGGGTTCAAGGCTGGGATCAGTTGCTAGATAAGACGGGAGCTGTTTGGAAAAAAGAAGGCATGGAGTGGAGAGTCTTTGACCCAGAGACAGAGCTACGCGACTACCCTGGAGTTTTAAAAACGCCTCTTTTGAGAGAGGGGAATGTAGCTGCAGCGGGATTTGATCCCGCTACCTATGAAAAACTTATCGCCACAACGCGAAAACCCTAGACAACGCTATAAAGTTCTACGGGACCTTCTATTCCTTTTAAACTCGTGGTTCTACGGTAGATCTTAGAGGCATGATTTTCAGTCCATGATTTAAGTTTTTGTTTGACAGTTCGATCGTTCAAGATTTCACGACTGAAGCAAATCATGTGATTTTCTGCAACCCCTTGAATTCGGGCGGCTAAATTCACAGTGTTGCCAAAATAATCGACTCGGTTATTTAAATTTACCACGATAGCGGGTCCCACATGTATTCCCATTTTAATTTCAAGTCCACCACCGAGGACCTCCCACTTTTCTTGTTGAAAGGCTTGAAACGCAGCTAAGGCCGCATTCATAGCATCACCTGGTTTAAGAAAACTCGCCATGACGGCATCACCAATGGTTTTGATGACCACTCCACCTTGCTTTTCAATTTCTGAGAAGAGGATTTTAAAATGATCTCGCACGATACGGTAGGAAGTAGCATCTCCATATTGCGAATACATCTGAGTTGAACCTTTAATGTCGGTAAAGAGAAGCGTTACCCGACTGATTTCCAAACTTTCTTCGGTGGAAAGAACGTCATCTCCAAAGAGTTCATGGTAGAGCGGGTTATTGATGATTTCGAGGCCGGATAAAAAATCTTGGGGCAAAGAACTTTTATTTTCTTTAAAGTTTTGCACCATAGCATCAAAAGCTTCTTGAGCTAAAGATTCAGGCAAAGGCAACAGCCCAGGATGAACGGTGAAGGTGACAGCTACATTGGTATCCAATGAATTTCGAAAGACGGCACTGCATAACGGACATTGCTCACTCGATTTTAATTCGTTAAAGTTGTGTTTGAAACCTGGCATTCCCCCGCAAACACGGCAGTAATACGCCCAATTGAGGGTAAATTGACCAGCAAGAACAGCTCGAAGAAAGAACCCGGTCAACGTGTTCACCTCAAGATTCAAATCTCGAGAAAGCTCTTTGAGATTGATTCGAAACAGTTGAGCCTTATCGGCCTGGTTCAACCACGTCACTAAAGCTGGAGGGGCTTCGAGACCCTCAGTCAGTTTTGTCCAATTTAGTTTAGCCATTCGTTACCTCTCATTTTTATAATATATCATTAATTTAGTAAGATTTCCATTTAAAAAAGATTAGGGGTTGAGATTGACTTGAAGGGACTTTGCCTCAAAACTAGGTAGAGAAAGGAAAAACTGTGATTGTCAGACGTGCTTTATTTAAATTAATAACGGAAGCTGTTAATTATGGGAAGAGTGTAGGTGCTGTGAGGATGGAACTTTCGACCGAAAGAACTAATACAAAAGCACAAAAGCTCTACAAAAGTATGGGATGGAAAGAAAAAGAAACCTTCCTAAGGTTTGAATTCAGTCTGGTAATAAATAC
>JAJXVP010000249.1 GCA_021782055.1 bacterium | reverse complement strand
AGGCTAGGGGCAACAGACTGTTTAAAAACGGTTTTTGATTTTTTTTCAAAGGAATAAGGAATGAAATTACTTTCCGCCTTGTCCGCTGGAGCGCTCCTGCTGGTAGCGGTCGGCGCCTATGCCCAGGACCAGTCCGCCCCCGCACCCGCTCAGGCCCCCGTTTCGACCGAACGTGCCAGCTATGACTTTGGGGTTTTGATCGCCACCAATCTGAAGCAGGCTTCGGTTTCGATTGACTACAACGCCTTTGTGCAAGGAATGAAAGATGTCTTTGAAAAGGCGCAAGCCAAGGTGACACCCGAAGAGGCCAACCAAGAAGTGCAAGCGGTCTTGGCCTATGCCCAGCAAAAGGTTGCCGATGACAACGCCGCAAAAGAGGCCCAGTTTTTAGCGGCTAACGCCAAAAAGCCAGGCGTCAAAACTACCGCCAGCGGACTCCAATACGAGGTCATCAAGCAAGGTACGGGCCCTAAGCCTGTAGCCTCGGATACTGTAAAAGTGGACTACGTCGGGACCTTGATTGATGGTACGAAGTTTGACAGCTCGATTGACCGCAAGGAACCGGCTGTCTTCCCCTTGTCCCAAGTCATCCCCGGCTGGACCGAAGCCATTCAACTGATGCCGGTTGGCAGTGAGTATCGGTTCTATATTCCTTCGAAGCTGGCCTATGGCGTTCGTGGTGCAGGTGGCAAGATTCCCCCGAACAGCACCCTCATTTTCGATGTCAAACTTCTCGACATTGAAAAGCCGGATGCAAAGGCACCTGATGCAAAGGCACCTGATGCGGCCCCTAAAACTGACAAGTAAAGCCTGCCAGAGTGCGCCTTTCGTGTCAGCTGTGGCATCTTGAGATTTTTCTCAAAAGGCGATAACTTGACAAAAGCTTTTGTTGTTTCGGCAAAGGATGAAATCTCCTCAAAAAGGAAAGATGTATGAAGATTTTTGCATTATTGGCGGCGGCGGCCCTCGTGTTGGTTTCCTGCCAAGCCAAACCGGCTACCCCGGCAAAACCCGGCGAGCCCAGCAAATCTGACGCCAGCTATGACTTTGGCGTCTTAATTGGGACCAACCTGAAGCAGACCTCTGTTTCGGTGGACTACGATTCTTTTGTCCAGGGGATGAAAGATGTGATGGATAAAAATCATGCTAAGGTGACTCCTGAGCAAGCCAACGAAGCCGTTCAGGCTTACTTGGCCGCCGCTCAAAAGCGTGTCGCCGATGCCAATGAGGTCAAAGAAGCCAAGTTCCTGGCAGAAAACGCCAAGAAACCTGGGGTTATTACCACCCCCAGCGGCCTTCAGTATGAGGTTCTTCAACAAGGTACCGGTCCCAAGCCCAAGGCTACGGACACCGTTAAGGTGGACTACGTCGGAAAGTTGATTGACGGCACCAAGTTTGACAGTTCGATTGACCGCAAAGAACCAGCCGTGTTCCCCCTGTCTGGAGTGATTCCTGGCTGGACAGAGGGCATTCAGCTCATGCCCGTGGGTAGCAAGTACCGCTTCTTTATTCCTTCGAAGTTGGCTTACGGTGCCCGTGGCGCGGGAAGCCGTATTCCTCCCAACAGCACACTGATTTTTGATGTTAGCTTGCTGGATATCGAGCCTCCTGCTAAGGCTCCGGCCCACAAGTAAGGTACGCTTAGACCACCTGTTGGGACGAAAGTAGCCCCTTCAGGTGGTCACGGTTGTCACGCATGACAACCTCCCATTCCCGCCTATCCCGGTCGGGGTAGACCCTGACGTGGGTCAAAGAAGCTTGGTGGACAACGGGGTGCTGGTAAAGTGCCTGAGTCCCTTCACCACTCAAACTCCATAAAAAAACTTGAATCGTCATTCCATGAGAAACTGCCAGGGCAGAGTCCCCTGTCTGACTGAGTAGCGCAACCGCCTCCAGTACACGCTCTTGAACCTCCCGCCAGCTTTCAGCACCCCAGGCCCGCCAACGTTCCGGCTGGTGCCAAAACGAACGGGCTTCATCACCCCAACGTTCCCAGACCACGTCTTTGGTTAGCCCCTCCCACTCCCCCAGGTGAATTTCTTGAAGTTGGTCTAAACTTTGGACCGGAAGGGGCACGTCTCGCTGGGCCGAGACAAGGTGGGCAGTCTGCAGGGCTCGTGGTGCGGATGAGGACCAGAGGGCGTCTAAGGGCAAGTCTCTCAACCGGCGGCCTAGGGCCTGAGCTTGAAGCTGGCCCAAAGCCGTCAGGGGGGAGTTTTTGCGACCCTGGAGCCGCTTTTCAAGGTTCCAGAAGGTTTGTCCATGACGGGCGAGGTACAAATCAAAGCTTTTCATGGGAGGCCTCGGGTAAAGGGTCGCGAGGAGATGCCGTAACCAACTGGGGCGGCGCGGCCCAAAATTGGGGGGAAAAGGCCTCTTGTAGGGCCGTGCAGGCAGCGAGCGCACTGTCGTGATTGGGAAAAACCATAACAAAGGCGCCCCCGCCACCGGCTCCTGAGAGCTTTTCTCCGAGACTGCCCCTGTGCCTTGCGGCCTCAAAGACACTGTGTAAGGCGGGGTGTGACACCCCCAGCTCCGCCAGCAGGGCTTGGGCGGTTTGCATGAGTGCCCCCAGGGCCGCAGGGGCAAAGTGGGCCGAACGTACCAGCACGTGCGCCTGTTTTGCCAGCTCACCGAGGGTGGCCAGACGCTGAGCCGTACCCGAAGGGTCGCGTTGTCTTTGTTCGGCGATGCCGTTTACCAGATCTTTCGTCGTGGTTAACCGAGGTAAAGCCCCGGCGACCAGCGGCGGGTTTCGGTCGGGAAGTGCTTTAGCGTTCAAACGGTCGCCATCGCGTTCGAGGTACCACCAGCCCTGCCGTAAAGCCAAAGCGGTATCGATCCCCGAGGGGCGCCCATGAAACAGCTTTTCGCCTTCACGAGCTGCCTCATCGAGGGATTCAGGGCCTTCTAGGGGGGCGTTGGGAAGAAAAAGGCGAGCAAACGCCGAGGCAAGGGCCGCCGAAGACCCCCAGCCCCCGCCCGAGGGAATGTCCGAGGCCAGGCTCAGGCGACCCGGAGGGAGCGGCGCTAACCCCCGGTTGGTGCGAAGCTTTTGAAAAATCTCGATCAGGTCTGGCAAAGGGTCCGATTGCTCTTGGGGCCAAAACTCCCACGCTCGACTGGTCGGTGACACCTCGTTGTCGGGGATAAACTCTTCGTATTCTAGGGTAAGGGTGGCGGTTAGACTCAACCCTAGGGCCGGGTAGCCCCACACGGCGGCATGCTCGCCAAAGAGCAACAGCTTGGCATGGGCTGAAGTCCTGACCGTGTTAGTCAACGCACAGCCCCTTTTCGGCGACCTGCCAAGGAAAAGCTGGCTTTCCCAGGGTTTGAGTCAGCCAAACCTGCGCTTCGTCAGGGCTTTCGCTCAGAACGAGACCGGTTTCGTTGCCCGCCCCTAGGGCTTTAACGAAGAACTGGGGGGGGAAGTCCATCGCGAGCTCTGCGCTGACGCCGAGTTCGCGACCCAGCTCAAGCGAAAGGGTTTTGTAATCTTCCCACCGTTGTCGCCTTTGGGGCCAAGTCTCTGCTCGAAAAAAGCGCTGAACAGCCTGGTTGGACTGCTCAAGAAACTCGTGAGCTTTTTGGGGATTCTGAGCTTTCCAGGCTTGGTACTGCCCGATGGCCGAAACGGTCTTGACCGCTTCGGGACCCGAAAAAAGCCAGGCGGGGGGCAGACGCCAGGTTGCCGGCGTCCATTCGGGGGCTTTTCCCCCGGTGAATAACCCAAGGCCACCCCTACAGCTGGCGGCGACATCGTAGCCTGAGCCCTTGCCTCCTTGCGCGGTACGGTGGGTCTGAATGGCTTCACGCATCACCGTGGGCAGACTCACCTCTTGACCCTTAACGAGCCTCGCCGCCGCCGTAACGACCACCGCCAGGGCCGCCGAGGAGCCTAAACCCAGCTTGCGGCCTTCGCGGCTAAAAAAGGCCGACGAATCGAGAGTCAGGTGAAACGGAGGGAGGTGAGCTTGCATTCCTTGCTCATCGGTCAACCCTAACGCCCGGAACAAAGCCCCGACAAAGCCCCCGTCCGACGAGGTAAGGTCCGAGCCCGAGCCCGGCCGCCAAGTCTGGTGAACTCCTGGCCAAAAGCTATCGACCTGGGTTTGTGGAGCACTTTTTAGGACTGCCGTTAGCCGGGCTTCGACAGCCACCCCCACACCCAGGCCGCCTGGCTCAAGAATGGCGTATTCCCCCGCCAACAACAGGTTTGCCGGGGCCGAAAGACGAACCCCCTCCGAGAGACGAACTTGACTCACGGGGTGTCCTTGGCGCCCAGGGTGTCCTCGACGCCGCGCAAGAGGCCCCCACCGGGCCCCGAGGCAAGGGTGCGGAGGCCGGGGACGGCTCGTGTTAGACGTTCTTGCAGGGCGTCGAGTTGGTCAGCGGGACAAAAGATCTTGACCTGCGGCCCGGCGTCCA
>JAJXVP010000248.1 GCA_021782055.1 bacterium | reverse complement strand
GACGAACTTTAAGAAAATGACGGATGTGGTTTCCGCAAGCCAAGCCGTCTCAACTTTGGGAAAAGGTGTCGAAATCGTTTCGGCAGGACAAAGTATTCGCGGAACTGTGGAAGAAGTCACACCTGGTCAGTTCCCTCAGGTCAAGGTAGGGGATCGATTCTACGATTTTAGTGAAGTACAGAAAATCTTCCCAGCGGAGGCGAACTAAATGATGCGATCTTTGTATTCCGGTGTTTCCGGACTTGAGAATCATCAAACTCGGATGGATGTCATTGGTAATAATATTGCCAACGTCAATACCACGGGGTTTAAAAAAGGGCGAGTGACTTTTCAAGATATGATTAGTCAAACCGTAGAAGGAGCCTCTCGTCCTAATGATGCTGTTGGCGGGGTTAACCCCCAACAAGTCGGCCTAGGAATGACCGTCGCGGCAATTGATACCGTAATGACGCAAGGCTCTTTACAGACTACCGGAGTGAATACTGACCTCGCCTTGGAAGGGAATGGTTTTTTTATTCTTAAAGATGGGAATAAGACGTTTTATACCCGAGCCGGTTCTTTCGGCACGGATTCCAACGGAACTTTGGTAAATCCTGCGAATGGGTTGAGAGTACAAGGCTGGATGGCACAAGAAATCAACGGCCAGCCCGTAGTACGCAGCGCCCAAGACCCCACCGATATTACCATACCTGTGGGAGCTAAAGACCCCGCTCATGCTACGCAAAACGTGGATTTGGCTTGTAACTTAGATAAACGGACACCAGTCTTAGGCGCCAATGCTACCCCTATCGAGAAGGCTAAAAATATCTGGGAAATTGACAAGACTATTTACGATAGCTTTGGCAATACTCACCGTTTAGTCATCAACCTTCAGAGGGATCCCAATGCCCCCAATGTTCCCAATCAATGGCTGGCAACCGTCCAGATTGATCCTCAGAACACTCAGTTTAATCCCAATTTGGCGTTAGGCTTTACCCAACCGCCTCAAGGAAATACCTTTGTGGTGAATTTTTCGAATTTAGGGGCATTAGCCTCGATTCGAGACGCCCAGGGAAATGTGCGGAATACTGGAAATTTACAAATCCCGGTGACCTTTACGGTAAATGGTGCCAATCCTGGCGCCAATCAAACACAAACCTTCAATTTGAACTTAGGAAGTGTAGGAAGTTACACCAATTCCGTGACACAATTTGCTGATCAATTCTCCACGAAAAGTTACAAGCAAGATGGATATGGCATGGGGTACTTGGAGAACTTTCAGATCGATGCCTCAGGAAAGATCAATGGAATCTATTCCAACGGCACCAATCGTCTTTTAGGACAAATTGCCTTAGCCAGCTTTATTAATCCGGGCGGACTTCAAAAAGAAGGTTCGACCATGTTCTCTGTCTCAAACAACTCCGGAGACCCCAACGTGGGTCCCTCAGGAAGTGCTGGTAAGGGTAAGATTGTTGCGGGAGCTCTGGAAATGTCGAACGTCGATTTGGCAGATGCTTTTACTGACATGATTGTGACAGAACGCGGTTTCCAAGCTAACTCACGTACGATCACGACTTCTGACCAAATGCTTCAAGAGTTATTGACTCTGAAGAGATAAGATCTAAGTAAGCCAGGCCTTTAAGGGAAAATCCGTGATACAAGTTACCAAATTGGATGGACAAGTCATTTGGATAAATCCTCACCAACTTGAAACCTTGGATGAACGGCCTGGTTCGACGACTTTGAATTTTCTTTCGGGAAAACTCTTAGTGGTTCAAGAGACTGCTAGGAGCATTCAGGAAAAGATCCTGGCTTACCGACGGGCCTTAGGTATCTTTAAAAATGAAGAATAATTCCGATAATAGTAAGAGGGGCCGCTTCCGGCCCCTCTTTTACATTGCGTATTCATAGTTTTTCTGTTAAATTTGGCCGAAAAGCGGGAGAAATTCATGGCGAAAGAAGAACAAGACGCGCTTGACGCTGGGGCACCAGACTCCGGAGACGACGGCGGTCGGGCTAAAGGCGGTCCGCTTCCCGAATTTGTTATCCTTCTTCTTAAAATTGTTGCGGGGGCTTTGGGGGCTATTTTACTTTCAGCGACAGTATCCGTGATAGTTTTTAGTATTTTAAATGGAGATAAACCTCAACAACAAACCGTTGAAGTTTCTCCCGTCTATAACCAAAAACCCGATGTCTACGATTGGTTTTCTGCCATACCCGATATTCGTGCGACGACAGCCGATGATCCTGCCCGTTCCGTGATTTTAAAGGTTGAACTGGGTTATAACGCCAAAATTGATGTGCGGTTATTTACAGAATTAACGGCACGCATTCCCCAAATTCAAGATCTCATTCGTCGCATGATTGGCACCCACACAGCTAAAGAAATGCGCGAACGAGAAGATGAGTTTAAAGAAGAAATCCGCATGAAAATTAATGATATCCTGAAAGATGGTCAGATTCGAGACGTTGTCTTCATTACCTTTATCATTGCGGATAACATTTAAGGGAGTCCTTGAATGACGGAAGTACTGTCCCAGGACGAGATTGATCAACTTTTGACGGCCATTTCCACAGGTGATCCTGATGGAGAAGAAATTGCGGCTAAAGTTAGTACGGATCAAAAGAAGATCAAGATCTATGATTTTAAGCGTCCCGATAAATTCTCAAAGGAACAGATACGTACCGTCAACTCCATGCACGAGTCTTTTGCGCGTTTAACGACGACCTCTCTGTCAGCCAACTTGCGAACCTTGATCCAAGTTCATGTGGCCAGTGTCGATCAGTTAACCTATGAAGAATTTATCCGCTCTATTCCCAATCCAACGACCTTAGCTGTGATTAATATGGATCCACTGAAAGGTTCGGCAATTCTTGAAATTGACCCGGCGGTAACCTTTAGCATTATTGATCGCTTATTTGGCGGTCCGGGAGAAGGTGTCAAGGTCACCCGAGATTTGACGGAAATTGAACAGTCCGTTATGGAAGGGATCATTGTTCGCATTTTGGGGAATATGCGAGAAGCGTGGAGTCAAGTTATTGACTTACGCCCTCGTTTGGGTCAAATCGAGGTCAATCCCCAGTTTGCCCAAATTGTTCCCCCCACAGAAATGGTTGTCTTAGTCACGCTAGAAACAAAGCTGGGCGATGTGGAAGGTATGATGAACTTTTGTATTCCTTACCTTACCATTGAACCCATCATATCCAAGCTCTCGGCACAATATTGGTACTCTTCTGTGAGACGCGGAGGGACGGCTGAGAACTTGAATACGATTCGGGATCGTTTGGCTGGCATAAATGTGAATCTAGTGGCAGAAGTGGGGAAAATTTCTTTGCCGATGCGTGAGGTGGTGTCTCTTAAAGTGGGCGATATAGTTCGGTTATCGGGCACCAATATTGAAGACCCCCTGATCTTGTCCATAGGAAATCGGAAAAAATTTAATTGTCGGCCTGGATTGCTGGGAAATCGGGTGGCAGTACAAGTCACAAAAGTTCTTGAAGAAATTCAACAAATGGATTTTGAGGAACTGGTCGAGGAAGGAGACGAATAATGAGCGATCTAACGTTATCACAGGATGAGATTGATGCTTTGCTCATGGGCAGTTCGTCGTCAAAAGCAACCAAAAAATCTCTCAGTGCCAGCGATGAAGCCGCCCTTAAGGGCTTAATGAAAGAAGTTCTACCTGGGATTTCTGCTGCTTTAGGGGGACTTGTGACGGGACGAAAAGTTTCCGTCAATCCGCCATCCTTGGAGCTGGTGGATCGAGATGGCTTGTTGGATAACCTCGATCAAGAAGTGGTTGAACTCCGTGCAGATTTTTCGGGTAGTCTTGCAGCAGATCATGCTTTTTTTCTGAATCCCGATGACGCACAAAACTTAGCCGGCGACATTATGGGACAAGTCGGTGTGGAACTGAATGCCACAGCGATCAATGCCCTTGAGGAAATGGCCTCCATGTTTTCGGGGTCATTGGTCACGACATTAAGTAGAAAGTCCTCTGCCGATGTTGCTCCAGGTCCCGTACAAGGTCAAAAGATTGTCAAAGCCATGACACAAACCTCAGCGGATAATCTGCTGGCTGTCACTTGGACGGCTTCTGTGGATTCCGAAACCTTTAAAATTATTGAAACCTTTGATTTTAACTTTCTGAAACCCTTTTTGGCCTCAAAAGATAATGTTAAGCCAGAGGCGGCTCCCGATTTGGGCTTTGGTAATGCGGCTCAGCCTCAAATGCCTGGTATGGCGCAGTTTGCTGTGCCTCCTGGTGGTATGCCCTCTTCTATGCCCGGTATGGGGGCTGGCATGCCAGGACAGATGATGCCTGGTCAGATGATGCCTGGTCAGATGATGCAAGGCCAACCTATGCCAGGTATGGTCCCCCCTGGGGCTGTTTACCCCCCAGGTTACGGAATGCCCATGGGCTACCCCCCGGGAATGTACCCTTCCGTTCAA
>JAJXVP010000247.1 GCA_021782055.1 bacterium | reverse complement strand
GTTGAACAGGCGGGTGTAGAGTTCTACGGCATTCCGTCGGGCAAATTGCGCCGCTACCTGTCGTTTAAAAACCTCACCGATCTGTTCAAAATCCTTCAAGGCTATTTTGCGGCCCGCAAGCTCTTAAAACGTCTCAAACCTAGCGTCGTATTCTCGAAAGGGGGGTTTGTTAGTGTTCCCCCAGTCTGGGCGGCTCGCTCACTAAAAATTCCGGTCGTGAGTCACGAGTCGGACTTTGACCCCGGGTTGGCCACCAAGCTCAACCTTAAGTCGAGCCGTTGGGTGTGCGTTCCCTACCCCGAATCGGTCCAGCATTTTCCTGCCAGCGTGCGCGAGCGCCTTTTAGTCACGGGCAACCCTGTCCGCTTAGAATTTTCACAACCCAACCCCGAGACTCTGCGTCAGGCTTGGTCCTTGCCACAAGGCGTTCCCCTTGTGGTCGTTCTAGGAGGAAGCCTAGGGGCCGTCCAGATCAATGAACTGATAAAAGCTCGACTAGAGCAATGGGCAGGTAAGGTGTTCGTGATTCACCAGACCGGTAAGGATTGGACACCACCTGCCGATACAGCATGGTACCGTTCCAGGCCGTTTTTTTCCACCGAAATGCCCAATCTGTATGCCTGTGCCGACGTGGTCCTTGGTCGCGCCGGGGCGGGAACTTTGTGGGAAGCCTGCGCGGTTGGGGTTCCCCTGCTCTTGATTCCCCTCGAAGTCGGCTCACGCGGTGACCAGGTACGCAACGCTCAGTACTTTTGTGACCGAGGGGCAGCCGAGCAGTGGACACCTCGTGAAGGCGAAGCTCAGTTTGACCAAAAGCTTCATTCCCTTTTAGACCACCCCGAAAAGCGAAGCCAAATGAAAAACGCCCAAAAAGCGTTTGCGGGGGTTCAAGCGACCAACGTGATCGCCCAAAGAATCTTGTCCTGTACGGAGACCGAGCCCCTTGTACGATAACCTTTTGTTTCAGAACAGGTTGACGAGTCTACTCACCCAAGAAGTACAAACCGCCGCTTTTCCCCCGGGTGTTTTGTTTCATGGCCCAGCCCGTTCCGGGAAGCTCACAATGGCCTTGGAAACAGCACGGGCTTTGTCGTGCGACAAAACCGGCGAATGGTCCTGTTCTTGCCCAGCCTGCCGACTTCACCGCACCTTAGATTATCCAGACCTTATCTTGACCGGGAACAAGAATTTCTTGCCGGAAATTTTGGCAGGTAGTCAATTGTTATTGACTAAGCCGTCGGAAGCACGGCGATTTTTTTTAATTCGCGCTGTCAAAAAATTGCTCAAACGCTTTGACCCTCTGTTATGGGAGGGCGACGAAGCTAAATTAAAATCTGCCTGGAATCACCTTGAGGCCCTCAACGACTTGCTAGAAAGCCTCTACCCGCCGGCACCCATTCCCGAGGCCGCTCAGCTGGAACTTCTGTTGCCCAAAATTGAAACGGCGTCGCAGGCGTTGGTAAAGGTCCTGCCTGGCTCGGGGATTCCCATTCAGCAGGTACGACGATTGTCGGCCTGGGCACGTGGAACCAGCACGCAAAAGGCCAAATTTGTCCTTTTAGAAAACGCCGATAGGATGCAAGAGTCGGCCCGCAACGCTCTACTAAAAATCCTCGAAGAACCCCCCAAAGGCACCTATTTTATGCTGTTAACCAGCCAAAAAGGGGCCATTTTGCCGACGATCCTTTCTCGTGTCCGCGCCCTAAGCCTGGTGGAACGGACCTCGGCCGAGCAACAGCAGTTGCTTTCGACCCTGTTTCATGTACCTGCCGGTGAAGTCCCTGATTTAGTCTCGTACTTTCAGGCGTTCGAGACTGATAAGCAAGGCGGCTTTGAAGCCCTGGCCGAAACGTTCTACGCCTCGTTGGCTTCGCCGATTTACCCGTTCGATGAGCAAGCAAAGTTTTGGGCCGAGGAAGATAACTTCACAGCCTTTTTGCAGGCTCTGCTCAAACCCTTGGCCAGTGCGCAACCCCCTGTTCGTGAACCAGACCGAGTGTTACGCCTCATTCAAGAAACCTCGACACGACGTGACCAGTTTAACCTGTCAGCCTCCTTACTGATCGAAACGCTGTTTTACCGAACGAGGCAATTTCAGTGAGTCGTTTTATCAAAAAGGCTCTCGAGAAAATTCCGCGCCTCGACAAGGCTCAACTGGGTGAGCTGTTAAAAGACATTGTCGCTGAACACCAGCTCTACGAAGCCAGCCTGCAGTCCATTCCCGGTGGTTTGGTTGTCTTATCGTCCGACAATAAGGTGTTGTTTCACAACAAGGCGGCAGAACGGTTCCTGGGACTTCAGACTGGTGTCGAAACCTCCGAGAAACCCATCTGGAGCCTCCCCATTGACCGAGAGGTCGCCGAATACCTTAGGCAAGCCCTCACCTCACCAGACCCCATGGTAGCTCGCGAGTTTACCTTTGATGCACCCAACGGCCCCCGGATTTTAAATTTTCTTCCCCTCCCGCTCGTCGAAGACGGGCGTATTCAAGGGGCCCTTATTTTTATTCAAGATGTCACCGAGCGAAAGAACCGTGAAAGCCGTTTGCGGCGAGCCGAGAGTTTGGCCAGTTTAACCACCCTTGCGGCGGGTGTCGCCCATGAAATTAAAAACCCCCTGGGGAGCATTGGCATTCATATTCAGCTCATTCAAAGGGCCTTAAAAAACCCGACGTCCAACGCTCTGGCAACCATGGCCAAGGACCTGGACGTTATCAATGAAGAGATTTCGCGACTAAACGGCATTGTGGTTGATTTTTTGTTTGCTGTGCGCCCCATGGATACCAACCTGGTGTTGGGGAGTGTCGGCAAGATTCTTAAAGATCTCTTCGAGTTCATGGACGAGGAGCTTGCCCAGGCTGGTGTCCACGTCAAGTTAGCCCTGGCCGACGGCGACGATACGGTCCTGTTAGACGAACGTTTTTTAAAGCAGGCATTTTTAAATATTGTCAAGAATTCGCTTCACGCGATGCCCGACGGCGGAACTCTGACGGTCACCAGCAAAAGAACCGTTTCGGGGTTAGAAGTTGTCGTTACCGACACAGGCGCAGGAATACCCTCCGATTTACTCGAAAAAATCTTTGAACCCTACTTTACCACCAAAGATTTCGGCTCGGGACTGGGCCTGACGATGGTCTACAAGATTGTTAAAGAGCATGGGGCGGATATCCGCGTTACCTCAAAGGTCGGCCTAGGTACGTCCGTGACGATTTTATTTCCCTGGCCGGCACGAACGCCTCAACTCTTAGATTTCAAAGGAGAGGTCCCTTGAATCTGACGATTTTAGTGGTCGACGATGAAAAGAATATCCGCGAGGGGCTGATTCGGGCCTTGGAACTGGACGGTTACGAAGTCCTGGGTGCCGAGGATGGCAAACAGGCCTGGGAGCTTGTGCAAAAACGGCCCGTCGACTTGGTTGTTACCGACCTCAAGATGCCTCGTTTGAGCGGTGAAGAGCTGATTAAGAACATTACCTCCACCCAACCCAACCTCCCCATCATAGTTCTTACAGGACACGGGACTGTCGAAAACGCTGTAACCGCCATGCGCCATGGTGCCTATGACTTTTTAACCAAGCCGGTAAACTTGGACCGGCTGTCCCTGTTAGTCAAACGCGCCCTCGAAACACGGGTTTTAGCCAAAGAACACCAGGCCCTAAAAGAAGAGGTAGAAAAGCTCGAAAAGAAGCGGCAGTTTGCGCAGATCATTGGCAAGTCGGCCCAGATGCAACGGGTGTTTGAGGTCATCAACCAAGTCGCCAGTACCAGAGCTTCGGTACTCATTACCGGCGAAAGTGGTGTGGGTAAGGAACTGGTGGCCGATGCGATTCATCACCTTTCGGACCGACGCGAGGGCCCCT
Organism: bacterium; assembly: GCA_021782055.1. The sequence continues at coordinate 578 of JAJXVP010000247.1, read as the reverse complement.
TTATTAAAACGCACTGTGCCGCACTTACCGAAACCCTACTAGAAAGCGAGCTCTTTGGTCACGAAAAAGGTTCGTTCACCGGCGCAGTAGGACAAAAAAAAGGTCGCTTTGAACTGGCGGACGGCGGTTCGATCTTTTTAGATGAAATTGGCGAAATCAACCCCAGCGTTCAGGTTAAACTTTTGCGGGTTCTTCAAGAAAAATCGTTTGAGCGGGTCGGTTCTGAAAAGTCGTTAGAAGTGGATGTGCGCGTCATCAGCGCCACTAACCGCGACCTTAAAAAAGAGATTGCGGCTGGACGCTTTCGCGAGGATCTTTACTATCGCCTCAACATCGTGAATATCCATATTCCGCCGTTGCGAGAACGTAAAGAGGATATCCCCCTGCTGGCCGCCACCTTTTTAACCGAGATCGCCGAAGAGAACCATAAAACCATTGAAGGGATTGACCCCAAGGCCCGCCTGGCCTTGTACAACTACTCTTGGCCCGGCAATGTCCGCGAGCTACGCAACTGTATGGAAAGCTCGATTGTTCTTTGCAAAGGCAACATCATCACCTTCGATGACCTGCCCCCTGCG
>JAJXVP010000246.1 GCA_021782055.1 bacterium | reverse complement strand
GGGTGCTGACTAAAACGGTGGGGGGAATATTATCAACATTGACGATGACTGAGGTTTGCGTGGTTTTTCCCGAGGTTGCAATCGCCGTGGCGACGAGGGTCTGTTGACCATCGGGTAAGTTATCGGTGCCCGTGGTTCCTGTGGGAATGTTACAAGTCCACGTGCCATCGGCGTTCAAGGTCGCCGTCAGTGTCTTGGACCCGGAGGCGGAGGGGTAAGTCACCTCAACGGATTTTAACGACATATCATCGGCGGCCTTGCCTTGCAGAGCAATCGTTCCCTTCAAGTAGGCATTGGCAGTGGGGGAGGTAATCGAAATGGTGGGGGGGTAAAGATCAATTTTGGGACCAAGACCAGCGTTCACGGCTTGGCACGTAGCTAAAGAAAAGCCCAAAAGGATTCCCAGAATAGCCCCCGCTATCCTGGGAAAAACCGCATTTTTACCCTTCATGTCACCCTCTCTCCCCAGTTTCTTACTCTATCGGCAGAGTATCCCGTAAACTATTGTAACATGGTTAGAGAAAGTGGACAAATAAAATTTTAAGATCTTATGAAGAATTTTGAGCTCATTGTAAAGCTCCTCCGCTGGTCAGGCAGGGGGTTCTTGTCATTTTCTTCATCGAAATCGCTCCTGTGGGACAGGCCCGTAGACATTTACCGCACCGAATACACTCATTGCTGTCTATAAAGATAAAAGTAGCTTCTTTGGCACTGACCGCTTCGGTATAACCGGTGGGTACGCCTTTATCATCGCGAAAGATACGACTTACCCGCTTGATACAGGCTCGGGGTGCGGCCTCGATGCACCAATCGCAGTGGATGCACTTATCTTGATCGATCTCAAACTTGTGATTGCAAAGGTAACAGCGGGTGGCATGGGCCAAGATATCTTGACCGGTATGACCTTTTTCTACCTCAGTTCCTTCTTGAACTCGTTCGCTGAGTGTAGCCAGCGGCATGGCAGGTGGGCGTTGAAGGTCATGGTCGCGGGTACGTCCCGTTTGAACGCGATTGCGAATCAGCGACACCGCCACATGGTAGCGTTTACGCACTTGGCCCATCAAGAATTGATCCATGGTATCGGCAACGGCTTTTCCTTCTGCTACGGCGTGGATTACGTCAGAGCTACCAGTTAAAAAATCTCCGGCGCAAAAGAGCTTGGGTTGTGTGGTTTGACGGTCTGGCTTCACCCCGGCAGGTAAGAAAGTTGTGTCACTGTCTTGACCAATTGCGACAATCAGGTGACGACACGGCAACGTGAACTCGCTACCTGGCAGGGGTTCGATGCCGGGTTTACCTCCATCAGGGTCTTCTTGAATCAAATTTCGTTGAAAGACAACTCCCGTGACCTGATTCTTGTCGTCGGTAAGAATTTTGACCGGTGTGGCCAAGGTTCTGATGTCGATTTTTTCTAAAAGAATCTCTTCGCGTTCTTCGAGGTCAGCGGCCATAGCTTGTTCTGTTCTTCGGTAGGCAAGGGTTACCCGGTTTCCTGAACCTATTAACCGTTGGGCAGCACGTGCGCAAGCCCGAGCACAATCGACAGCGGTAAAGCCGCCGCCAATAACCACGACATCACCCGATAAGCTGGTAATGTCACCCGAATTGTAGGCTTTCATAAAGTCTAAACCGTTCCAGAGGCCGCTACCCGCAGGGAGACCTAAATCTTTCGATTTCATCGTTCCCGTAGCAAGCAGAACCGCATCGAAGGTGGCGAGCAGGTCTTGCAATTGTGCTTGATCGACACTGGCGCCCAGCTTAACCTCTAACTTACCACTGATCAGTTGAATTTCACGCTCGATCTTGTCGAGCGGTAAACGGAAGCGGGGAATGCCATCGACCATCATGCCGCCCAGATGGTCTTCGCGCTCGAAGATTGTTATCTGATGACCATACCGAGAAAGCTCACGAGCGGCGGTGAGGCCTGCAGGTCCACCGCCGATCACGGCAACCTTTTTTCCTGTGGGACCATACCAAGCCGGTAAGGGCTGAGGTGTGGGTGAATGGTCGGCACCGGCTCGCTTCAGGTGGCAAATATGCACCGGTCCTTGAATGTTCGTCCAATTATGACGGCAAGCGTCCTCGCAGGGTCGGGTGCAGACCCGGCCTAAAACTCCAGGAAACACATTGTCTTCGAGGTTGATGCGGTAGGCCCGTTCGGGGTCCCCTTGGGCCAAAGCTTGAATGTAGGCAGGAACATCAGTCTTGGCTGGGCACGCCTCCTGACAAGGAACATCTTTGGCTAACGTCAGGTGATCTTTTTCGGCTTCGCCTAGACCCTCGGTGACACTCAGTTCACTGGGGCAGGGCGCTTTGGCGTATTGGTACTTCATTTTTGAAAAACCTCCTGTTGAAAGGGAGCGAGTCCGACACGGACAACGGTTTGTGTCAACGTTTCGTTTTCGTGACGCCAACGAACAAAGGCTTCAAGAACGGTTTCAACTACAGCGGGGCAATCGTCCTTTTTAAATTGGCCAAGTACTTGGCCAAAGGCTTTTTGATCGCCGCCGATGAGCATTTCATACCCTTCTTCAGAACCCTGTGTTTCATTACGCACGCGCATGCCACGGAAGCCAATATCGGTGATGCGGTAGGGTGAACAAGAATTTGGACAACCCGTGATATTGATCAATACTTTATCACGAATCTGGGCGAACTTGGGTAAACTAACGACAGGAAGGAGCAACTTGTACAAAGCCCTGGTTTCAGAAACCGCTTTGGGGCAGTAGGTTGTTCCCACGCAGGGTACAATGTCACTGATCGTGTAGGCGCCTTCGGTGCTCAAACCCGTTTCTTGGACGGCGGCTTTAACAAGCGAGACTTTGTCGGGTTCAATACCATGAAGCTCAAGGTTTTGGCGATTGTTGGTGTAAACCTTTTGATCGGCGTACATTTCTGAAAGTTCGGCGACCCGACGCAACTGATGATGGTTTAGTTCTCCACCGGGAACGATAATTCGCACAATGGCTTTTCCATCGGTTCCTGAAGTTTCGTCTAACTCGGCTAAAGGACGGTCAGGAACAGCCGGACCCGTATCTTCGACGGGGCCGGTTTCTAGGTCCGAGACATCGATACCTTCGGCATCTAAATGTTCCAAAACCCATGCCCGTACTTGTTCCAAACCCTCACGGGCGACAACGACCTTAAGTCGGCTAGTGGCGCGATTGAAGCGGTCACCGTAATCACGGAAGGTCAGCGCCACAGCACGAGCCACGGCTAAGACTTTGTTTTCAGGAAAAAATGAAAACAGCTCTTGACCGACGTAGGGGTCCCACCCCATGCCGCCACCAACGATAGCTTTAAAACCGCGAATGGTTTTTCCGCCCTGTTCCTTTTGTACGGCGATTAAGCCCAGACAATTGATATACGGTTGGGCACACCCCCCTGAACAGCCTGAAAGGGTAATTTTAAACTTACGGGGAAGGTTATCGAGGTCTTCGGCATCACCCAAAAATTTTTGTAGCTTTTGCGCCCAAGGTCGAACGTTAAGACGGCGATACGGACAGGTCTCGGCCAAAGGGCAAGCTGCGATTTGGCGGGTGACATCACCACAACCATGCTTGGTTGTACTACCCTCTTGCGACAAGCCCCGAATCATATCCGCCAAACTGCCCAGTTTGAGCCAGTGAAACTGAAGCGCTTGCCGGGTCGTGACAGAAATGAAGCCTTGCCCGTACTTTTCTGAGACGCGGGCGATATTGCGGGCTTGGGCACTGGTCATCACTCCACCGGGTGTCACAATTCGTGCCATGTGGTTGCCAGGTTGACGGCTCCCATAAATGCCATACCATTTAGCGATAGACTTTTCGGCTTTACTCATAGCGCCCCGACGGGCGATTTCATCCAAGTCAATGGTTAGGCCTGCGTCTTTAATTTCTTCGTCTTCACTGCGCAGTTCCATGGTCATTTTGCGTTGCATAAGCAATTCTCCTTTTAAGACTTTTCGCTGTGCTGTCTTTTGGCTTTAGTCGTGATAAAACAAGAGCGTCGAGATATAGCGTTCGCCAGTATCGCAGGCTATTGTGACAATAGTCTTGCCGGCATTCTCGGGGCGCCGAGCAACTTCACGGGCTGCCCAGACGTTCGCCCCCGTGCTGATGCCGGCCAGCAGGCCCTCTTTGAGTGCTAACTCTTTAGCCGCTTCAATGGCGGTTGTTGATTCTACCGCCACCACTTCATCAAGTAAACTTCGATCAAGATTATCAGGGATAAACCCGCCACCAATTCCCTGGATCATGTGAGGGCCAGCGGGTTTGCCCAAGAGGACGGCGCTGGTCGAAGGTTCAACCGCAATTACTTTAAGGTGCGGATTTTTTTCTTTAAGGTAGCGACCGGTTCCTGACAAAGTTCCCCCCGTGCCAACACCAGCAATCAAGATGTCGATGTTTCCGTCGCAGGCTTCCCAAATTTCTGGTCCGGTGGTTCGGTAATGAGCCTGAGGATTTTCGG
>JAJXVP010000245.1 GCA_021782055.1 bacterium | reverse complement strand
CGATCTTTTTGGCCCTGCGGGAAATCACGCTCCGGAGGGCGGCTGATCGGGTAGGGCAGGATGTCGATACGGCCCGTTCTCGGGGGCGCGTCGAAGCGGTGTGGCCTGTACGAGAACGCTTGATGGTGTCTGTCAGCCCCAGCCCCACGTCAGAGGATCTTTTACGCGCGGCCTCGCGAATGGCGGCCCGGTGGGGTGCCGACCTTTTGGCAGTTTACATCGAGACCCCGCGTACTCGCGTTTTAGACCAGCGTTCTAAAGATCAGTTAGAACATAACCTGGCGGTCGCCGAAAATCTGGGAGCTGAAACCGTCATCTTGCAGGGGGAGGAGGTTGCCCGCGATCTTGTGGCCTATGCCCGGCTCCGCAACGTTACCAAGATGGTGTTGGGAAAAAACCGTGACCCTGGCTGGGTGCGGGTGTTCAAGCGAACGATTGGCGACGAGCTGTTGCGACTCAGTGGCGATATCGATTTGTACGTGATGGGAGGGCGCTCCGAAGAGCGAAAGCTGAAGCAACGAACAACAGTGGGACTGACGTGGCGGAGCGCGTGGTGGACTACCGTCATCTGTGCGGGGTTTACGGGTGCGGCTGTCGTTTTTAAGCACCTGGGAATGGTCGAAGCCAACATCGTGCTAACCCTTTTGTTAGGGGTGGTCTTGACGGCCGGGCTATTTGGTTTGGCCGCTAGTGTCTTTGCCTCACTCCTCATGGTGCTAACGTTCAACTACTTTTTTACTCTACCCCTGTATTCCTTTATGGTCTTTGACCCGCAGTATTACCTGGTGTTCTTGTTCTTGTTGATTGTCGGCACGGTGATTGGGACTTTAGCCGAACGGCTCAAGGCCCAGATTACCTCGTCGCGAGCGCGCGAACAACGAATGGAGGCTTTGTATCGGCTGAGTCGCAACCTGTCAAAATGCGCGGGCCGTGAAGAAGTGGTCAGGGAAGCCGAGACGATGTTGTCACAAATTTTAGAAACGAGGGTGCATGTCTTACTGCCCCACGACGGCCCTCTTTCTGAAAAATCTTGGGAGTCACAGATCGAAGGAGTTCCGTCGATTTTTGGGGCCAAAGACACGGCGGTATTCACCTGGGTCTTTCAAAACGGCCAAAAAGCGGGGTGGGGCACAGGCACCTTGGCCCAAGCCGATAAGCTGGTTCTGCCCCTCCAGGGGACGAGAGGGGTTGTGGGTGTCCTGGCCGTCGAACGCCGGGCCGAACACGCTTGGGCCTCCGAGCGCAGTGTGCTGGCCGAAGCCCTGGCAGGAGCCATCACCCTGGCGCTGGAACGTGTGCTCCTGGACCAAGAAAACCAAAAGAATGCGCTGGCGGTGGCTACCGAAAAGAGCCGGAATGCGTTACTGCACGGGCTTTCACATGACCTGAGAACCCCGTTAACGGTGATGATTGGGACCCTCTCAGACCTGCGGGCTTCAAGTGAACAACGCTTATCAGAGGAAGAAAAGGCGGCGTTAGCGTCGGTGGAACAGGAGTCCCGTTGGCTGGCCCGGCAAGTGGACAACTTGCTTGACCTGACCCGGTTGTCGGACGGCGTCTTGTCACCCCGCAAGGAGCAAGTTCCCGCCGAAGACCTGATGTACTCGGCTCTCGCCCGCTTTAGGGAATTCTTTCCCCAACCCGAAGTCCGGCTTCATTTGCCTTCGGACTTACCGTTGGTTTTTGTCGACCCTCTGCTTATTGAGCGAGCGTTGTTTAATCTGTTAGAGAACGCGGCGCTCTATAGCGGGGAACAGGTTATTGATTTAGTGTTAAAAACCCGACAACAGGTGGTACGATTTTCGGTGCAAGATCGGGGACCCGGTGTTCCCGAGGCAGAAAAGCACCTTGTGTTTCAAAAGTTCGTTCGTGGGTCAGCGAGCCAGAAAGCCAGTGCGGTTCGCGGGACGGGGTTAGGCTTGGCCATCGTGGCGGCGGCCGTAGATTTGCATGGGGGCTCTTCGGGCGTGAGTGACCGCGGGGGTGGGGGCGCCGAGTTTTGGTTTGAGCTGCCCCTCACGGCGGCTCCTTCCCTTGGGTAACTAAAAAAGAGGATGGAATGGAATCAGGGCTCATTCTGATTATCGAAGATGATGAACCGATTCGGCGGCTATTGCGGGTTCACCTCAAAGAAGCCGGTTGGCTTTGCGAAGAAACTGCCCGGGGGGATGCCGGTTTGGCGTTGGCGGCAAGCCTCAAACCTGACGTGGTCCTTCTCGATTTGGGGTTGCCCGATGCCGATGGAACCCTGCTGATTCCACAATTCAAAGCGATAAGTAGCGCGCCTTTGCTTGTCATCTCGGCCCGAGATCAAGAAACGGAGAAGGTTCGGGCCTTGGAGGCGGGGGCCGATGACTACGTGACTAAGCCCTTGGGCCTTGCGGAACTCAAAGCGCGGATCAAAGCGTCGTTAAGGCGCGTGACCCCTTCCGCTACCGAACCTCAAAAAACCTTTGCTGACCTCGTTTTGGACCTCTCGGCCCGTCGGGTCTTCTTGGCGCAAAACGAGATCCATGTGACAGCCCTCGAATGGAAGCTGTTAATGGTCATGGCCCGCCACCCCGGAAAGATCCTGACCACCGCTTTTTTGTTAAAAGAGGTTTGGGGCCAGGAGTCGCTCGACCAACGGCACTATGTGAAAATTTTAATGGCAGGCTTGCGAAAAAAGCTGGAACGGTATCGCACCCATACCCAGTTCATTCATACCGAAGTGGGGGTGGGGTACCGCTTCTACGAGTGAATAGGCTTTTCAGAAGACTTCCGCATAGCCAACAAAGCGAGCAAGGTTAACAGGGCTGCCCCCGACAAATAGTATCCAACGGCCGCCAGACCGTAGCTTTTGGCAAGCGAAGTGGCAATATAGGGGGCCACCGAGGCTCCGAGAATTCCGGCAAAATTGAAAGCCAACGAAATCCCCGTATAACGGATTGGGGTTGGGAATAGCTCGGCTAGACCTGTTCCCAAGGGACCGTACGTTAGCCCCATCAAAAAGAGACCGATTACTAAAAATACGATAGCATCGCCAGCCCGCCAGGCGAATAACGGCGCAAAGACGAGACCAAAAACCAGGATGAGGATGGTCGCTGTGACCAAGATACGCTTGGCCCCAAAACGGTCTGCAGCCCAGGCGGCGACGGGAATGCCTAGACCAAAGAAAGCCACGCCAATCATTTGTGCGGTTAAAAACCCGGACCTGGGGAAGTGTAGGGCGGTCGTACCCCAGCTGAGAGCAAAAACAGTCATTAAGTAAAACAACACAAAAGTTGCCACGGCGGCCAAAACACCGAGTACTAAGGGGAGGGGATGGTGTGAAAACACCCGTGCGAGGGGAACCTTGACCCTTTCGTTGGCTTTCATTGAGGCGGCAAACTCGGGGGTTTCTTCTAACCTCAGACGCACCCACAACCCCACAAGCACGAGCAGGGCACTGACAATGAAGGGCAACCGCCAACCCCAAGCAAAAAACCCTTGGTCACCCAAGAGGTTAGTGAGGAGCAAAAAGACCGAGCTCGATAGGATAAAGCCTAACGGGGCCCCCAATTGGGGGAACATACCAAACCAGCCGCGCCGATGCGCCGGTGCATACTCACGGGCCAAAAGAACCGCGCCACCCCATTCTCCCCCTAGACCCAAACCTTGACCGAAGCGGCACAAGGCGAGCAAAAGAGGGGCTGCAACACCGATACTAGCATAGGTTGGCAAAAGGCCTATTAATACGGTCGACAGTCCCATGGTCATCAAGGCCGCCACCAAGGTTGCCTTTCGACCAATGCGATCGCCGAAGTGACCAAAAATGGCCGAGCCAATCGGTCGCGCGAAAAAGGCCAGGGCGAAGGTCGCGAACGACTCGAGAATGGCAGAGGTGGGGTCGGACATGGGAAAGAAAAGCTTAGGAAAAACTAGAACGGCCGCCGTGGCGTAGATATAGAAGTCAAAGAACTCAATCGTCGTGCCAATCAAGCTGGCGAAAAGGATCCGTCCCGTCGAGGGACGCTTATCAGATGCGGTTGTGGACATAAGGACCTCTTTGGACGCAAAGCATGACAAATAATTTGTCTTTCATCTATACTAATACCCTATCTCAGTTAAAAATATGAGTTGTGGGAGCAAGTATGTCTGAGCGCCTTATAAAACTGTCACAAGCGGATCATGGATTTTTTATTCTGGCTCTTCATGCCCAAGCAGAAGCGTTGATGCGGAACGAGCTGGGCTCTCGGGTCAATCGGAAATCTAGTTTTGCTGACATTGTGCATGAATATTTTCAACTTCGCACCGAACAGAAATCTTCTTCGAATAAAGCGGGGGCTCGCCCGAAGTTTTTTGATAAGCGACGGCTGACCACTGAGCATGAGCTGACCAACGATGTCAGGCATCAGTTTGCCTTTTTTGATAAGGAGATGGCCAAGGCGGCGGCGTCGACCTTTTGGGATTTTCTTGGCTATGCCGTTAAACAGAATGACCCCGAATTTA
>JAJXVP010000028.1 GCA_021782055.1 bacterium | reverse complement strand
CGAATGCCTTTGTCGCTCGACTAAACCGAATGATGGATAAAGCCGTCTAAGCGAAGCTTCTGACCCAATCATGAAGCACAAAGAGCCCGGTTAGCCCGGGCTCTTTTTTTGCGACCACAGTGCGCCACTACAGTGCACCACTAGGGTTTGAAAAAGCTCCGTAAGGCGAAAATCAAACCTACCCCCACCAATAGCATCGGCAAAACAGCAAAGGTAAGACGCAACCAGGGGATGCCCTGCCACAACCACGCATTGAGTTGAATTACCCCCAAACGGTCTAAAAGATCCAGCATGAGGCTGACATATTCGACCAGGACCCCCAGCACGACAAAAACCCATGAGGGTTCGCGGGTATGGGCCCACAAGGCAACTCCCACCACCCCGGCAAAAAAGCTAACCACCAATTGGGCGCCTAAAATCAGCTCGGGCGAGGCTATTCCCATGACTCTTCCTGCTGCAAAAAATCTTCGATAGCAGCGCGCAGTGCTGTTAATTCTCCGTTACTTAGAGACGTTGGCAAAATCACGGGCTGGCTCATATCCGGGGGTAAAAGAAAGCCACGCTTCAAAAAGCAGTGAAAGAGGGCTTCGTAGCGGCTGGGGTCACATTGAGGTGTCCAGTATGCCCCACGGCGTGTGAAGAGGCCCTGGCTTAGCGTATCGATGGTTTGCCAAAAAGCCTGACGTTCACTTTGCTTGGTAGGATCTTGCAGGCGATCCCAGAGTTTTAAAGCCTCGCCAAGGCCAGCGGCATCCGCGCCCGAGATCATTTCGGACCAGCGTGCCGGGTCAGGGAGTGGGCCCTCCCAGCGCTGTCCGATCAAAAGAATCCTCGCCTGGAGGGGACCACACGGTAAAACCGGCCAAACTAACCGTGCCGACTGACAGTCGTCTTGAGACGAAGCTCCCCAGGGTCGCACGATTCTTAGACTTCTCGTAGCCGGGGTAGCCGGAGAAATCGCCTCATCGGACCAATGCCGTCGAAAATCGGGGTTATTTCCTTCGGGTACCAAAGAGCAAGCTACCGCCCAAGCCTTTTCGGGCGAGCGAAAGGTCAGCACCTGCAAAGCGGCAGGCCAGTGCCGCTGGATCGCCTTAAGCAGGCGCGTCGTTTGCTTGGTCGGAAAAATGCCGCCAAGACCTTTGGCATGCTGATTCTTCCATGTTAAAAGCAACTTTTCTGGGCGGCGTCCATCTAAATACAGACCGTTCTCTTTCCAAAGGTCTACCCAGTGTTTGTCTCGACCCAGGTAAAGACGGTCGCCTCGGGCCCGCTGTACGGCTGGCAAGTTGACCAACAGTTGCCAATCAGCGCTTTCCCATGTTTCACTCATCCGCCGCCACCTTTTCTAACGGAGTATAGGCTGGCATAAAACGCCCCATCCGTCCTGAGTCAAACCGTACATCTAAACCCAGCTCCGAACCATTGTACCACTTCTTTACCACGGTGCCCACACCAAAATCGTCATGAAAAACTCGTTGGCCGACTGCCCAGAGATCTCTTACTTGACCACCCGCACCAACGATCTCTAACGAGTCAGGGTCAATCTCAGCTAAAAAACGACTAGGGGCACGATCTTGATATTTGCCATGCTGAAGTCGGGAACGGCAAGTTGAGAAGAAAAGCTCCTGACGGGCTCGCGTGACAGCGACATAAAACAACCGGCGTTCTTCTTCGATGTCTTGCGGGTCAAACGTATCACGAGGAAAAAGGCCATCTTCGAGGCCGGTGACGAGGACACGATCAAACTCGAGTCCCTTGGTGTTATGCATCGTGATGAGCGTTGTGACGCCAGGTTGATCCTCAAGTGTCCCTGCGGCATCCAGCTCCACATTTTCTAAAAATTGTGTCAGCCCCTCGATGGTCCCTGGATACGGAGCCGCTGCGTTGACCAGTTCATCCAAGTTCTGTTCTTTCGCCTCGCCCAAGTCTTCGTTTTGCCGGTGATGCTCACCTAAACCAGACTCTTCGATCACCTGTTGCACCAAGACAGAAAGCTTCTGGCTAGCTTTCAAGGCACCGTTGAGGTGGGCATAAAGGTCAAGAAAATGCCCAAGCCCCGCTTTGGCCTTGCCTTTAAGCTCACCTAAAGCCAATCCGCAAGCCTCCAGCCAATCGCTGGTTCGATAACGTTCGACAATGGCAAGAGAGGACTTGCCCAAACCGCGAGCCGGCTTGTTCACAATCCGTTGAAACGAGACTTCATCACGAGAGTTTGTCAAAAGTCGCAACCAGGCCAGAACGTCCTTAATTTCTTCGCGTTCATAAAAACGAACCGTCCCTACCAGCCGGTACGGCAACTTTGCCCGAACGAGGGCCGACTCAAAGGCGCGGGACTGAGCGTTTGTCCGATAAAGAATGGCGGTTTCAGTCAAAGGGGCGCGCTTAATGAGCTCAACTGCCCAGGCCGCCTCATCATCTTGGTCGTTATGAAAAACAAGCCGAGGTTTGCGCCCCACAGGATTGCTCGTCCACAGGGTTTTCCCTAACCTACCCTGGTTTCGAGCAACGACTTGCGAGGCGACTTCAAGTATCGCACCGGTGGACCGGTAATTCTGTTCCAGGCGGACAATGACTGTTCCCGGGAACTTTTGAGGAAAGTTCAAGATATGACTGACGTCAGCACCCCGAAAGCGGTAAATGGATTGGTCGTCATCCCCTACCACCGCTAGCCACGTTTGTGGACCGTAGAGTGCTTCTAAAAGCAACGATTGGGCACCGTTACAGTCCTGGTATTCATCGACAAGGACAACCTGAAATTTTTGTCTGAGGCGGGAGGTTATGGCCGGTTCACGATGCAAAACCATCAACGTTTTTTGAATTAAACCGCCAAAATCCACATTACCCGAGGCCGTTAGCTTTTCTTCATACCGACGAAAAACCTCGGGAAATTCTGGATGCGCAGAAATGCCCCCTAAGTCATCGTTTGGTGTAAGGTTGTCATCTTTGGCTCGACTAATGGCGTTGAGCAGAGTTCTGACTTCTCCGGCCGGTAGATGTTCAGGAACAACCGTCTTTACCAGCGCTAAAGCATCGTCATCATCGTAGATGCCAAAGTAGGGACTCAAGCCGGCGGCGGAGGCGTTTCGGCGCAAGAACCAAGAGCAAAAGCTATGAAACGTTTTGATCATGACAGCCGACCCTGCATCCCGGCCGCTTTCTTCGAGAAAACGATCCACACGTTCTTGCATCTCGCGGGCCGCTTTGTTCGTAAAGGTCACAGCAAGAATCTGGTCGGGGTTAAACGAAAGGCGATCGATAAGGTAGGCGATTCGGGTGGTGACCACCCGCGTTTTTCCAGAACCTGCCCCAGCCAGAATCAGCAGGGGCGCCTTACCATGCAGAACCGCCTCACGCTGGGGTTCATTAAGTGTCTCCGCGTAGGAAGGCAACTCGTCCACAGAGAGCTCCGTCAGTACAACGGATTGGCAACCAGCTGCAAAGAACCCGAAGCAGGGTCCTTAACCCATTGAATCAGTTTGGTGGCCACTTGTCCGGGGCTACCCAGATCCAGAGGGGTGGAATTGACTTGAACTGTTACAGCGCCAGCATTCGAGACATAAAGTTCAGCCGTTTTGGTGGCGTCAATATGAATGGTCTGCCCTTTGCTGTAGTAATTCTCTTGGCGCATTGTCCCGTCAACGATATAACGAAACAGTGCCGGTGCTTGGAACAGAACATCCACCGAGAAGGGCTTTGCCGTATCGCCTTGTTGCAAGACGATGGGTTTTTCAATAATCATGCCTGCTGACCCGGCCGCGCTAGTAGGAAGCTTTTCTGTTCCTAAATCGCCATTGCCCGAAGCAAGAGGGGTTACCGCTCCCAAGCGTTCCACGTCAAGCTCAGCTCCTTTAGAGGGTTGTCCAGGCGTAAAATCCTTTAAAAAGAAGCGTACGTCTTGAACGGCGTTATTATCCAGGTCTAAGAAAAGAGTGTCCCCCAGACGGAGTTTGTAATCCTTGCCGTTTTCGGTTAACTCCAGCTGTGCCCCCAAATCTTTCACAAGAAAGCTATAGGTTTTGCCGGAATAATCCAAAACTAAAGTATCCCCGGGATAAAATCTTTCATCTAAGGATTTTTTATCCGCTGTCAGTTCCCAAGTTTTGGGCGGTGGCGTGGAAGCTTTTTTGGCCATTAACTGCGGCAGTTGGCGACCTAGGCTAATCACGGAGGGAATCAAAAGGGCTAAGATCACAACCCCCACGACAACGCCCACGATAGTAACAATCAGCTTTGTGGGCACTTCGGTCGGTTTCTTAATTAAAGCTTCGAGTGGAGCGGGCTGTTCCTGAATCCGTAAAGTACGGTAGCGGTTGATCATTTCTTCAGCGGTCAGACCGAGATGATCACAGTAGGTTCGAAGAAACCCCAGAATATACGGTTCGGCCGGAAAGGCTTCGTAGTGATCCTCTTCGAGGGCCTCCAGGTACTGGCGAGAAATATTGGTTTCACGGGCCACTTGATCAATGGTCCAGCCTCGGCTTTCACGGGTTTGACGAAGGGTCTGTCCGATCGATTCCATAGTTATTTCTCCGGATCGAAGAGAAAGTTATTGATGACGTTCGACGTCGGAGGACTGTCATAGGCAAATTGGTTTTGCGAAATCCCCAAATTTGTACGAATATTTGTAAAATCAAACTGCACTGAAACCGAAGCGGCGGTGATTCCCGAAATTCTACGGATAAACCCATTTTGGCCCACGTCGATTTCCAGGTATTTGAACGCCTCTGTGCCCTCACGCCAGGACAAGCGCAACTTCACAACTTTTTCGGGATCTTTTTCATCGAGAGCTTCGGGCTCGGGTCCATTAAGGTAGGCTATAGAATAGCTCTGTCGTAAAAGGTTGAGCCCCTGATGACTGGCCATGGAAGCTACTGCTGCTTCGCTTCGTTTTTTTAAGGCCTGCGTAAAGGTTACCGCGTAGCGTGGCAAATAAACCGTCAAAACGTGTCCGTCTGAATCAATGACCATATGGTCAGGGTAAGAGAAATCAATCCGAATCAAGTTGGGGGTTCGGTAATATACCACCCCAGACATACGCTCTCGTCCCTGCTGTACCGCGATATTGGCCGTATAATCTTTCACCGCGCCGTAGCGTTCCGATACCTGATTGAAAAACTGAACTGCGGTTACAATGTCCTGAGCTCGTACTTGGGTAGTCAGTCCCACTAAACCCAGGGACAAGGCGAAAAGCCATACAGAAAACTTCAAGTCAACCCACCTTGGATTCTCATCTTCACGGAAAAACAAAGGTTCGTCAAGGTTGAAGCTTTTCGAGAGCTTGGCGGAGTAAAAACTTTAAGCGATCATCTTTCAAAATCAGTGGTTGACCAGAATCTGGGCACAAAAACCTACCTTCTTTCATGTGCTTTTGAGCGCAACCGACACAGAAAATCTTCCCCGTTGCTTCCGAGGCACCGGCAGGCGCCTCATCAGGAATTTCGCCCCGAACTTTCAACCAAGACTGCAAGGGCAATTGCAGAGGTACCCACCATTCTCGTCCACAGGTAGAACACGACAGCCACTCACCCGCTAAGCGACGGTAGGCCGCCTGAAGCTCCTGAACGGCTTGCTGTTGCGACTCATCCAACTGACGCTGAATCACCGGAGTCAGAATTCCTTGAACCAAAGAAAACTTTTGTCGAGAAAGGTAAAGCCAGCCTAATTCCATTAAGGCCGAAAAGTTATCCGGCTCTTTTTCGAGAGCGGTACGTAAGGCAACTTCCGAACGAACAAAGTCCCCCTCCACCCGCATGAGGTTTCCCAGCGCCACATAAGCCTGCGCGGTAGGAGCCAACTCGAGAATGGTCAACAAAAGCTCTTCGGCACGAATATACCTTTCGAGTTCGAGGGCGCACGAAGCCGCATTTTGAAGGTAGTCGAGGTTTTTCGGTTCACGAGCCAACGCTTTTTCGTACTCGTCGGCAGCACGTTCATATTGGCGTTCCCTGATTAAAAGATTGCCCCGATGGTTGGCAATGTCTGCGCGATTCTCCCAGCCCTCAAGAATCCGAAAAGCTTCGTCACGGCGACCAAGGCTATGATAGTGCTCTGAAAGATTGATCGCAATCGCGGGTTCTTGAGGAAGCGCTAGGTGCGCTTTTTCCAAATAAAAAGTCTTTTCGTTATTAGAGGAGGCTGTGAGCCCCCGAAGGTTCAACACCCAGGGGTCTTGTGGAGCTAAGGCAAGAGCCTTTTGCAATTCTTCGTCAAAGTCTCGCCCAGCCTCTTTCAACCATTCAGCCAACTTAAAGTGGAACAGGTAAAAATCCGGTTCCCATGTGGCTGCCAAGGCTGCCAAACGCAAAGCTTCCTCCAGACGTCCCTCTTGGCGAGACGCAACGGCTAGCAAATAGGCCACCGCGCTGTCTTTTGACCCTTGGCGCAGAGCTTCCTCAAGCAGGGGACGAGCACGATGAACTTCTCCTTTTTGAAAAAGAGCTTTGGCCCTCAGAGTTTGCGCTGCCAGCGACTGATCACAAGCAATAAACTCAAGGCGAGCAAGGATATCATCAACCTCAGACCAAGCTTCTTGACGGAACCATTCCGTCCCTGCGTCGATATAATAACGGGCCGCATCGTCCGGGCGCTTCAACCTTTCGAAGGTTAACCCAGCATTGAGCGCGTAGACCGGCATGCGAGGGTTTTCTTTCCAGGCGGCCTGGTAGGACTCTAGGGCTCCCGACCAATTTCCCAAGCCTGTTTGCGCGTGGCCCTGCAAATTCCAGAGCATATCATCCTCCGGAAAGCGTTTCAGAAGGGGACCCAAAGCGTCCTTGAGCTCGCTATAGCGATTTTGCAGGTAGAAGATATTCGCCTTTTCTTTCAAGGCCAGCTCCCACCCCGGTTCTTTGAGCAAAATCTCTTCGATAAGTTTAAGAGCTTCTGCTGTCCTGTCCTGACGAAGCACACATTGCGCTAAAAAAAACAAATCATCGCGAGTGGCAGGGTGGTCTAACAAGACACGGCGCATCTGAATTTCTGCTTCAATAAACCGTCCAAACCCAAAGAAGGACTGCGCTAGCACCCTACGTTGCGCCGGGTCCGACAAAATCAACCGTGTCCAACGAAGGTATTGTGCCTCTACTTCGACCGGACGGGACTCTAGGCAGAAACGTGACAGGGTAAACTCAGCTAACGATCGGTCGCCATAATTTTGCCCGGCCCAACCAACCCTGCCCGAGTCTAAATGGTCGTCAGCAACCTCGGCGACCCAGTTTTTGTCGACATAAAACGAAAAATGCTGTCCGTGTACAATTGCCGTGAGGTTAAAGGAGGCCCCAGGGGGCTGGGCAAGGCTCGTCCAAGGGATGAGAGGAATCGGCGTTCCATTAAAGACCACGTCAAACCGGATTCGGCCGGTGTTCGAGACCAAAACGTAAGCATAGTTTTCGTCATTCGTATAACGAAGCACCAAACCGACGGCGCTACCGCCGTTAGCCGCGCC
This sequence comes from bacterium, assembly GCA_021782055.1. The sequence goes on along the minus strand of JAJXVP010000028.1, from coordinate 13,918 downwards.
AAACGTGAAGTCGGCTTCCAGGACAAGATCCCGGTAGCGGTACCACGGATCAACCGTCCAAGCGAATAAGCGGGGGCGGACAAGCTCCATGCGGGACGTCCGGCCCAAGTCAACCGAAAATCCCGAGCCAGCTTCACGGGTAAAGCGTGCCTCACTGGGATGAGAGAAGCGAGCCTCCCATTTTTCAGCCACAAAGGCATCGAGATCAGTAGGGATTTTGCGGGAACGGAACGGCCATCGAAACATGAGCGGCATTATAGCGGCGTTGACTTGACCTGAAAAGCCAGCCTACACTGCCAGACGCTGATTTTTTCTGAAGGAGACCCTCATGAATCCCCATTCTCCCACCACTTCCACGACGATTGTATCACTCGGAGGCTCTCTCGTAGCCCCAGCGCAGGTAGCTGTCGAATTTGTCCGCCAATTCCGTGACTTGGTTAGGGCGTGGTTGGCCGAAGATTCAACGCGTCGTATCGTCCTCATTGTGGGCGGGGGGGCTCCGGCTCGTCAGTACCAGGATGCTTTAAAGGCCCTTGAGCAGCACCCTGCTTCCGAGGCTCAGGATTGGATTGGCATCATGGCAACCAGACTCAACGCGCAATTAGTTAAAGCCGCTTTTGGCGCGGACTGTCCCAACGACGTCGTGACAGACCCTACGGCTCCCTTAGAATGGACTAGTCGTGTTTTGGTGGCGGCGGGCTGGAAACCCGGGTTTTCGACCGACTTTGACGCTGTGGTTCTTGCCGAGCGTTTTCAAGCTGGTACCGTGGTGAACCTGTCGAATATTGCCCAGGTGTATACGGATGATCCGAAAAAGAACCCGGCCGCCCGTCCCCTTGAAAAGGCTAGCTGGAAGGAATTCCGTGCCATCGTTGGCGACGAGTGGGTACCGGGTAAGAACACACCCTTCGACCCCATTGCCACCCGGCAGGCGGCACAGCTGGGCTTGAAGGTCTGCGTCGCCTCGGGAAGTGACCTGAGGAACCTAGAAAAGATTTTACGAAATCAGCCGTTTTTCGGGACCGTTATTCAGCCCTGAAACTGCAAGTCGCCAAAACTACCAGGGTCAAGCAAACCGGTAGTTCCTCCGTGGGGAACAGCCCATTCCGCCCGCGAGACATGACCCTGCTTATCGATGTCCTGACGCTGAAATTGAACTTTCCAAACATCACCTCGAGTAGGCACTACCGAAAAATCTTTTTCAAAAGGGATACGAAGTTCCCAGGACCAACCGGCAGGGAAATGCCCCGTTTTACCAAGGGCCGCGGATTTCCAAGCCCGATTGATATCGGCTTCGGCAAGAGGCGCTTCTTGGTACGGCGCAGAAAACTCCGCCAGCACGCCCAGGGGGTTAACCATCCACCCACGACACAGCCCGCCATGTGCCACCGTGACACTAACAAAGTCGTCTAAATCCACCCTTCCCTTGGGCTTGGTTTCTCGAGCGAGAAGGTAGCTGTCTATAGACCAAAAGTGTACATAAAGATATTTGACCGACCAGGCGAGACGCACTTCTGTGGTAACCCGCTCGTAAGCTTTGTCTGGCCAGGGGAATTGCCACTCGGTGACGGCAGAGCATTTAAAAAAGGTTTCAGGAAGAATCCCGGCAGCGGGTTCATGATCCCGATCCAAAAAACGAGCAGTGCAAACAGGCATAGCCCCAGTATAACGAAACACCGCCACCGTTGCCAATCAACTCTCATAGGTGCTTGATCTTTGGCGCGTTCTTCTTTATAAAGAACAAGCACGCCGGCGTGGCGAAATGGTAGACGCAGTGGACTCAAAATCCACCGGTAGCGATACCGTGTCGGTTCAACTCCGACCGCCGGTATAAAAGGCTGACCCAAAAGTCTGGGTTGGCCTTTTTTTTTACTTTTAGCCGCTGCCAAGACTCTCTTCGAGCCTGAGGGAGCAGTATATTAGTTGTATGGAAACGACAGAAAACTTAGACCAGCTTTTAGCTCTCGAAGCGGAGTTGACGCTGACACGGCTTGATGCTGAAACCGTCTGGAAGCTCGGGAGATGGCTAGCCGACAAAGCTAGACGCGAGTCCTTAAAAATCGCAGTCTTGATCACACGCTCGGGACAACGCGCTTTTCAGTTCGACGCCGACGGCACCTCGCCCGACAACGATTCTTGGCTGGATCGAAAAACCAAAACAGTTTTACGCTTTGGACACTCCAGTCTTTACATGGGCCGTAAGTTGGCCCAAAGCGGCGCTACTCCCGGGCAAAAATATGGGCTTTCCGAGAGTGAATTCAGCTTTCACGGCGGGGCCTTTCCCCTCCGAATTAAGAATGCCGGCCTAATCGGCGTCCTTGCTGTATCAGGGTTGACTCAGGAGGCCGACCACGAACTTGCCGTTGCCGCCCTCCGCCACATTCTTTCTTAGCGATTCTTCAGAACCCTTCTTAGCGTGCCAGAACATCAAGGTTCAATTCGCCTAAGGTACATGGTACCCCCGCGTTCCAATTCTCGAGAACTGCGGGGTGTACTTCGCCAAAGACACCGGCAAACTCTGGTTGTGCTTGTCGTTCAATCCACACTTCCGCCGCCCTACCGGGGATGAAGCGCGGATCAGAAGACTCTTTAACCTTGTAATCTTTACCCAGGTAGTACAAGAGGACGGCTACACGACTATTGATTTGGTTAAACCCTTCGTCGGGAGCCGCCGACAGCCAGCCCAAGCTGTTTGTTGTCACACTTCCTTCGCGGTGCGAGGATTCTAGGCGGACTACTTTGCCCACTTCAAAAATATGGTGTGGGTATAATGCGTTGCCCGAAACACCTTCAGCCTCAAGAAGGTTCGGCGCAATTGAGTTCCGGACATACTCATAGTTCTCGGTCATGGGATTGAGGATTTGTACCACGTCATCGCCCGAAATATTCATTCGCTCGATAAAATCGCGCCGACTACCCAGATAATTGAAAATCATTTCTTGGAACCCCATACCAATCATGAGGTCACGGACACGTCGTCCAAACAACTCGGCATCCGTTAGTCGACCAATCGTCGCATCCGAGGGCCGTTCAGGCTCAAAAGAAGCCAAACCCCGGCCGACAGCAACATCTTCGGCGACATCTACAGGGTGCAAAAAGTCATTGCGATACACTGGCGGGATCACGGTGAGTATGCCGTTACCGTACCGGGAAGGCACACCCATCTTCGCTAAGGCGCTTTGAGCTTCTTCCCCGACGAGGTTGATCCCCAACAATTTGTTGATAAAGCCAAGCTCTGCTTTCACTTCTTCTTGAAAATAATAGGGAAAAGTGACCGCTTTGCCGAAGGGGGTGTCATAGGGGTACTCTACCGTGACGGGAAGAATCGTATACCCAGCATCCGCCAAGTCACAAGCGACAATCGACACAGCCAGCGTCAAACTTGGTAAATCGGTACCTGTCATTTCTACAAAGAGTTCTTGGTCACCGACTTGAACCGCGCCCAAGTGTGCACTGTTAATAATGGGAGGGAAAGACAACACCTCGCCACGAGAATCCGTCAAAAACGGGAACTTCGGTAAGCTGGCAACAATCGAACCATACTCCACGCCCTTGGGGTGTTCTTTCAAGATCTCTCGCAGGCTTAGAGGCTTATCTAGTCCCAACGGCTGGAAGCGTGTGGTTTCAGGGTCCACGGCCTGATACCGAACCGGGTAGTGAATGCTCTGTGAGCGGTACACCCCCATGGCAATAGACTTGCGCTTACGGCCAAAGTTCCAGCATAGTTTCTCTTGCGTTTGAATCAAATCATCCAGCGTCACGGCATCCATGGCAGGGCCGCGCAGCGCAAAAGCGGCCAAATACGGACGAACTTCGTTCACTGACGGGTCTACCGTGACACGCCGTCCCTCGTCTGGCAAACTGCGCCCAGGACGCGAAAAGAACTCGTAAGTTGGCAACCAACCGGTGTAGTAGGTACGCAGTGCACGCCCGGCACCCGCGGTTGACCACAGGTCTGGACGGTTGGTGTCATTAAATTCCAGCTTCAAGACACCGGTTTCGCGGTTAACTTCATCTACTTCGCCTTTGACGGCAGGCAACATTTCCGCGAGCTCGTCGACCGAAGGCTTTAAGGTGGAATAGCGTTCCAGGCCAGCTTGTTTGACTTCAATCTTGGGCACGACGTTAGCTCCTTCTTCTTAAGCGGACATTTTCGATATTCGCTGTAAACAGTTCTCGGATATCCGAGAGCCCCAGGGACATCAACGCCATTCGGTCGATACCTAGCCCCCAGGCCAAAACCGGGACATCCACGCCCAGCGATTTGGTCACTTCAGGACGGAAAATTCCTGAGCCACCCATTTCAAACCAGCCTAAAACGGGGTGTTTGATATGAACTTCAACCGAAGGTTCAGTAAAAGGAAAATAGCCGGGGACATATTTGACTTCCGTTGCTCCGGCAACCTCAAGGGCAAACATCTTCAAAAGGCCCAATAAGGTGCGCAAATTGACATCCGAACCCAAGACAATCCCTTCGGTTTGGTAGAAGTCTGCGCCGTGGGTGGCGTCGACTTGATCGTAGCGGAAACACCGAACCACACCAAAGTATTTTCCAGGAATTTTCGCTTTCGGGAGCTGTTTTGCCGACAAGACGGTTCCCTGAGATCGCAGAATCAGCCTTCGGGTAAAATCGCGGTCAAAGTTGTAGCCCCAGCCTCGACTTCCGGTATCGCCGCCGTTCGTATGGGCGGCCGCAATTCGATCCAGCCACGGCTGTTCGATCTCTTTGGCATGAGTGGGGTTCTTTACGTAGTAGACATCATGAATATCGCGAGCCGAGTGAAATTGCGGCATAAAGAGGGCGTCACCGTTCCAAAACTCTGTTTCGACCAGGGGGCCGTCAAACTCTTCAAAGCCCAACGAAACTAACTTGTCTTTAACGCCAAGAATGTACTCCTGGTAGGGGTTACGCCGCCCAATTACCAACCGCGAGGGGGGCGCTGCCACGTTATAGGGACGAAAAACGCCAGTTTTCCAGGCCCCCGAGGTTAATAGTGCCGGTGTCAAAGCCCCCAATTCATCGCCTGTCACGCCTTGGGCACGGATGACGGAAACCGCCGATTCCGCTGCGGAAGTTAACTCATAAACAACGGTTTCACGCTCGCTGACTTTAAAGACCGAGGCCGCCGACCCGCGTTTTTTTGCGTTTGCTGATAAAACAGCCTTTTCGTCGTCCGTGAGGGCCGACTCGTCTAAATCAGCTTCGGCGGCTTTTTGTAGTAAGGTTCGGAGGGTTTTTATACGCGGACTCTCGGCGGCTTTTTTGACAATCCGCTTGGTCTCGTCCATGGCGACAAGTCCCTCTTTGGCCAACTGACCATAGGCGCTCCCCATGTCTTTTTGCTCTAAACCTAAAAGCTGGGCCGCTTCTGCCATGGCGACGGGGCCCTTATCGAGTGCTTTAAGGAGGTTCTCTTCGGGGGTTCCTCCTGCTAACTGCTCTTTACCCAGCTCAGTGATCTCATAAACGGTTTTGGACGTCCTGCCGGTTTCGTGTGCTAACCCTTTACCGCACAGCCACGAAAACGCCTGGTTGGCTTGCCCTACCTTGTACCCAAGCTTTTCACCCAGCACCCCCGCCGTCAGGGGAACACCGGGACCAAAGGTGAGCAAAACCTTAACCTCGAGGGGATGAAGGCTCTTCACCAGAGTATCCTGATCCATCAAAAACGCTCCGTGGGAAAACTTGCCTGCCGCGTCGATCAGAAAACGTTCCAAAGAAACACCTCACGCGGGTACGGCAGAACTTTTTATAGCATGTCAACGCCCGGCTCGGGAAGTCATCTGATATCCCTCTTCTTGCCCGTAGGGATTCTACCCGCTGTTTTTTAACCAGCGGTTAAGTAACTTTGCCAGCTGCCCTTGTCGACGGAGCGTTTTGATCGCCTCATTGACTTTGTGAATTAACGAGGTCTCAGTTGGCCTAAAGGCAAACCCCACCGGAGTCCCCGTTTCAGCAAGGGGAATCAGGCGCACCGGATAATGATCATGCCGCTCTAACGCCACCCCCACCGCTTCGGGCATAAGGCAAGCATCCACCTTTTTTTCTTTTAAAAGCTGAAAGGCTTGGGCCTTGCTAGAAGTTTCACGTAAACGCACACGCTCGAGAATTCCCAGACGTTTAAGCAGTTCTTCGGCACGACTCCCCCGATCGCCCGTTACAGTGAGTCCAACAAGATCAGTTAACGAATGAATTGTATGGTTGTTAGCAGGAACAACCAGAACTGACCGACGTGTATAAAGCGGTTCACTGAAGCGAAAATACTGCAAACGGTCAGAGGTAATTTCCGCGCCCATAAGCACATCGACACCCAAGTTGAAGCGTAGGCGAGCCACTTGGTTATCCCACTTCCCGGCAGAAAGATAGTACGGAATTCCGGTTTGGGCAAAGACCACTTTCGTCAAGGCCACATCTAGGCCTTGAGGGCCCCCCCTTGAATCAAGCTCTTGATACGGCGGAAAACCCTCCGCAAAACCAATCGCCACGGGCTCAACCCCTCGGGGCGGTGAACTGATGGGGTGCGTTCCCAACAAAGCGACTGGTAATCCCAACAAATTGGCCGGTAAGGTTAGGGCTTGAACCCAAAACAGGACAGCGCACAGAAGAGTTTTCACGACGCCTCCTTTGGTAGTTTCGATGCAGGGGGACCGCCCGTCAAGTTGTCAGTTGCCACCGCAGCCAGTTCCGAGTACCATGAAAACATGGCGGACAACTTGCCCCTCAACGCCGAAAAAGCGGCTCGTCTTCTTGACGGAAATAAAGAACTCTATCGGGAGTTGATTAAGACGGTAGAAGCTACTCTTTCCGAGCGCCTTGATCGCCTTCAAAGAGCCTTAACGACGAACAACGCTGAAGATCTGGAAATGTACGCCCATCAGTTAAAAGGAGCCCTACGTGCGGTAGCGGCCGACGAAGGTTGTGCCCTATTGGAGCAGTTGGAAATTTGTGGCAAAAAAGCAGATTTTCGTACCGCCTCAACCCTTTGGCCTCAGGTTGAGCCAACCGTCCTCCGGTTCCTGGGAGTTTTTCATACAGACGCCTGGACCAGCGAGTTTTCTCGCCGCTCTGCAAAGTAGATCGAGGTTTAGGCTAGCTCTTCGGCGGCTACACCACAGCGAAAAACAGCCGAAATGAGTTCCTCTTTCGTCAAATTCGCTGACTGATTCCAAACAATTTTGACAATCTTTTTCTTTAAATCAAGCTTAGCTGCGCGAACTCCGTGAAGCTGTTCTAACGAGGTCGTCACAGATTTCGGATCAGGATGCTGATCTAAACCAAAAACACTAAGCGTGACAGATTTTTCTGGCGTTAAAGTTTTACTGCCCACATTTACCTTCAATGTCCATTATAGTCTCATCAACGACTATAAATGTAGCGCGACTTCTCTGAAAATTCAAGGAATGCCCCACACTTTCTGGGTTGTCGCTGCCTGTAGTCCTGCAGGCTGAGGCTCCGCTCAGTTGAGTCTTTTGCTCAATTCGCCTAAACTAGGCCCTGTGAATATCCTGCCTAAATCTCTCGTCATTGCCGTAGCAGTACAGCTCCTCAGCCAAATTTTCAAATGGGTAGCTTTGTCGATTAAAACTCGACAGCTTAGGCTTAAACATTTGCTGACCTTTGGCGGCATGCCCTCGGCACATTCGGCTTTTGTGACTTCTTTAAGTGTGGCCATTGCCGTCTATGAGGGGCCTGCTTCTAATCTCTTTGGCCTGGCCGCTGTATTCAGTGCGATTGTGATTTTTGATGCCTACAAATTGCGTGGTAATGTCCAGAAACAGGCGCGGGTGGTTAATCGGCTACAAGAAAGCCTGCCTGCGAACCAGAGGGTAGCCATCAACGAAATGGTTGGGCACACCCTCCCTGAGATTGTGGTAGGGATCATTGTAGGGTTGGTATTGGCCTGGCCGGCGGCCCTTTTTTGGAAATAACCCACCGTTCAGTATCGACTCAATATACCGGGTACGATTGAACCAGAGTAAGCCGAAGACGAAACTCTGCCGTACAGTCTAGCTGATCCGCTTCCGACCCAATCAAAGGGGAGTGTAGGAGCAAGACATCTCCTTCAATTCGTTCTGGCTTGTTAAAAATCTTAGGCCGTAAAAAGTTTCTCACAGCGGCTTTCACCGTCTGAGCCACCACCTCCTGCCTCCCCTTTAGGCTATCAGCCCCCACCCATTCCCCCCGCCCACCGGCGGAATGCAGCTCAGCCGATGCCCACGCCGTGCGCAAATCTTGTTCGACACTCGACAAAAGGTACGTAACACTCACCGAATACTGGTTGCTCTTCCTGTCCACACGCGTTGCAGTTACAGATAACCGCGGATCACCCCAAGGAATTTCTCCCAAAGGCTTGAGGGTGAGAACTTCTGCGACCTGACGCGTTTTATCCGAAGGAACATACACAAAATGCCAGCCAAAAATCATGCCCGAAATTAGCCACCGCGCTTCTTTTAAGAGTTGAATCGGTAACGTCGAGGGTGGTGGCGGCGGGGTAAGCTCACCAGGGCTTATTGAGGCCAAAGGTGCCCAAACCTCCACTTGGAGCATATCAGAGGTCAGGTCTTCGGCCTGACAAGGCCCGCCCAATAATAAACCGGCAAAAACGCCAGCCACCAGAACCAAAAGGAGCTTCATCCGTCAGTCACCCCTTACAAGAAACGATCCTGATGCCGAATTACTTGCCAAGGGTTCACCCCATAGCGTCCCCAGAGAATGAAGAAGGCAAAAAAGAACCCCGCGAGGTGGGTTAGATGCGCTACCCCCGAGTAGGGGTTCATAATTTGTGAAACTACCTCCACAACTGTAAAGGCGAGCACCATAGTAATGGCTCGAAGGGGTATAACAAAGAACACGAGCACACGATCATTGGGTCTAAAGGTCGCATAGGCCAGCATGACCCCAAAAATGGCGCCCGAGGCACCCATGAGCCAAACGTCAGAACCAAGCAGGGTGTATAGCAGGAGGGAAAACGCCCCTGACAGCCAGCCGACCACGTGATAGAACAGCAGGAATTCCCAGCTACCCAGGTTATGCTCGATTGCTAGACCGAAAAAGAACAAGCCAATCATATTGAACAGGATATGGGTTATATTCGCGTGAACGTACATGTAGGTAAAAATCTGCCACCAAGCCCCATACTCCCACACGGCCGTCGCGTTCAAAGCAACCAAACCCCGACTATTGGGGTCCATCTGATTCCACAAAAAAACCAGCAGGTTGAGGGCAATCACCCCCAAGGTCGCGTAAAAATAACTAAAGGGTAAAAGACGCCGCCAAAACGGTCGTCGATTGACAAGCTGAGGACTCATCGGTTGGCCCCCTGAAAAAAGCTTTCTAAGAGTTCTTCTAGGCTTTGACGAGCTTCGGTGCTGGGGTAACCCGAGCGCAAAAGTGACGCCGAACGCGACAACAAGCTTTCAGCCATAGCTCTAGCCTCGTCAATTGCCCCCGAGCCTTCCATCAGACCAATGGCACGCTCAACTTCGGCCTGAAAGGGCTTACCTTCGGCTCGCAAAGCGTCAACTTGGCGAAAGACCTCGAGCACATCACGTCCCCCCTGAGAAGTCGCCGAAGCATGACACAATACCGGCAGGCTCTTTTTGCCTTCTACGATGTCATCACCCCGCTGTTTGCCGGGGTTACCGGACACCAAGTTTTTGACATCGTCCAGAATTTGAAAACCAACCCCAATATCTTCCCACAGCCTTCCAAAAGCATCCGCTTCTAAATCAGAACGCCCCGCCGCAGCAAAGGCGATTTCAGCCGCTAAACGAGACAAGGCACCCGTTTTGTAGCGGCACATCCTGAGGTACTCGGACCTCGAGGGAATAAAATCGTGATCGTTGTGCCATTGTATGTCTAAGCCCTGTCCAAAATGGAGACGGCGCATGACCCGAAGGTAGCAAACCAGCAAGCGCAGTTTGACAGAATCTTCGAGGCGACTTTGCTCGATCAAATACGTCGGTTCAAAGTACAAAAAGTTCCCCGCATTGATCGCTTTGTCGATGCCAAACTGCAGGTGGATGGCAGGGCCCCCTCTCCGCTCGATGGCTTTGTCCTCGATGTCATCGATGATGAGGCTACCGGTATGAGGAAGTTCCACAAGCGTGGTCAGTTCAAAAATGTCTTCGGCCTCGCCCCCCGCCAACTCATAACCCAAGACCATTACCAAGGAACGCCAACGCTTCCCGCCCCGCTTTAAAAGGGCCCACGAAGGGGCGGTAATATCGTTAAAGGCCTCGGGGCGAACATCTAGCAAAGACTCTCCCGCCACAGCGGTGAGCCAGTTTGAGTCTGCCGAGGGGGGCAAAACTCGGGCTAGAGCAGCTTCAATCTTTTCCAGCCTTTGGGTATACTTGTCGATGGTCATGGCGCGAATTTCGCCTGTAAATGGTACGACCGTCAAGGAGTCCGCTCAGAATGGGACGTGAAAAACCAGATTATTATGCCTTGAAGGCTCAGCGCGAAGGCTACCCGGCCCGTTCGGTTTACAAACTCGAAGAAATCCAACAAAAAACAGGTCTCTTAAAAAAGAACCTTCGGGTGCTCGATGTCGGTTCTAGTCCTGGCAGTTGGTCGCTGTACACCCTAAAGCTCCTTGACGGTACGGGTTTTCTGGTTGGTATAGACCTGGCGCCGGTAAAACTCAAAACCTTTCCGCCTAACGCGTTTTTCTTTCAAGGTGATCTTTTTGACGAAAGTTCTTTTGTGCAGCTGAAAGCGAAGGGCCCCTATGATGTCATTTTGTCTGATGCGGCACCTTCGACTACTGGTAATCGCACCGTAGACACTGCCCGTTCTTTTCGTTTGGTAGAACGTGTTATCGAAGTGGCGGAACAACTTTTGGTACCCGGAGGCAGTTTGCTAGCAAAAGTCTTTCAAGGAGGCGACGAAAAAGTCCTTTTGGAACGCCTCAATACCCGGTTTCGGCAAACCAAGATCCTTCGCCCCAAGGCCGTGCGTGACGAATCTTTTGAAACCTACTTTTTGGGCACAGGCCTTATGCTGGCGTGATCAGCGTGGCTGAGTTATAGTTGAGTTATAGTGAAGAGCATGAAGCGCCTTTTGGCACCGCTCGTGGTGGCTTTTTTGTGGGGAGGTCAAATCCCCGCGCAAAGTTTAACGGGGAGCACCGAACCCCTGACTTCGGGAGTCTTTTTAGAGTCCAACCCGTTAGGGGCAACCATACAATGGGATGGCCATGCCTTGGGGCGGGCTACGCCTTCGTATCTTTCATTGCTTAAACCAGGTCGTCACACCGTGGTTCTGACCAAAAAAGGCTACCAAAGTTGGTCACGTACCCTAGACCTTGAGCCGGGAAAAATTGTCGTTATCCCCGTTAACCTTGACCCCTCCACCGTCACTCTAGCCTTCCCCGAGAACGACCAGCTCTGGCAATCGGGTCAAAGTATTCCTACCGAAGGCAAGGAATTCTCAATCCCTTCGGGACCTTGGGAACTTAAAACGGTTCAAGGAAAGGTTCATATCGACCCGATTTTTCCTGACCAGGGGCTGTTAGAGGCCACAGCATGGAGCATACCTGTCCTTTCCACGCTCAGCATTCTTGCCACCTTAGGCGACGCCACCGTCAACCGTGGGCAGACTTTTCCGTTTTCGCCAGCTACGGTGACGAGCTGGGGGCTTACCCTTGCGGATATCGCCTGGGCCTTTAGTCTCAAGGCCTCCAAAATTCGCTTTCTTCATGCCAGTCACGCCATACCAGCCCCCCTGCCCCAAGCCCGGCATGTTGCCTCAACCCTCTTTCGTGAAGGCAAAGACTTCTTGTTAGCGGGCAAGCTTGAAGCGGCGGCAGCCAATTTTACCCGGCTAACCCATGACTACCCTGATTCTCAGCAAACTCCAGGCGCTTGGTTTTTCTTGGCACGCATTCATGCCATTCAAGGAGAACGCACCTTGGCTCTTTCTGAGTTCCGGCTGGTCGCCGATGTCCTTCAACAATCAACCTACTATGATAAAGCTTGTAAAGCGGCCGCCGACCTTGAACAAGCCTCCGGCGACGATATTCAAGCACTCTACCACCTTCAGCACATGGCGTTTCTAGACCCCCTGTTCTCTCGGCCAGAAATTGAACACCAAATTCTGGTCCTCGAAGATAAAATGGGGGTTTCACGATGAAGCGTTTGTTCTTTATTCTTTTTTTGGGAGTTGGTTTAACGGCGGTTATGGTTGCCGAACCCCCTAACGCTCTCGATTTAAAGCATATGACACTCCGGCAGGTGTTTGACACCGCCAGCCAGCAAATTGTTGCAGGGCGGACATTATCGCCTGCAGACCTCGCCACCCTCAAAGAGTTGCAACAGAAATATCATGACTCTGGTGATGAGACTATGGTGCTTCGCACCGAGGCCCTAAGGGATGTCGCCCTCACCAACCATCCCGTTCCCGCCAAGGTCACAGCTGTTCCTCCAACATCCTCGCTGTGGCACCCTCTTCGCGACGCTAGCCTTGCGGTAACGCTAGCCAGTGCCGCCAGCAGTCTGTTCTTTTTTTCCGGAGCACAAACAGCCGGGTCAACCCCGTATAATCAACGACTGGTCGATGCCGATAAGCTGGGTGCAGGAATCTCACTGACAACGGCCGTCTTGGCCTTTCTTGCCCTTCTTACCTCTGAATCGCACCTATAACTTGAAGACCGCCATTAGCAGACTCGTCGGCGAAACAAAGCGTCAGCAAAACGAAGAACCATCACCTTTTATTTTTCGTGCATGACTTCGAGGCCAACCCAGCCTGGCTCCGGCGGGTTTTGGATCAAGGCCGTAGCCCGTTCAGCAAAGTCTAGCGCCAAGGTATCTCCGGGCAACCACCGGTCGGCAACTTCGAGAAACAAGCCCCGAGCGCGAGCAAAGTCGCGACGATAGTAGGCTTCTAGGCCCGAGTGCCAAGTTGCCCAGCCGCTCTTTTCTTGGTCGGTAAGGGTACGTTTGGCGGTGTAAATGTTTTCTCCGTGGGTTTTCCCCTTGACGACAACCTTGTCCACCAGCCGACAGTACACGTAACGCCCTACCCTTTGATACACAGAGTCCGAGAACAAAAGCATTTGTTTATACTTTTTTGTTAAACCCTCTAAGCGGGACGCCAGGTTGACGTTGTCACCAATCACCGTGTAATTCATTTTTTTCTCGGAACCGATGTTACCTACCGTCACCTCGCCATAGTTGATCCCTATGCCGATATGAAACTCTTTTTTACCCTTAGCTTTTTGTTCTTCGTTAAAGACTTCCAGGGCCTGTGCCATTTCTAAACCAGCCAAAACCGATAACAGCGAGTCGTTCTCGCTACGAACGGGGGCGCCAAACAAGGCCATAATAGCATCGCCAATGTATTTGTCGACCGTACCGTTACGAGCCACAATGATATCGACCATCATCGAAAAGTAACGGTTCAGAGAGGTTACTAACTCATCGGGCCGCATACTCTCAGAAATCGTGGTAAACCCGCGAATGTCCGAAAATAAGATCGCCACTTGCCGGTTTTCGCCCGTTAACATCGACTCCGGGTTACCCAGAACTTCATCAATGACATCGGCGGGAACGTATTTTTGAAAAATGTTTCGGATTTTCTGTTCGGTTTTTCGAGCCAAGACGGACTGATAGGCAAAATTCTTAATCTGTCCATAAGCCCGCTCCAACTCGGCCAACATCAGGTTAAACGTCTGGGCCATTCGACCAATTTCGTCCTGAAATTCAACATCAACGCGGCGAGTTAAGTTGTTATCCTGAATAATTTCGCGCATCGTTCGGACCATTTTGGAAATGGGACGAGTGAGGTAGGTTGAAAAGAACAGCATGAGGAGGAACGAAAAAATCAAAGAACCCGCAAGAATCAAGTAATTTTGCAGGTTGATTTCACGCACACCCTGAAAAAAGGTATCACGAGCTTCTGAAACAACAACATACC
>JAJXVP010000244.1 GCA_021782055.1 bacterium | reverse complement strand
ACTCGCAAACTGTAGAACTGCGATACCTGAAGATGGGTCTTCAGGCCTGCCGCAAAGGGTGTGAACGCGCCCATATTATCGATGGCCGAATGGAAGGTTCCGTTCTTCGCGAAATCTTTTCGAACCTAGGAATTGGAACCATGGTTTACGACAGCGATTACGAGGCGATTCGTTCCATGCAGGTTGAGGATATCTCGGAAGTGCTGAACCTCATGCAACCGCTAGTCGATAAGGGCATTCTTGTTCCTCGTTCCGAAGAAACCATCGCCAACGCCTTGGCAGACTATGTCGTTTATGAAATTGATGGGGTCGTTCACGCCTGTGGTGCCCTGCACGTGTTTGATGACCAAGCGGAGCTAGCTGCCATCGCCACCAACCCGACCTATGCGCACCTCAACATGGGCCGAAAGATTTTAGGGTTTCTGATCGACAAAGCTCATCGCCTCCATTTGACACGAGTGTTCGCTCTGACGACACGAACTCTGGACTGGTTTGAACAGCTTGGTTTTACCGAAACCGACCTTGCCAGCCTGCCCCCTGCCCGGCAAGCCACCTACAACCACCAGCGAAAAAGCCGCATTTTTGCGCTCGAGTTGTCACAGGCCCACGAAGGGCCTGCACGCTAAGAGATTTTTGCCAAGGAACTCCCAGCCCGTTTCAAAATGGTATCAAGAGTCTCGAGGGCGGCGACACCGTCTCGTAGGCTTGAAACGGGCTGGTAACCTGGTTCTCTGAAGGCTCGTACGGCGTCTTTGGCCATCCCCAAAAAATATTCGGTCGGAGACAAAGCTGATGTATCAACCTGGACCGGTAACAACGAACGCATTTTTTCGTACAACGGGCTTTCGCCACCTACCCATTCTTCGTACAGGCCGTTACCGATACGAATACGGCCCCGTTCAAACGATAAATCTAGCTCAAACACCAGATGATCTCGATCCGTAGCAATTTCGATTACCGTCGTCACAGTGCCCATCATCATTCGCACCAACAAACTGCCTCCAGACTGACGAACCTCGCCAGTGGCTTGAATTTCTGTTCCGTCTTCGCCGGTGAGGTAGCGTAAAATATCGACCAGGTGAGTTCCGTCCCACAATAAAACTTCGCCCGGTGTTCGCCCCCGCCCCATAAACAACTTCGCATTCACCGAGCGTAGACGACCGTAAGTTTGGCTGGTTATGAGGCCTTTGACGCGCTGATAATCACGGGCGTAACGCCGTTCATGGTTCACCACCACCTTGGTCGAGGTGTTTTCAAAAGCCCTTTCCAACTGACGCGCTGCCGAAAGAGTGGCCGTTATGGGCTTTTCACAAATAACGACGGGGATGCGCTGCCGAAAGGCCAATTTTACAAGCTCGGCATGGGTCTCGGGGTACGTCGCTATAACGAAAATGTCTGGAGAGTGTTCGGCGAGGAGTTGTTCCGCCTCGGTATAGAGAGCCTCTACCCCCCAGCGTTGTGCAAAGGCTTGCGCACGCTCCGGGTCGGTATCACAGCCGGCAATCAACCTCACGCCCGCTTGGGTGAGGGCTCCGGCATGCGAAGCCGGCTTTTCGCGTTTTTTATCGTCTTCTAAAAGGCTGGCTATTCGACCAAGGCCTACCAAAGCCGCCGTCACAGGAGAATCTGGCTTAAGAACTTTAGACATTTATCTTCCTTACCTTGACATTGAACCTTTCTAAGCTAACACTAACAGTATGGCATCTCATAACGCTGAGGTCTCGTCGTTAGAGGGCGTTGCTCTGGTCGAAGAGGCTACCAAGATCATTGAAAATTCACCGGGAAGGCTCCGCGACTCTCACGGTCGTCCGGGAGGTTTGGTTGAGTTTCCCGCAAACCTTCGTCCCATCATCATCGGCGACCTTCATACCAACCTCGATAATTTGAAACAAATTCTGCACCACGAAACCAACTTTGAAGATGTGGCCGCGAACAAAGCTGCATATATAGTCGTGGGTGACGCCGTTCACGACGATCAAACCGGTAGAATGAAAGACATGACCAGCTCTTTAGTGATGCTAGAAGAGATCTTTCGCTTGATTATTGCTTACCCCCAGAACTTCTTGTACCTCAGGGGCAACCATGATACCTTTGACGCTAGGCTGGTCAAATCGGGTATCGCTCAGGGTAAAGAATTTCGTCTCAAATTGCTTGAGGCACGGTCGCCCGAGTATGTAGAAGCTGTTGAGAGATTTTTTGAAGCGTTGCCTTATTTCATCATCGGGGATGGTTTTGTTATTACCCATGCGGGCCCCCCTCGAGGCGGCTGTACGAAACAGCAATTGATCGATGTTCTAGATCGCCCCGATTTGATGCAACAACTTACTTGGAACCGTATCAATGAATTTCATGGAACCCCAAGCTCACGCGAATATGGCGAACGCGACATACGGGCTATGCTGGAATGCCTCTCGTTGCCCGAGTTTACGCATTTTATTGTGGGGCATAACCTTATCAACGACGGGAACAAATCTGGGTGCTGGATGAATGTCATTGGTGTAAAGAATCATCATATTCTGTATTCAGGGACCGCAAGCCAAGCCCCTTACCTGACGTTCCAAAATGGTGAACTGGTGCTTAAAACAGCCCAGGTCAAAACTCCTGAGGTTTATTACTATGGATGATCGCGAAAAGCTGGCTGAGGAACTCCACGACACCGACCTTGTTGACTACTTTTATTTGAACCTGACGACACCCCAGCTTTTGAGTCACCTGAAACAGATTGATTTAAAGCTTACTCCTAAGAGTGATGAAGCTCCGTTTAATGCCATTGTCAAAGGCTACCAGGCCGCGACCGATCAGCAAGGACACCCTTGGATTGTCAAACCCGTTACCTGCGCCGACGAGGCTCTCTACCACCGGGTCTGCATGTTGGTTTACTTATTAGATCATCAAACGGGGACCTTATCGGCTCCTCTTGTCCTGACTAAAATCAACGGTAAGCCTTTTCGCGCAACAAAAGTGATTAGAAAAGGTATACAAATAAGCTCGTATAACTACCTCAACAAACCTTACATCGATTACATTCGCCAAGACTTGGTCAACCGCTGGATCTACTTTGATGAAGATCGAAATCCCAACAACTATTTGGTAATCCAAAACTCCCAACGAAAAGACTTTTTGGTAGCCATTGACTTTGACAAAGCGGATTTAACCACAACAAAAATGAAGATCACTGGTGACCCCGACAAATTTGGATGGTTTCGTACCGAAAAAACGCGGTTTTTAACACTCTTACGGCCGGAACATTTTCAAAATCAGCCCTTAGAACTCTTTGACACGCGCCTGGAAGCTTTCAACAGGCTATCAGGTGAACAACTTAAGGACTGGGCGTGGTCCTTGCTCGAAGGTTGGGCAGAGCCAGAGCTTGCCGAAACTTTGGCGCGCAACCTCCGCGAACGCATCCAATATGTCAATGAATACTTTCGGACGTGGTTCAAACCAGCCGCCGAGACCCCGTCAACGACTCACGACGATGATTACTCGGCCTTTGGGAAGAGCTTTTTACAAATGTACGGAGACAAACGCTAAGCTAGCACAGGAGAGCCTGCAAACAAACCTCAATATTGAAAGGCCGGTCGCCGATAATCGCTATGAAAAGAAGTCAAGGTTGAATATGAGTTTTCAAGAAGACCGGCGAATCATTATGGATGGCGTATATTACATACGCGAGGCTCTCTTTGCCTGCACCGACCCGATTCAGGTTGAAAGTGCTGTGAGTTTTGCCCGTTTTTTGAATTGGTCGGGGATTAACCGCGAAACCTACCCGTTGTTTCTCCGTCTGATACAAACCAACAACCCCTGGGTCATTGATGCCCTTATTGCCAACCGCGAGCCTCGGCTGTTGTTTTCGACCATCAAACCCAACACCGATTTGATCGATGCCGCTTTCGCCAATTTATTTTCTTTTCACCCCGACGAAATGTATGAAAAAGCCCTGATGGCCTTGCTGGGTATCATTGAAAATGCCTATTTTGATGCCGATGACGGTTACAAGTGGCACGCCATCGAAATTATGGATATCAATGCCCTGGGAAAGTTCCTCATCAAAGACGCACCGCAGGACCACCCCCTCAATAAGTTGGTGCTTCACATTTTGGACCGTTTGACACATTTGGGCGAAGCCTTAAAAGACCCTCAAAAGAACCTCTTGGCGAAACACGCCTTTAATGTTCGTTACGCGTATTTTGATTCCACCAAAGCCCTCAACGATGCCATTCCTAAGCCGATTTTGACAAGAAAGTTTGGGATTGAGCCAGTTCAACCCACGACCGAGTTTGCAGAGCTGACCAAAGCCCGGCAAAAAGATCAGTAATCTAGGCACACAGCTACACCGCCACAACAAAACTCAACGATTTTTAAAGATTTTGATGATTTTTTTTTGACATTTGGCATGGCGCCTCCTAAACTGATAGTAAATCCGCTTGAAGGAGGATACGATGGACAAACAAAGTGAGAAGCTCATTGACAAGATTTGGTCCAAAGAGACCATCA
>JAJXVP010000027.1 GCA_021782055.1 bacterium | reverse complement strand
AGGGGTTGACGGAATAATCCGAAAATATCGTTATGAAACCGTTCAGGCTCCTGTTGCCCTTTTTGGCCTTGTTAGTCTTTTCTTGTGCCACACCTCCACCTCCAAAAGCGCCCAAAGAAAGCCTTCTTGACCTGGTAGAAAATCAAAATCTCGCCAAAATTCGTGAAATTTTTGGACTAAATACCAACGTCGATAGCGTCGATTCCCAAGGGCGCTCGGCCTTGCACATCGCCGCAGAAAAAGACCTTTCGGATATCGCGGCTGTTTTGCTTTCACGCGGAGCGACCGTCGACCTGACAGACAAAGAGGGTAAAACGCCCCTCATGTTGGCGGTAGAGCACAATGCCATTAAAACGATTCCGTTGCTGGTGCAGTACAAGGCCTCTCTCTTTATAAAGGATAAGAATGGCCGTTCCCCCTTCCAAACGGCCTTAGATCAAAACCCTTCCCTTTTGCCACTTTTAGTCACGAAAGACAACATCGGCTCTACGGACCAAGAGGGAAACACCCCCCTGCATTGGGCCGCTTCGCGCGGAATTGTGGCTCTCGTGCAAAAGTTTTTAGCCTTGGGTGCCGACCCTTCACAGCGCAATAAAGCAGGGTTAACTCCTGCCGACCTTGCCCTGCAGTTTCCCCAAAGTGCATCGCATGCTGAAATTGCTTGGGATTTGTTCCGAAAAGGCGCACCCGTTCCCTTGCAGAATGATCTGGTGTACTTTGGCCGGGCTGGCCTTGCCGATGATGTGTCCCTACCGTTGGATTTAGGCACTACACCGTTGCACTATGCGGCTGCTCATGGTCAGACGGGTATCGTCGAGTTTTTGGTTAAAAAAGGCGCCGTTGTGGATGCTCGTGATTTTGCAGGGAACACCCCTCTTCATAAAGCTCTTGAAAACGGACAACTGAAAACCGCAACCGTTCTTATTAAACTGGGTGCCGATGTCAACCTCAGAGATTTTAACAATAATACAGCCCTTCACCTGGCAATGACCTCGCCCCATCCGGAACAAGCCGCACGCTTGCTTTTAGAACACAAAGCCGACCCCAATTTAAAAAACAACTTTGGCAACACCCCCCTTCACCTCGTTGTCTCGCTCAACCTGTCGGACTCTCTATTGAAATTGCTTTTAGAGCACGGGGCCGACATCAACGCCCGCAATAAGATGGGCGAAACTCCTCTCTTTGATGCTGTTCAACGAAAAGAAAAAGCCTTGGCTGTGGCTCTGCGACTGGCAGGAGCTAACATCTTTGCCGTCAATAACGCCGATCTTTCGCCGGTGAGGTTGGCAGTTCGCATGGGCCAAGAGGTTCTTTCTTGGCTAGTCGACAAATCCAATATTGGTGTTCAGGATGACAACGGGAATACCGCGTTGCATTTAGCGGTGATGGCAGGTAATTACCTAGACTCCGTCAACTACCTTTTACAGCAAGGCGCCGATCCCAACGTCCGTAATAAACAGGGGCAAAGTCCCCTGCACCTGGCCATTGCTCAGGGTAACCTACAAGAGGCACAGCTGCTTCTTGCCAAAGGGGCCGACCTCTTTCTGGTTGATAATCAATCGGTGACGCCTCTCCAATTAGCGTTTCAGTCTCCGCTGGCATTTCAAGAGAATTTTTTCACCCCGGCGGTCGTCAACCTGCAGGATTCCTCGCTTGACACCCCCCTGTTTTACGCCATTGACGGCAATCTTCCCCAAGAGGTAACCCTCTTGCTTCAAAAAGGTGCCAGCTTAACGATGGCCAATTTGTTAGGGAATACACCCCTTCACGAAGCGGTCCGTCAGGGCAGTCCGACGATGGTTAGCATCCTCTTACAGGCGGGGGCCAACCCATCAGCTGTGGACAAAGCAGGAAACACACCACTCCAAGACTTGATTTGGGTCTCGGCGGACCAACCTGCCCTGGGCAACCTACTTTTGGCAGCCGGAGCCAACCTTGAGGCCAAGAATCTCGAAGGTCGTACCGTTCTCGATCAAGCGGTTCGCCGAGGTGAGACCGCCCTGGTAAAATACCTGTTGAGCAAAAACGCTAACCCCAACGCCTCAGACCTTAGTGGACGAACCCCTGTTTTTGAAGCGGTGCTCAACGGTCAGACCGACCTTTTAGCAGAACTTTTGCGGCATGGCGGTCGGGTCTGGCAACGCGATATTACCGGTGCGACACCCCTTCATTTTGCCGCCTCGCAAGGGAATCAAAGCGCCATTCGGTTGTTGATTCAGCAAGGAGCTGACCCTTTTGCCGAAAATCGGGATGGAGCTTCGCCAACCTCCTTGGCCCTTCGCTCGGGTCCGACGGCTTGGAAGGCCTTTTTTACTCCTGAAAATGTGAACAATCAAAACAACTTGGGACGTACCGCCCTGCACTTGGCTGTCCTGACAGGCGCGCCAGCGGCAGCCATCAAAATGCTCTTAGATTTGGGTGCGGACCCAGGAATTCGAGACAAAAACGGCCAAACCCCGCTAGATTTGGCCAAAAAGCTCAATAAGCAAGATTTGGTTGCAGCTTTAGAAGAAAGCACCGCCGTACCGATCACAAGCTCGGTCACGGGTCCAGGTTCATCCAAGTAGAGCCGTTTAAGGTCCTAAAAAAGCAGGAATGCCGGTGGGCGCCACTGGCATTCCTGGTGTGGCACACTCCCTCTCCTTGTAAAGTCACCAAAAAGACAAGACTATCTTGATCACAGTCTAGGCGAATTTCACGAATCTTGAGGTAATCGCCGCTGGTCGCGCCTTTCACCCAAAGTTCCTGGCGACTGGTGCTCCAAAACGTCGCCAAGCCTGACTCCAGAGTGTTCTGCCAAGCTTGCTCATTACACCAGGCCAGCATAAGAACTTCGCGGGATTCGTAATCTTGCACCACCACCGGCAGCAACCCTCCCCGCTTTTGAAAATCAGGAGTGTCCTCTTCGGTGAGTTTAACTTTGGCCATGATTTTCACCTCCTTTTCTTGTTTCGCGCTCTCGAAGCTGTGACTTCAAGCGTTCTAGCTCGGTTTCTAACTGCTGGATTTTTCTTTTGAGCCTCTCGGTTTCTTTTAGCCTTTCAGTTTCATCGTGTTCGGTTGTTACCAGGGGAACAACGGTCTTTCCCGGCGCGAGGTGGGTCTTAATTTGGTCAAGCGAGGCCCCTTCCTGCAATTCCTTGGTCATTTCGCGTCGTTTTTCAGGGTTTCGCTGCGACGCAAGCAATTTCATGGCGTCGTAGCCGTAAGTAGTGGGAAGATCCCATTGGTAGGCGGTAACCGTCGTTTGCGCCGTCGAACGCGGCAACCCAAGAATACGGTCACGATAGTCTTCGAAAGGGAGGCCACGTTGCTGGCACAGCTCGAAGGCCTGCGACAAAAGCTGACCGAATTCTTTCATTAAATCCCCTTGGGGCTTTAAATATTTTTCTTTAAGCTGACGGGTTAGGCTCACAAATTCAGGGTCAGTCGAAAAAACATCGTGATACCAGCCTGCCGCTGTGGCCTGCTGTAACAAATCATGAAAGACCGACCAAAATTGCGTTGTATGGGACCTAGCCGTCCGTGGACGTTGCGGTGAACAAAAATGAACATGGTGGGCAAACTCATGGACTGCCGTGTACAAAAGTTCCTGCTCGGTCTTGAAGTTCCGGTTATGCAAAAGAATTTCGGCGCTATCGGGTTTGTAGAGCCCATGAACTTTGCGACTGGATTTTCCTGTTAAGATTACCTGAAAATCTGGCACTTGAGGCCGTAAAGAAAGAAGCAAATTTTTGATTTGGTCCTGGTTCATGCTAAGCCCGTTTTTACCATACCGATTTTTCTTTCACCTCGCAACAGGCGTATATTAGAGGAATGAAAGCTACAGCGATTGTCGGCGCTAGTCCTAAAAAGGACCGCTACGCCCATATGGCTCAGGAAAACCTCTTAGAACGAGGTTATGAAGTCATACCGATTAACCCCGGCTATTCCGAGATAGATGGCCTTCCGACCAAGACCCTTGGCGAGTTGGCCAAGGTGGATACTGTAACCTTGTACGTCTCGGCCCGTTATCAACAGGAATTAGAAAAAGAGCTTTTACGGCTGAGACCAAGACGGGTCATTTTCAACCCCGGAACCGAGAACCCTGAGCTTAAGGCTAAGTTAGAACAAGAGGGTCTGGTTTGCCTGAATGCTTGTACACTGGTGTTGTTACGAACTGGTCAGTACGAAAAATCCTAAGGCTTTCAACGGTTCATTTGAACTTTTTCGTTGGCCGGAGTAAACTGGTAGTATGGCAAATATATCGGTCATTTGGGATATCGAAAACGTCACACCACCTTCCAACAATTCCCTTTTTCTTGACGCTCTGTGGGAATATGCGGAAAACCTTGGCCGAGTTGTCGCCGCAAAAGCCTACGCGGACTGGAGTAGTCCCGGTTTTCAAAAGTTAGCCCTACAGCTTAAAAAATACCATTTTTATCTTGTCCACGTCCCCAGTGAACGAAAAAAGAAGAACTCTGTTGATATTCAGCTTGTTTCGGACACGTTAGAGATTCTCAATCTTTACGGCCACATTGATACAATTGTTCTTGTTACAGGCGACAGCGATTTTCGCCCCCTCTTGTTAACCCTTAGACGAGCCGGCAAAATTACCCATGTCGTTTGCGACATTAAAACGGCCTCACAAGAGCTGTTGGCCATCGCTGACAGCTTTGTTGATTACCGAGATATTCTTCCTGATGAAGGCGACGATGAGCCAGGAACTTCGGCACCGGACGCCCCCTCGCCCGACTATTGGTTTTCGGCGCTGGCCGAAACAGTGGGCATTTTAGCTGCTGAGGGCAAACCAGCCCACCTAGGAACCGTCAAGATTCGCATGAAAATGCTCAACCCTAATTTTGATGAACACCACTTGGGGTACAACAAATGGAGTGATTTTATCTCGGCAGCCGTTAAAAGACGCGTTGTTCAGCTTTCCGAAAAAGAGGGCAACCCCTTTTTAACCCTTCCCGAAGTCCCTGAAGCCAAAGATAAGGGCGTTTTACAAAAGGGACTCAAAGCCCTGGTCGAAAGTCTCAAAGAACTTGACGGTGGCAAAGAAGCTCAATTTCACGAGTACAGTGTCGTCTCGAGCCGCCTGCGCGAAAAAAAGGTCGACACCAAAGCCTTGGGCTTTTCGCAATTTAAACGGTTCATCCAGGCCGCCGATGTGCGTGGTTTGGTAGAAACCCGTTCGGAAGGCGTTAGCCATTACGTCAGACTGCTAAGCCATTAAGGAAACTTTTTACAGGAGTGCTTCTATGTTTGAGCAAGTTGAATTTACCGCCGTACCGGGGACAAAAACCGAGCACGATATCGCCATCTTGGCGTTGTCTACCTGCGGCTTTTGTAAACGTGGCATGGAGTTCCTGCAAGCGCAACACTTTGCCTATCGCTTTATCTACCTCGATCTTATTCCTCCCGAACTTAAGCAACAGGTCAAGGAAGAATTTAAAGCCAAGTTTCAATCGAGCTTATCCTATCCCGCTTTAGTGCTTGACCGTCAAAAGATGACCATAGGGTTTATTAAACGTCAGTGGGAAGAACTCTTGGGCATTCCCACCGAAGAAATTCCCGAAGTTTTGCCAAGCGATGGCTCTGAGGACGACCGATGAATTGGGATGAAGGCGACGCGGGTAAAGCGTATGCGGCTCAGGTAGCTAGTCATCGAGGCTGGGTGGTCAACCCCGACCAGGACCTTACCGCTCATGTCACGCAGAGTTTGGCACAAATTGCCCGTGTTAAAGGGAAACCCTACTGCCCCTGCCGAGACGCTGAAGGCCAAGAAGCCGACCACGATATTGTCTGTCCCTGCAAATATGCCACCCAAGATATCCAAGAATACGGTCAGTGCTTTTGCGGCTTGTTTCTTTCACCTCTCAAAGACCCCGCAGAAGTTACTTCGATTCCCGAACGACGCCCCGAACCCGAAGACCGTTAGGTACCACTTAGTCGCGTGATCGGTACTCATCGATCACGCAAACAAGGACTTTGCCGTCCCGAACCAATGCACCACCCCATGCCTGCCAGTGGGGTTCTAAAAGCAACTCTCGGTGTTCGGGACTGTTTCGCCAAGCGTACCAAATCTTTTGCCACAGTGGACCAGCCCCCACCACTTCACCATACTCTCCAGGCGGAAGACCAGCCTCGCCAGCGCGTTGGGCGACATCCCGACCCTGGGCATCCCGATGCGATAGCACACCACGACGAATCAGATCCTGGGCATGGGCCAACGCAAAAGCAGAAAGACTCGGTGACCATTCGGGTAAGCTCTTAAGCTCGGGAAAGACCTCCAGGCGCTCGGCGTACCAGGCCTTTATAGCCAAGGGCACAGGGTTTTGAGCCCAAGCAGAGCTGGCCAAAACACAGGCTCCAAGAAGTAACACACCCCAACGAATTTTGCGGCTCATGATAAGACAAGATACCCCTTTTAAAAGACTTTGTCCGCCAGCTTGGTTACGTGTTCCCAGGGTATTCTTGACTTTTTAGCTTTTCGGGGCTAAATTCGCCGCATTCCCCGTTCCTTAAGGAAGTATAAAGATGAGTGAATCCTCCTGGTCCTCGCGTCAAACGGCAACCTGGAAAACCAAAGTTGGTCTGGCAGAAATGCTCAAAGGCGGCGTCATTATGGACGTTACCAACGCAAGCGAAGCCAAGATTGCCGAAGAAGCTGGCGCCATTGCCGTCATGGCTCTTGAGCGCGTGCCCGCCGATATTCGTGTCCAAGGCGGCGTTGCCCGTATGTCTGACCCGAAGATGATTCAGGAGATTCAGAAAGCTGTCAGTATTCCCGTCATGGCAAAGTGCCGAATTGGTCACTTTGTCGAAGCTCAGATCCTTGAGGCGTTGGATGTCGATTTTATTGACGAGAGCGAAGTTTTGACTCCCGCTGATGATGAATTTCATGTCGACAAGCACGGTTTTAAAGTTCCCTTTGTCTGTGGTTGCCGTGACTTAGGCGAAGCTTTACGCCGCATTGGCGAAGGTGCGGCCTTGATTCGCACTAAGGGCGAAGCAGGAACGGGAAACGTGATTGAAGCCGTTCGCCACATGCGTACCCTTATGGGACAAATCAGGCAGTTAAC
Source organism: bacterium (assembly GCA_021782055.1). The sequence goes on along the minus strand of JAJXVP010000027.1, from coordinate 14,381 downwards.
CAGAACCCCCCGTGAAGAACTCATGACCTTCGCCAAGAACTTGGGGGCCCCGTACGACCTGGTCGTCGAAGTTTCCCAAACGGGAAAGCTCCCTGTTCCTAACTTTTCGGCGGGTGGTGTAGCTACTCCGGCAGATGCAGCTTTAATGATGCAGTTAGGAGCCGAAACAGTCTTTGTTGGCTCGGGGATTTTTAAATCTGCTGACCCCAAGAGACGAGCTAAGGCCATTGTCGAAGCCGTAGCATCGTACAAAGACCCCAAAAAGCTGGCCGAGATTTCGTACGATTTAGGCGAATCTATTCCCGGCGTTGATGTACGCCAGCTCAATGACACCCAAAAGTTGGCACTGCGGGGTTGGTAATGAAACCAATAGGGGTTCTAGGCCTTCAGGGGGGGTATGACCCCCACCTGAGGATGTTGGCTCAGTTGGGTGTCGAAGCTCACAAGGTGTCTGTTCTTTCAGACTTTGACAACCTTTCGGGCCTCATTATTCCCGGCGGTGAAAGTACAACCATCGGTAAGCTCCTCGTTCAACACAACCTCTTGGAACCTCTGCGCGAAAGAATCCGTTCCGGCCTGTGTGTCTTTGGCACCTGCGCCGGTTTGATCCTGCTTGCCCATCAAGCCGAAGGCAGTGTTCAGCCCCTTTTCGATGTGCTGGATGTCGATGTCAAACGTAATGCCTACGGGCGCCAAAGTAGTAGCTTTGAAGCTATCGTAAAGTTGGTTGGTAAAGATTTACCGCCCCAGATGGCTGGAATCTTTATCCGTGCCCCCCAGATTACCCGAGTCGGTTCGGGGGTTACGATCCTAGCCAACTACGAAGACCTCCCTGTGGCTGTTCAGCAAGGGCGCATCATGGCCGCCAGCTTTCATCCCGAGCTGACCCAAGATACTGCCTTGCACGAAGCCTTTGTCAAACTCGCTCAGGGTTGAGGCAGCCCTTACCGCTAACGCCCCGTCCCCATTTGGCTTGGCCCCTCTTCGGCGGCATTGCGGGCTTTGTCTAGCGAATCAAAGATCTTCAAGTACGGTCCAAACACCCAACCTAGTCGGCCCTCATATTGAATCTCGTACCACCGCCCTCTTTTGCCTTCGATCGTTTGCTCAGTGCTCGACGAGGTTACGATTTCGACAATGGTTCCACCTCTGAGCATTGTCACGAGCCCTGCATCCAGTTTGGGCTGTTCACGAACACGAATGTAGGCGAAATCAACCACCCCGTAGTAGGTTTGAACACTCAACACCGGAGTTGGCGGCAGGACCAAGCCCCGGTATTTTGACGAAGAATCACACGAAGCCGCGCTCAGCGCAAAGCTGAGAACCAAAAGAATCACCAGAGGTTGTCGCATTCAAGCACCACCTTTTTTTAAGCGTTCAATTTCATCGCGAATTAAAGCAGCCCGTTCAAATTCCAGATTTTTAGCCAATTCTAGCATTTCTTTTTCTAAGGTCGCCAAAAGGGCTTTGCGTTGCGCTGGGACCAAGAGGTTAAAGCCTTTCTTTAACTCTTCAAGGCTGGGTGTGGCTACTTCAGTGACTTCCCGTACCAAAATGTCCTTGACCGCTTTACTGACCGTTTGGGGTGTGATGCCGTGTTCTTGATTGTAGGCCATTTGCCGTGCGCGCCGATGGTTGGTTTCGTCAATCGCGGTACGCATGGCATCGCTGATCCGGTCAGCATACATCACGACATGTCCCGAGGCATTCCGGGCCGCTCGTCCAATGGTTTGAATCAGTGACGTCGCGGACCGTAAAAACCCTATTTTATCGGCATCGAGAATCGCCACTAAACTCACTTCGGGGATATCGAGACCTTCACGAAGAAGGTTAATTCCTACCAACACATCAAACACCCCTTGACGCAAATCACGGATAATCTCGACCCGCTCCAGGGTTTCGATTTCGGAGTGTAAGTAGCGAATTTTGACCCCAAGGTTGGCATAGTAATCAGTTAGCTGTTCCGACATTTTTTTGGTTAGCGTGGTTATCATGACGCGTTGGCCGTTGTTTACCCGCTCGCGGATTTTGCCGTAGAGGTCCTCAATTTGGCCTTCGGTGGGTAAAACCTCGATATCTGGGTCCAATAAGCCTGTCGGTCTGATGATTTGCTCAACCACTTGCTTGCTTTTCCCCAACTCTTCTGGCCCTGGGGTGGCCGAGACATAGATTGTTCGGTACAACAGGCTTTCAAATTCAGGGTAGAAGAGGGGCCGATTATCGAGAGCAGAGGGGAGACGAAACCCAAAATCGACCAAGGTCTGTTTACGGGCCTTATCCCCCGCCGACATGCCTCGTATTTGCGACAACGAAACATGAGACTCGTCAACAAAGGCTAAAAACTGTTCCGGGAAGTAATCCAGAAGCACGGCAGGCCTCTCTCCGGCTTGTCGACCAGTTAACTGGCGTGAGTAATTCTCGATACCCGAGCAATATCCCATTTCTGACAACATTTCTAAATCGTACTCAGTACGTTGCTTCAAACGTTCGGCTTCAAGGGGTTTGCCTTGCTCCTCAAAAAACTCAAGTCGTTCTTTAAGTTCTGTGCGAATACGGTCAAGCGCGAGACATACCTGGTCTTCGGGCATCACAAAATGTTTTGCGGGGAAAATTGTGCAGTGGTCCATGTCTTCAAGAATTTTGCCGGTAAGCGGATCAAAACGTTTGATACTGCTGATCGTTCCCCATTCGGTATCAAGCCGAAAGGACTCTTCCATGTAGGCGGGCCAAATTTCTAAGGAATCCCCTCGAACGCGAAAGAATCCCCTTTCTAGCACCGCATCGTTGCGGTCATATTGCAGGGTAATCAGAACTCGTTTAAAGGCATCGAGCGACAAGGTTTGTCCCAAGTGCAGGTCTTGTCGCATATCGAGGTACGAAACAGGACTACCCAGGCCATAGATCGCCGAAACCGTGGCAACCACAATCACGTCTTGGCGCGAAGCCAGCGAGGTTGTAGCCGAAAGCCGAAGGCGATCGATTTCTTCGTTGATCGAGGAGTCTTTTTCGATGTACAGATCTTTGGAGGGAACATAAGCTTCCGGCTGGTAATAATCGTAGTACGAAACAAAGTATTCCACCGCGTTATGCGGAAAAAAATCCTTAAATTCGCGGTATAACTGAGCGGCGAGTGTCTTATTGTGACTCATCACCAGGGTGGGCAATTGTAACCGTTCAATGACCTTGGCCATCGTGAAGGTTTTTCCCGAGCCAGTAACCCCTTTCAGAGTCTGAAACGGATAGTCGGCCACAACACCCTTGACGAGGGCCTCGACGGCGGCGGGCTGATCGCCCGCCAAAGCAAACGGCGCTTCGACGTGAAACTTCAAGAAGACTCCCACTGAGATTTATCGGGACGTTGGTCCAAGGTGACACTGAGGGTCTTTTTCTCGCCATTTCTTTCTACAGTGACTTGTACCACTTGCCCAGGTTTTGTGGACTCGAGGGCGCTGTAGAGATCTGCCAGCGTAGCTACCTTTTGGTCGTTGATGGCAATGATGATATCGCCGCCTAAATACAGAATATCGTTACCGTACCGAACGGCTTGGTTAGGATTTCCGCCTTTGAGTCCTGCTTTTTCCGCTAAAGACCCCGGAGTCACCTTAGAAATCAACACTCCTTGCGAAACCGGTAGGTGGGCATAGCGCACCAACTGAGGAAACAACTGAACTGGTGTTATATCGATCCACCCCCGAATGACTTTACCGTACTTGATCAGGTCAGGGATGACACGCCGCGCAGTATCAACGGGAACCGCAAACCCTATCCCAACGGACCCGCCGCTGGGTGAGTAAATCATGGTGTTAATCCCAATCATTTTACCTTGAGAATCGAGCAAAGGGCCGCCGGAGTTGCCCGGGTTAATTGCCGCGTCTGTTTGAATGAGTTTATGCAAAATAAAGCCCGTGTCTGAGCGTAGGGGGCGGCCCAAGGCACTGACAATTCCTTGCGTCATGGTACGGTTTAAAGCAAACGGATTGCCAATTGCTAAGACCTTTTGCCCCACTTTTAAGTCGGAGCTTTCACCCAAGGGAACCACCGTGAGTTCGTGACCTTTGGGGTCAAATTTTAACACGGCAAGATCATTTTCTAAGTCTTGACCCACGATATGACCCACATACTGGGTCCCATCGTACAGGGTGATGTAAACCTTCACCGCATCGGCCACCACGTGGTGGTTGGTCAGCACGTAGCCTCGTTTATCGATGATGGACCCCGAACCAGTGCCCCCCGACTGAGGAACGGGTTCAAGAAACCAGTTATAGCCTAAGACCTCGGTCGAGACGTTCACAACGCCTTCGTTGACCGCCTGATAAATGTTAATATTCTCTTGTTCGTCGGTATCGTACTTGCGCGGACCAGTGTCGACGGGCATCAGCGAGTCTGAGGTAATGCTCTGCTGAGCCGGAACAACCACGTTAGCTTTCGAGCTGGTTAAAAAGAATACTGCGGCGGTCGACAAGACAGCCGCCCCCACCGCAGCCCCAATCGCTGTACGGATCAGCTGGGAAGAACTGTATAATTTCATAAGAATAGTATAGCCAAGTCCAACAACCTGGGCCAGACCTTGGGGCAAGGGTCACCAGAAAAGGGTTGACGTTCCTTAGCAGGGGGGGGCTATAATCCCCCTGTAGGCTTCGTTTAATCAAATCCTAACAGTTCTCTTGCAAAGTCCTGATGAATAACCCGGAATATCGCCTTGTACCAAAAAACAGCGGAGGTGACCGAGGCGCCTTGGCTCTCTGTTGTTCTGGCTACAAAAAACTTTTTAGGAGACGTATCGTGAGAAAAGCGATTATCACCCTTCTCTCGCTGACCGCAGCCCTGGTTATTGCCGGTTGCAGTCATTCTCAGACCCAGCCCACCGTGACCAGCACCACCCTCAAGGCCGCTCATGTCACTGCCGCTGACCTGACCCCTGCCTCTTCGGCAACAGAACCTTCTATCCCGAAAGCCCTTCCCGGTCTGAAAGGCAAGAGCCTTCAGATGGACGGCTCTTCGGCTCTGCAACCGTTCTTTCAGTCGGCCTCCAAGTACTTTGACAAGGGCATGGGCACCAACACCACCGCCGTTGCCAACGGTTCAGGCAATGGTTTGAAAGACGTCGAAGCCGGCAGTGTACAAATCGGCATGTCAGACTTCTTTACTCAGCAAAGCTCGACTCCCACCGCTTTCAAAGACTTGGTTGACCACCGTGTCGCCGTTGTGGCGTTCACCCTGGTTGTCTCGAAAGATCTGAAAGACAGCGTATGGAACCTGACTTCTCAGCAAATTAAAGATATCTACACTGGCAAAATCACCAACTGGGCTCAGGTTGGCGGTCCCAATGAAACCATTACCGTGGTAAACCGTCCTTTGGCCTCGGGTACCCGCGCCACCTTCAAGATGTACGTTCTTGATGGCGTGAATGAAAACGCCGGTATGACTCTGCAACAGGACACGACTGGTGCTGTCGCCACCGCCATCAACAATGGTCAGGGCGCCATCGGTTATGTTTCCACTGGTTTCGTTCTTAGCCCCGAATACTCGGATATTTACCCGATTTGTATCGATGGCTATGGTGCCACGGCAGCCAACATCAACTCTGGCAACTACAAGTTCTGGAGCTTCGAGCACGCTTATACCAAGGGAACACCCGCCAAGAACAGTGCCGCTGCTGCTTTCTTGAACTATGTTGTTCAGCCCGATGTCCAGGCTTCTTTGCTCCCCAAGCTGGGCTACCTCCAAGTGGACCAGCTTACCCCCGCCGCTTTGGCAACACACCCCCTTCCCGCAGGGGCTAACTAAACCGAAGTTTCGGTTTTGAAGCTTTAGAAACACAAGAGGTGACCGCGAAAGCTGTCACCTCTTTGCCTTGATCTACAGGTATTTTCGAGGAGTCGCCATGAATACAAACCAAAGTAAAGGCCGCCCCGCCATCAGAAGGGGTGCCACCGCGGAGTTTCTAGGGCACCTATGGTTTGCGCTCAGCGCTCTTGTCGTCGTTATTCTGCTGATTCTTGTTTATTACTTTGTTGGTTCTCAATCCTTTCAAACCTTTACTCAGAGCCATGTTTCACCTGCCGACTTTTTCCTTTCCTCAAACTGGGACGCCCAAACTCATCTCGGCATCAGCTACTTTATTATCGGGTCACTCAGTCTGGTGGTTCTTAGCTTGGTTTTTGCCGTCCCCATTTCACTAGCGGTAGCTGTCTTTATTTCGGAAATTGCCCCGAAATGGTTAAAATATCCGCTTCTACGGGCAATTGAGCTGTTTTTAGGGATTCCTTCGGTGATTTTTGGCCTGTTCGGCCTTATTGTCGTTGTACCTCTTATTCGGAACTTTTTGAACCTGATCGCCGGTGGGATCTTTTACAACGGCTATGGCTTGGTTCCCGCCGCTGTCGTAGTTACGTTTATGATTTTGCCTACTGTGGCGACCATTTCCTACGATGCCATGCAAGCCGTTCCCCGAGAGCTTCGTGAAGGGAGCTATGCGCTGGGGTCCACCCGACGCCAGACAGTTTCGAAGGTCGTGATTCCAGCGGCTGGGCCGGGAATTATGACAGGTATCATCTTAGGAATTGCTCGCGCCTTGGGTGAAACCGTTGCTGTAGCCTTTGTCATTGGTAACTCGCAACACCTTCCCTTCGGGTTAAGTAATTACTTTCCGTACCTCTACGTTGGTCCTACGAGTGTGTTAACGACTCAACTGCTCTTTAACTTCAAAGATGCTACGGTGGGTTCGCCACTCTATAATTCTCTTTGGACGATTTCTTTTGTTCTGCTTGTCATTTCTGCCATTCTAGTAGCCGTCAGCCGAGCCTTTGCTGCCAAGAGGATATATTCATGACCAGAAAGCAAGACTCTAAGTCCGCCCATTTTCGGCATCAAAGGGAACTTAAGCGGGACCAGGCTCATGCCATTACTCACTGGGTGGTTACTGGCTTTGTCCTGCTCGTCCTTTTGTATATTATTGGTTACACTTTTGCGGCTGGCTTTAAAAACCTTAGCCTGAATTTTTTTATTAGCAGTGACTTTGACCGAGGAATCGCTCCTCAGTTGTTTAATACCTTTTACATTTTAGTACTTTCTATGATACCCATGCTGTTGATTGGTATTTCGGCGGCTGTGTACATCGTCGAATACGCCAAACAAGGAACAATGCTGAAAATTCTTAGGTTTGCGACCGAGACGCTCTCAAGCGTTCCTTCGGTCATCATTGGCCTGTTGGGCTTTCTTTTGTTTGTCACCAATTTTGGTCAAGGACCTCGCTGGGAATTTTCTCGTCTCGCTGGAGCTCTCACCCTGGCTATTCTCAACCTGCCCTGGATGATGCGTACCGCAGAGGATGCCTTACGAGCGGTACCAAGCTCTCTTCGCGAAGCTAGCTACGCTCTGGGAGCAACCAAGCTTCAAACTATTTTTCGAACGGTTTTACCGGCCTCAATTCCTGGGCTAATGACGGGTGCCCTCATCGTTTCGGGGCGTGTCATCGGTGAAACGGCGGCCTTGATTTATACCACGGGTGAAGCAAGTTCTGCAAACGGTTGGGCCAATTTTAGTCTGACCCATGTTCCCGGCGACACCCTGGCAGTTCACATTTATACTTTGTTCGCGGACAACCCCACCCCGGCGGCCCAACAAGGCCAAACGGCAACGGCTGTTGTTTTAATCGCACTGGTCCTTGGCGTCAATTTGCTAGGACGATTCTTTGAACGCCGTCTCACGAAGCGTTTCTCAGGGGAGTAAGGAGTACTTCATGGCCACGGATACCGCAAAATTTTCTATTAAAGACTTAGACCTCTGGTATGGTGAAGTTCAGGCTCTTAAAAAAATTACCTTTGACATTCAGCAAAATACCATTACGGCCCTCATTGGCCCATCGGGCTGTGGAAAATCGACCTTTTTGCGTCAGTTGAACCGGATGAATGACCTTATCGAAAGCGTCAAAGTCCAGGGTTCCGTGCTTTACGACGGCCAAGATATTATAAATGACTGCGATGTGATCGAGCTCCGCCAAAAAGTCGGCATGGTGTTTCAAAAGCCCAACCCCTTTCCCATGAGCATTTACGACAATGTGGCCTATGGTCCTCGACTGCATGGTTTAGCCGCTGGCAAAAAACGGCACCGTGCCTTGGACGAGATTGTCGAACGAAGCCTTGTCCACGCCGCTCTCTTTGACGAGGTCAAAGACCGTCTGCACAAATCGGCCCTGGGCTTATCAGGTGGGCAACAGCAGAGGCTGTGTATCGCCCGCGTCTTGGCGGTCGAGCCCGATGTTCTTTTAATGGACGAACCCACCAGTGCCCTCGACCCCATTTCGACGGCAAAAATCGAGTCGTTGCTTGATGACCTTAAAAAGCAGTACACCATTGTCATTGTCACCCACAATATGCAGCAAGCGGGTCGTGTCTCGGACGCTACCGGCTTCTTTTTGACTGGTGAAATGGTCGAATTTGGCAAAACTGATGATATCTTTTTTAATCCCAAGGACAGCCGAACCGAAAGCTACATTTCGGGACGTTTCGGTTGATCTCCCAGCTAGCCTTTGAACCCTAACCCAAGGAGCCGAACATGAGAGAGCATTTTCAGCAAGAATTAGAAGTAGTTAACCAGGACCTTGTACGCATGGTTGTTCTGGTAGAAGAGAATGTCAAAAAAGCCCAGAAGGCTTTGATTAAGCAGGACTCGGCCTTGGCCAAACAGGTCATCGAAGCTGACGAAAAAGTCAACGCGATGGAGCTGGAAATCACCGACAAATGCACCCTCATCCTGGCGCGGGAACAGCCGGTTGCCAGCGACCTACGGCATATCGTGGCCTGCCTCAAAGTGGTATCGGATATTGAACGGATCGGTGATTATGTGGTTCATGCCGCCAAACGCGCCAAAGAGCTGTCCGATGAAAAGTACATCAAGCCATTGATTGATATTCCGAAGATGCTCGACCTTGGTTCAAAAATGTTGCGAGATGCTGTGGATGCCTTAATTCACTCGGACGAAGTGAAAGCCCGCGAAACCGCCAAGCTAGACTCTGAGATGGACCATCTGAACAAGCAAATTTACCGCGAACTTTTGGCCCTAATGCTCGAAGATTCTGATAATATCAAACAAGCAACAAAACTGCTGTTCCTTTCGCGCTTTTTGGAACGCATGGGTGACCACGCGGTAACAATTTGTAGCTGGGCAATTTACAGCGCCGTTGGGTCGCACGCAGAACTATAACAGAAGGACCCTGATGAGCTACGGGAAAGTTTTAGTCGTCGAAGATAACCCCGATATTCTAGAGCTGGTTGCGTATAACCTGGAATCTCAAGGTTTTGAGGTTGTGCGCACCGCAACCGGCGAAAACGCCTTAGCTCAGATCAAAGCCAAAAAGATTGATCTGGTGGTTCTCGACTTGATGCTACCGGGGATCAATGGCCTAGATGTTTGCCGAAAAATTAAACAATCCGAAGCCACCCGGCATATCCCCGTTATTCTCTTAACGGCAAAATCTGAAGATGTTGATGTTATAAGTGGTTTAGAGATTGGTGCCGATGACTACATTACCAAGCCGTTCTCTCCGAAAGTACTCATCGCCAGGGCCCGAGCGGTGTTGCGACGTAACACCGAAGCCGCCGTGGCAGCCTCTTCTGAAACGGTTTTACAGGTTCATGGAATTGCGATGGACACCGTTCGGCATGAGGTCCTTGTTGAGGGCCAACCGGTGGAATTGTCCGCTACGGAATTTGCCATTTTGCGGCACTTACTGGCCAACCCGGGCTGGGTGTTTTCCCGTAATCAGATCATCGATGCCGTCAGAGGCGGGAACTACCCAGTCACCGAACGTTCCGTTGACGTTCAAATTCTTGGCCTGCGCAAAAAGCTTGGTACTCAAGGCCTGCATGTCGAAACTGTCCGAGGAGTCGGCTATCGCCTTCGGGGCATGAATTGAAAAAACCTAGCTTTTTGCTTCAGTTCTTGCTAGTCCTGGCTGTGCTGGTTTTGGCCTCGCAAACGTTTATTCTGTTGATTTACAATCAAAAAATTCGCGGGGATTTTCGTTCAGAAACCGTGGCTAGCTCTCGTGCCGCCTTAGCCGTTTTAACGTCGTTGGCACAAGATAAACTGCAAGCTGTTTTCGAAACCAAAACTGCCGCTTTGGCGTTTTCAACGCAACCATCAATCAACAACAAGCTGTTGCTGTTTAACCCCGACGGTAGGCTGATCGCCGATTCTGAACCTGCGTTGCAGGGCCAAGGAATTTCGCTGGGCAACTTTGAACGCTGGCAAATTTTACGTTCACCCTATAACTCGTTGGTAAAGACCAACCGAGAGGACGGGCATGAAACTCTTTACTATTTTACAGTGTTCCGTATCCATGGTAAGGTGCTGGGGTTCTTGGCGTTGGGGACGCCCTTTGATCGAGTCGATGCTGTCCTCAAAAACCTCTTTGTGACGTTTTTAAGCATAAGCCTAGCTTTGCTCATCACGGTTTTTGGTTTGGCATTTTTTTACTCACGGGCGTTTTCTCGCAACATTCAACGACTGATTCGTAACTCTACTCGCTTTGCCCAGGGGTTGGAATATGAAAAGGTCTTTGTTGAGAAACCTTGGGAACTTCAGCTTTTGGCTAAAGCGATGAACTCGATGTTTGACCAACTGCAGGACCGCATTGGAACCATTCGTCGGCAAAAAAACCAATTTGAAGCCATTTTGGAAGGAATGGTCGAGGCCGTCGTGGTGCTGAACTCCCGGGGAAAAATTCTTACCTGGAATGCGGCGGCCAGCAGAATCTTTCCCGTTTATACCTCACCCTCGGGACAAAACTTTTTAGAGGTGACCCGCAACTCCGCTTTGGATGCCGTTGTTCGTCAACTGCTCAACGGAGAGGCAAAAGAAGCTAAGGCCAACATTCACCTGCATGACCTAGAGACCACCCTGAGTCTGCAAGGCGCAGCACTCTACAACAATGCCGACGAGTTGTGGGGTTGTGTGCTGGTCATGAGCGATATTTCGCAGTTAGTGCGTCTTGAGGCCGTTCGCCGCGATTTTGTGGCCAACGTGTCGCACGAGTTAAAAACGCCCATCACCAACATTTTAGGATATGTCGAAACCCTAGAAGGCGGTGCTTTAGGTGACCCAGACAAAGCTAAGCACTTTTTAAAGATTATTTCCCGTCATGCCCAACGGCTCAATTTGATCATCGAAGACCTTTTGATTTTGTCCAAGATTGAAAACCAACAAACCTTGGCCTCGAAGTGGGAATTTGCTGTTTTGCAAGATGTTATGACAGGGGCCGCGAACGTCTGCCACAAAAAGCTGACCAAGAAAAAAATCTTACTGGCCTGGGCTGTACCCGAGAACGAGGTTCAAGGCTACTTTTACCCGCTGTTGCTCGAGCAAGCGCTGGTGAACCTTTTAGACAATGCCGTCAAGTTCTCGTCCGAAGGATCGCAAATTTTGTTAGGCCTCAGTATTTCGGGGGGTGAAGCCACGCTCTTTGTCGAGGACCAAGGCCCTGGAATTCCCGAAAAAGAAAAAGAACGAATTTTTGAACGCTTTTACCGTACCGAACGAGGACGTGAAAAGGAAGGCACCGGCCTAGGTCTGTCGATCGTCAAACATATCATTGTTTTGCACCGAGGTCGGGTTCAGGTCGAAAGCCCCCCTCCCCGCCAAAAACAAGGCACTCGCTTTTCGTTGATCTTTCCGTGTCAGGCACCTGTCACAGCGACCGATAGCTAAGCGATTTTGAAGCTGAACTCTCGACTACCCTGTTCTATTCAAGGAACGAGGTGGTTATGGAAGTCTATGGGTTTGTGCCCTTGGGTTACGAGGGAGAATTAGTTCGTGTCGAGGTCGACCTTCGCCCGGGGATTCCTGGGATGGATATCGTAGGCCTGCCTACCGGTGCGGTACGTGAAGCCAGGGAACGGATTCGCATCGCCTGGCGACGCTCGGGGTTGAGTTTTCCTCAGCAGAGAATCTTGATTAACCTTTCGCCGGCAGACCTGCCAAAAAGCGGGTCGGGCTTTGATTTACCTATGGCGTTAGCCCTTTTGGCCGCCAGTGGTTCTCTGCCCAGTACGCTTCCAGCCCTATTAGCGGTGGGTGAACTCGCCTTGGATGGTCAATTGCGGGGGGTTCCCGGTGTTCTTTCGGCGTTGGCAAGGGCTCGAGAAAAAGGGCTTTTGGTGGCGGCACTTCCTTCAGTCTGCCGTGCCGAAGCTGAGGCTGTCGAGGGGTTTCATATCGTCTCGGCCCCGCATTTTTCGCTTTTAGTCGAAGAGTTGAAGCAACAAAAGGGCTCAACCACCCAAGGAGTCACCGCCTTACCAGGGTATTCGCCCCAGCCCGGCGTCTGGCCCGGGTGGACGCCCAGGCCCAGTGTCTTTCGTGCCTTACTAACCGCCGCAGCCGGAGGCCATTCCTGTTTGTTGTATGGCCCACCTGGCGGGGGTAAAACCGTCGCAGGGCGGTACCTGCAAAAGCTGTTACCCCCCTTGGAACCACAAGAAGCCTGGGAAGTTGCCCGTTTAAAATCTTTGCGAGGCGAGGTTAACTCAGTTTACCCCCAGCCACCGTTTCGTGCCCCCCACCATGCGGCAAATGTGGCCGGCTTAGTAGGGGGAGGCAAAGCCAACGAACCAGGTGAGGCAGCGTTGGCTCATCGAGGAGTCTTGTTTTTAGATGAAGCCCTGCAGTTTTCGCCTAGCTTTTTGCAAACCTTACGCGAGCCCCTCGAAGATGGTCAGGTCAGCTTAGCACGAGCGGGAAGGCAACTCGTTTACCCGGCGCGGTTCCAGTTGGTTCTTACCGCCAACGCCTGCCCCTGTGGGCAAGCCGGACGACGCGAAGGGGTGTGTTTATGCGGGCATGTCGCTATTCGCAAATACTGGGACCGCTTGGGGGGAGCACTCATGGACCGTGTGGATATTCGCCTCTTTTTAGAAGCGGGCGAGGAATACCCTCCCGAAGGAAAGGTCAGCCTGAGTCACGAGCGTCAACGGTTAGAAAATGCTCTTGAGCGAAGGCGAGCCCGACTGGGGCAAGAGAAAAATGCTTGGCGAGACTGGGGAGAACTTCAAAAGTCAGTCATCTTGACCAGCCGTCAACAGACCTTTTGGCGAGAGGGCGTACGGCGCGAAGCTTGGTCTGGCCGGGGCGCGGTAGCCCTCTTGCGCCTGGCAGTCACTCTGGCTGACCTCGATAACCGCCCTAGTCTGAAAGACGAGGATTTAGAAGAAGCCCTCAGTTTGCGCAAAGCCCAAGGAGAGGAATACTGGCAAACTTAGTGGCCTTTATGCGGGGAGGTTCCTTTCTACTTAGGACGAGGTTCCTTTCAGCTGGCGCGTAAACCAACCCGCCAAGGCCATCATCCGGTTGCGAAAGGACTTGTCTTTAGAATGCTCCAAGCCAAAGAACTGGATGGTTTTGGCCCCCATGACGGTATAGACGGCGATCTTATCCTTAAGAAAGGTGATCGAAAAAGTCATTTGAAAATCTCCGGCCCCAACCAAGGGCACGAAGAAATACGTCAAAGGGTCCACATTTTTCATGGTAACAAAGAAGCCATCGGGTTGAGAGGTGATTTCGATTGAGGTAAAGCCGTCACCGAGTTTGTTATCCTTTTGAAAAACCACCATTTTGAGGTACGGTGGGATCGACGTAAAGTGAGCGTCGGGGAGCCTGTCGGCTTTTTCGGGGGCCGAAACCCGATAGCTATCAAGAATCAGGGTTTCCCAATCTTTGCGCATGGTTGACCAGTAGGTGGTACCCTTCATCGTACTGACGGCATTCATGGCGTTGAATGCCGATAACAAACGTTCTGACAGGGGTTTGTCGGCATCGGGAGCGTTGAGCACGGTCAAAAGTTCCGCCGAAACCGTCGTTATTCGCCCCTGCCAAGCCTGAGCTTCGTTTAGTGCCCACGGGCCTGCCGAGTATAGGTCAAGTGCTGAGACGTTATAGGCTGAGTCGAGGAGCTCCCCTTTCTGGGCCAGCGTTGCACGGTCTGCATCCGATAAAAAACTGAGCCAGGTTTGTGAGTCTGGGAGGGCGGCTTGTCCCCAAGCCAACCCTGCCGTTAGGCTTAAGATTGCCACAAGCGTTTTCTTCATGATAAAATCACGATACAGAAAAGGGGGACTTTCTGCAAGTCATTGTCTTTACGGGAGGCGGCACGGGCGGCCATGTTTACCCCGGCTTAGCGGTTTTAACACAGCTTAAACAGTTAACAACCGCCCGCTTCCTTTGGATTGGTTCCCGCGATGGCCTCGAGAAAGCCCTAGTTGAACAGGCGGGTGTAGAGTTCTACGGCATTCCGTCGGGCAAATTGCGCCGCTACCTGTCGTTTAAAAACCTCACCGATCTGTTCAAAATCCTTCAAGGCTATTTTGCGGCCCGCAAGCTCTTAA
>JAJXVP010000243.1 GCA_021782055.1 bacterium | reverse complement strand
GATGTTGGGATTGGAAGCACTTTTCACAGCTCATTACAAGAAGCTATGGAAGAAGCAGACAGGCGAATTGTAAAGATTGAAAAAGATAAAAAACGTGATGAAGCAAGGCAAAAACTACAGGAAGAGGATGAAGCAAAAAAAGCTAAAAACCGCGAGCTGACACTAGCCGAACGCAGGGCCAATGCTTTCTTGGACAAGCACCTAAAATACCCTATTTACGGGAATAGGCGACCTGAAGATCACATGGAGTTAAACGGCTCAAAGTTACAAAAGGTGAATACAGATAACAGTTACTCATTCAATAGAATGAAGTATAACAGAATGAGCGCTAAAGAACAGGAGACTTATGAAAAAAGAATGAGCAAGCCAAAAACGGAATATCGAATGTTTTCACCAGATGGCAGTTTTTATGAAATCCCGGTAACGCTTTTCAATCACCTTGCTAAGAAGTACCCTGAAAAAGTTGAGCCTGAAAAAAACCTATTAAAAAACTAAATCTATAAACCAAAACCGAGGCTAATATGCTAGAAAAACTACTTGTATTTTTAAGACCTAAAAAAGAAGAAGAAACCCTCGAAAAAGCCAAAGCCTCGATGCTGGTATATCGGAGTGACCTACCCTACAAAAAGCCAGACGGTTCAATAGGATACCGTCACGGTTGGGTTTTACCAGAGGACTCGAAAAAGATTGATAAGCACAAAAAGGCAGGTGGCCTAGCAACCGATATGCTGGGAATACACCATGATGTTGACCTTTTTGACAACGGGGAGGGTGAAGCCTGGGGCCAAGATGACGGGAGAGGCCGTGGGGAAAAACCCGCCGCCGCTAAAAAACCGCGACAACCACGGGTGAAAACACCCAAGGTTGAACAGCCCGAACAGCCCGAACAGCCTGAAACACCGCCTTCAGAATTAAAGCCTGGCGAATCAATCGGCGTGAAAATGGTTGCCGAGCCGGAAAAGTTTACCGAGGCCGTTGCGTCTGGTGGGGACAAGTACACCCCGGATCGCGTGGATGCTTTTGCACAGCTCACGCAAGAACAGCTTTATGACCTGGCGAAAAAGGCGCTAGACAAGGGGGACTGGACCGGGGTTCCGATTGACCCCACGTCTCGGGCCGCGTCAACGGTAGCGAAAATGGCGCGTTGGTGTGTGGAACATTCCTATAAAGGCGAAAAGAAGGGGTTTTTTATTACCGGCTGGCAAAACGACAAAGTTGCCGATTTTATCAAACAAGCTGGCGGGAATGTTCGCGGGGATAATGTATTTGAAACACCTTTCGGGACCCTTGAGCTAAACCATACTAAGCGCGGACAATACCGTATTGATTGGTTGGTAGATCATAACTCCACGGGTGTTTTCGCCACGGCGGTGGATAACGCTATGACGGGGCCTGGGGCTTATGAGGCTGGTGTCACAGCCGACGATTCAATCATGGTTGGGACAACCAAGACTGAAAACGGAAAGACTTATATTTTGAACGCGAATCACCGCTGGGAGCTTATGAGTGAAGATTTTGAAGATGGTTTGAAGTTTTTATATGAAAAAAAGTGGAGTAATTTTACTGATAAAGAATTGGTTCATTCTATTGGGACGGCTATTTTGGATCGTGAATTATGGCCGTTCGCAGCATTGGCAGCGAGAATTTTGAAAGAACGTCAAGAATCCGGGCAAACTGACGATGCTCAACAGGCTCCAATAGGGAGCCCGGTTCTCGAAGAGGCTTTCAAGCAAGCGCCAGAAATCGTTCAGGTAAACGGCCAAGATGGTGAAAAGCACTATATTACAAAAGACGAGATCATAAGCACGGTTGCACAGGCTGGGGATGCTACCGTTGACCGCGTGGCTGAACTGGCAGGGGAAACCCCGGAGGATAACGCTCAGGCAATGGAACACCTTGCCGAAGGGTTCGTTAAGCGCGGGATTTTAGACGGGCAGAATGAATCCGAGGACCAGGCTAGGGAACTGGTTGAACTTGTACCGCCGAAGGGTTTGTCGAGTAAGACTCGGGCCATTAAGACAATGGTATCCAATGGGGATTATCGCGACTATGGAGCATGGTCCGCTAATGGAAAAAATCTCAGCGCCAAGGCTAGAAAAGAATTAAACGAGCAGGTTGCAACACTAATTCTAAAGCCACAAGATGAATTAACCGAAGATGACCTGAATAAAATTAGGCAATACTCAGGGTTCGGCGGCGTGGATGTTGAGGGTGAGCGGGGCGTCCTTTACGACTATTATACGTCCCCACCCGCCGCAAAAATGCTTTGGCAGTTACTCGACAAAGTGTCGCCGGTTGTAAAAGGAAGTAGTGTTCTTGAGCCTTCATGCGGCACGGGGGTGTTTTTTGAGGTAGCACCTGACGGAGTTGACCTGACCGGGGTTGAGTACGACAATCGTACAGCCTCGGTTGCCAATATACTCCAAGGGGACCGGGCGAAAATTCATTCTGGATCGTTCGAGCAGTTCAACCTTCACAATGAGAAAAAGTTTTCACACGTTATAGGAAATTGCCCTTTCGGGGATCGTTCAATCACGACTTCCTTTATGGATGAGCCTGGCGAAAAAAGCCTTGACCGTTACTTTATGAGCAGGTCAATGGATAACCTAGAGGACGGCGGAGCAATGGCAATGATCGCTCATGCGGGGCCTTTAACTAGCCGAGAAGCTAAGAATTGGCGCTTGGAAATGATGAAAAAAGGCCAATTTCTCGGGGCTTATCAGTTGCCGAACAAATCCTTCAAGCACACGCAAACCGGGGTTGAGCCTGTTATTTATCTTTTTAGAAAGTACCCTGAAAAGGTTCGTGAAAAGCTGGCTAAAAGCTCAGAAGAGATTATGCGAAAAACCGGGTTTATTGACGAGGATTTTTTGAAGGGTGAATACCTAGATAAAAACCCGAATAAAAGACTCGGCGTGTGGGACGAGACTGGCGGACGGTTCGGTCAAGGCGAATTAAATGGCAATCTTGAGCCAGACAAAATGGATGAGGTTGTTGGCGGGTATAAACCGCAAGAAGCTTCCGCCGAAAACTGGCAGCTTTTAGACGAAACGGTTTCAATTCCGATTAGTACAAAAGAAAAAAAGGTTCCAGTTTTATTAAAGCTCAACGAGGCTGAAGCCGAGGCAGTTGCCACCAAAACGCTAATGGTAGGCATGACGAAAACCGTTGACGGAAAAGTCTATCGGTTGAATGAAAATCACCGATGGGAGCTTATGGAAGGGCTTACAGAGGTTGGTGTTAAGAAGTTAAATGCAACAAAGCTCATGGCTGAAAAGGTTAAGGCAATAAGGGAAGCGATGCTGGCAGGGGAGCCAGCAGACCGACTCCAAGAAGAGGCGCGAAATCTATACGCGGATTTTGAGGCGACGTATGGTAATGCGCCTGGGGATGATCGGGAATTAAAGGCTTTCTTGAGGGGGAACTACAAGCTGGCAGGGGTTCAAGAGGCAATGGCCGCCGGACTAAATTCCGCTATTTTGACAAAGAATTCCATTTACGAAAAAGACATTGACCTGAAGGATGGCTTTAAACCTGAAATAAGGGCCTTACTTGAATTGCAACACAAGATGTTGGTCGGGACCGACGAAACACTAAAACAGTTTCATCCAAACGATTATGAAAGCCTTGTCGCGGCAATGTTTGAAAACCCAGATGTTTTCATTGACCCGTCGGGTGTGTGGCAATTGCGTGAGGACTTCTGTTCAGGTAATGCTTGGGAAAAGATTGATGAACTACAAGCCGCGATTGACGCGGACCCTGATTCACAGTTTGCACAAAAGTGGTCCGACGGTATTGTGGCGTTAAAAGACGCGGTTGGCTGGGTTCCGATAGAGGACACCGAAGTTAGGCCAACAGCTTCATGGATGCCCAAGGATGCCGTAATTCAGTGGGCGAAGGAATCTTATCAAGCCCAAATAGAATATGACACTGAGACAGGTAAATGGGAGCCGGTAGCCGCGACGTATGCAAGGGAGCCATCCTGGGACTCTAAACGAATTTCATACTTCATGAATGGGCATAAACAAAAAGAAAAGGGTGTTGATACTGAAATTTTCAATGCCGATACCATAGACAATTTTAAGAATTGGCTAGCTTCAACGGATCGCCGCTCTGAGCTTGAGGAATTATACAATCGAAAGTTCAATACCGAGATCGGGGCACCCACAAAAACCTATGCCGTTGATATTGACGGGTGGAATCCCGAAATTTCAATCAAGCCCCACCAGTGGCAAACAATTCACCATTTATATCGGGCTGGAAAGGGAATTTCCGCTCTTGGTGTTGGCTTTGGGAAAACAACGGCTTCCATCGGACTCATGGGCTTGTTACGTCAAGAAGGGAAGGCTAAACGAGTTTTCTTACAGGTCCCAAATAATAAAGTTGACGACTGGGTTGCGGAAATTTCTGGCCGGGATGACCCGGACCCAAGGCTATGCGTAAAAGCGCGTATGCCTGGGTTAAAGGTTGGTTATATTAACCCGTCGGTTAAAGACAAAACACCCGCTGAACGATATAAGGCATACC
>JAJXVP010000242.1 GCA_021782055.1 bacterium | reverse complement strand
AATAAAGACGATCGCTGATTTTTTAGTTGGATATGAAAAAAGAGTTCTGAGACAAACAAAAAGGCTAAAGGGATTCCCGAGACACGAAAGACGTCGGCCAGGTGACGCCCATAAGCAAGTGAGAGACTATTCGTTACCAGGGGCATGATCAAAAAGCCTGCCAAGATGCCGGTTAACAGGGCTAATGTTGCGATGAAAGGACGCCGAAAGGGCGTTACAACGAGGGCCGGAACAAAATAAGGGGTACCGTACCAGAATAAAAACCCTGGATCACTAGGCCAAAGTGCGTTGAGAAGCATCACCAAGCCCACCAAAAGCACGATATCAGGTACCCCCGAGAAGAATTTCCGGGGCTCAGACAGAATTCTGCTCATGCTCCTGTATCGGTCCAAGTTAACCCTCTCGTTACCGTGAAACTAAAGAATCCGGCAAGGCTGCCTGAATACCGATGGTCGCTTGGCTCGACCAATAGGAACTCTGATTAGCAATCGGCGTTGTAGAATAGTACAAGTCTGCCCACGCCGACCAATCGCCCCAATCCAGCTCGGCGCGAACTTCCACTTCGTTCACCCAATATTGCTGTTGCGTCGCTAGCGAGAAATTCTGCCAGTAAGGCCCCCATGCTCCTCGAGCGGTTAAACCCAAAACGGTTTTTCCTCCTAAGCTGATCCAACTGACCACTTCGGGGCTGAACTTGAGCGTAAAGTCGGCCGCCGGAGCGTAATACCGCGAATCACCCTCGGCGTTAATCGGCGCGGGATGTGCGCTAGACTGCCAGACGGCCGAACCTATCAACACAAAACTCGTCCAAGGAGCGTCGGCCACATGAAACAGGGTCGACAACTCTTGGCTGGCGGTCAAAATGCTATTACCGTCGCTAAGGTTTTGAAATTGCCCATACGAACGACCAGAAAAGCTTCGTACCGTTCCTGAATTGGGTAATGTTACGTAAAAGGACGCGGTCCCCTCTGCAGTTCCTGTCTGCAAAGTAGGACCTTCATCGAGCTGAGAATCTGGTAAGACACTCCAATCGTAGGAGGCCCCCAAATTCCAGATAGACCAGGTTAACTGCGAAGCTAGCTTGGCCTCCGAGGTCACCGATTGGTGCCACACATTGCTCCAATACGCCCCCCCAGCTTTTGCTGAAAGCGTAAATTGTGGGTTAAAGGGATGAAAAGCTACCTTAAGACTGGCATGAGTTTGCTCATAACCCCCGTGGTGATCATGAAGACCCGCCGACATCGTTCCGTAGTCCGCAAGCCCTGAAAACCAGGGGCTAAAATCCTTTTCGGCCTTTAGGTCGGTGGTTCGTTGGTACCTGAGCGAATCCAGAAAATCTTGATCTTGAGCTGAGAGTTTCCAGGGATGTGCCCGCGCGAGACGATTAAAAAGGTTTTGGGCATTGGCATATTTGGGGTCGGTTTCATAAACCTTGCGGTATAACGACATCGCCCTTGACCAGTCCCCAAGCATTTCTGCAACGTTCCCCAGACGAAACAGAGCGGAATGATTCCAGGGATCAAGCTGGGTAACGCGTCCTAATTGCCGAAGTGCCCCCGGAAGGTCGGGTAAATCAATCAGGTACTCTCCTAATTGATAACGCTCCTGAACCGTCTCTTGATCGTAAGCAAAGAGTTGAATTTTCATTCTGGTCCACAAAAGCTGCTTCAGCTGTGACGCATACTTTACCATCTTTTGCGCGGACTCACGAGCAACACCGGCCTGTGTGGGTAACGTTTTAAGCAGTAGGTTTGCCGAAGCCGGTATGGAGGCTGACCAGACTCCTGACGGGGGCTGAACAGACGTCCATTCTTTTACCTTTTCTTGAAGCAATGGGAGGTACGGTAAATAGGCGGGGGGCCATTGTCTCGGTAGCTTCGGTTTCTGCCAAAGCTTCGTTTCAAAAAGAACAGCTTGGCCCTCATCCCCCAAACTCGACAGGTTGGGGAACGTTGTTACCTGCCCCATTAAACTTTCTAAAAGGAGTTTGACCTCATCGGCTAGAACCAGTCCCGACGCCGAGGCTGTGTCCAAATCTTGAAACGTCCCCTTACGATCAAACTGCCAATGCAAGGGGCCTGCCAGCTTTTTAAGATCCGACTTAGCTTTCTGTTGTTCGTGAGAAATCAACGAAGATGATAGTGCTGAAACCACCTCTGCAGACATCCCTTCGGTGTCTTGGCTAAGCCCTTGCGCAGTTTGAACCGCTAAAGCTAAAGCCGCTTGAGCTTGCTGAAGTTTTTGCTCATCGGCTTGAGCTAGTTGCTTTTGCGCTGGGGTGAACTTTTTAGGGTCAAGCTTACCCCAGGTTTGCACTGCATTTTCAGCTTGTTGCCATTTAGCATAAACCAAGCTGATTTTTGACGCAGAATCGGTCAGCGCCGTTGAAGTTTTTTCTAACGCGGCGTTGAGCAAGGCGGCCTCGTCCCATTGGCGGTAGGTATCGGCCGAGGCATTTTTTGCTTCCTTTACCTTTCGGTAAAGTCGGTCTACCAACAAGGCCTGATACTGCTTTACAGCTTCGGCCTTTTTTCCATTCCAAAAGAGCGCATCAATATAGGTATGTCGTAAGAGGAGGTTATCAGGGTTCTGCTCGAGCTTGGCGCGATCATCCTCTAGGGCTGACTGGCGCACCCCCTGCTCCTCTTCAAAAGCATTCAAGAGTCCCTTTAAACGTTCTGACGGCTGGTAATCTGCAAGGATCTCCTGGCGAACTCGGTCTGCATCGGCCGTCTGACCATTGCTGGTTAAAATCTCGAGCAACGTCAAACGAAACTGGACGTCACGGGGAAAGCGTGAAATTGCTTGGTTAAGCACAGCTTCCGCATGATCAGGATATCCATTCACGTTGTAGATTTGGGCCGCTGACAACCACGAAGAACGCTTTTCACCCAAGTTCTGTTGAACTTGGTCCATGAGATTCTGACCTTGGTCGCCTTGGCCAGCCCATAAAAGCGTTAAGGCCTTATTGATCTGCAAATTTAAATTTCCTGGGTTGTCGGCTAACCCTTGGTTATACAAACTGAGTGCTTCTTGGTACCGGCCTAGCCAGGCCATCTCTTTGGCCACCTCAGCCCAAACCTGAACCGACTTGGGGAAACGTTGAAGATAAATTTGATAATAGCGTAGTGCATCATCAACCTCTCCGGCCCACAGGTTATCTTTAGCCATCCATAAGATTAGGTCAGGGTTGTCTGGAGCCTGAAGACGGGCCGCCGCCAAAATCTTAAGGGCATCACCATAATCGGTGAGCAAGGTATACACCTGAGCCAGCTCCCAATAGGGAGCCAAAAGCTGAGGATTTTGGTGAATTTGGTACTGGTAATCGCTGATAGAAAGGTACGGCGTGTCTAAACTTCGATCGTTCAGGTTTTTAGGAAAGACCGAAGGCTGAGTTTCCGGCGGGACCTGATACCCTTGTCGATGAAGAAAAAAGGCATCCAAATACAAAAAAAACCGTCCATCATAACGGCGTTTCGCTAAGACTTCGAGGCGAATTTTATGAATCCCTGCTGTCAGGTTTAGCGGCACTTTGACTCGATTCCAGAAGAGTAGCGGTGAATACGACGACACTACGTTGATCCCTTCTCGGTAAACAGGGATCGCAGGGCCCCCGTCGACCGAGATACTAAACGGTGAAGCGTAGCTGGGCGCCAATTCATCTTGAGGCCCAGGGGGTGTTCCTCCCCACCAAAAAGTCCACTGTCCCGATTCGGGCACGCGCACTACGTAATCGGCAAAATATTTCTCTTGGTCGGGCAAAACCGTGGCAGTATTGAGCTGAAGTTCCCTTTGACCTGAGGCAGAATAGTCCAGAATGGCTTGCCGAGCAAAATTGGTTACAACGGCACTTTCAGCTTCCCAGTAGACTAAACCGGGGGTCGCAGGAGGAAAAATCGGCTCTAGACGGTTTTGTTGGGCAGACAAGCTACTTGTAAGGTTCACCAACCCGAAAAGAATCCATGCTTTAACAGAGTGCTTGACCATATTTTCCTTCTTTTTGCCTCGGCAAGTTTAGCCTCATCTGGTTTTAGTATAGTATTTGCCACCCTAGGTGGGAACAAGTTTTGTGAAGTTTTTTAGAGTTTTTAGACAATTCAATTGATTTGTTGAGAAAAGCGGTGTATCTTGATCAAGTACAGGATTTTTTTGAATCCGGGGAGGAATTGTGAAAATTTCATGGCTAAATATGTTGTTGGCGCTAGGCGTCAGCCTAGTTCTAGCCGCCTGCCAAAACCCCGCAAGCTCTACCACCTCTTCTGCTACGTCAACTTCATCTTTTGTTAACGGCACACAGTCGGTAAGTTATTCTGACGTCCAGACCTTACAAAAAGATTTCATGAATAGCTACACGGCCAATTCGGGAGGCTCGCAAATTGGTGTCGCACGGGCCCTAACGCCCTTCTTACCTCAAGCTTCGACTGCCAACGCCAGGGCCACCGTTCCCGTAGGAAATTCCACCATCACATCGTGGAAGTTTGCCGATTTAGTGGCAAACACAAAAAGCAACCCCACAGCGAACACCCTAACGGATTACCCTGAAACAGGGCAAAC
>JAJXVP010000026.1:3122-21777 GCA_021782055.1 bacterium | reverse complement strand
CCAGCTTCCATGCCAGGAAGGTTTCTTGCGCGTCTCCGGGCCGAAGAACAAGCAAGCGCGGAATAGCGCGAAGTGCTTCTGCATGCTCAATGGGCTGGTGGGTCGGTCCATCTTCACCAACAAACAGCGAGTCGTGAGTAAAAACAAAAAGTGAAGAAAGCCCCATTATCGCAGACAAACGAAGGGGAGGACGCATATAGTCTGAAAAGACCAGGAAGGTGGCGCCAAAGGCCCGAAGTCCCCCATGCAAGTTCATGCCGTTAACAACGCCCCCCATACCATGCTCACGCACCCCGAAGTGAAAAGTTCGACCAAGACGATTTTGAGCCGAATACTCACCGAAGGGTAGAGCGGTATTATTAGAAGGAGCCAGGTCCGCTGAGCCTCCGGTTAAGCTGGGCATGACTTTGGCAAACGCATTCAAGCTCTTGCCACCGGCCACACGAGTGGCGACCGCCTCGCCAAGGGCAAAGCTGGGTTCTTCGGCGTGTTCTACTAAGGCTGTTGGGTCAGCAAAAAAATTGTCCCACTTAGTTTTTAGCTCTGGGTTGGCTTTAGCCCAGGAGGCGAAAGTTTTTTCCCACGCTTCTCGGGCTGCTTTCCAGGGAACAGCTTTTTGTGCAGTGTAGCGTAACGCCTCCGGGACGATATAAAACTGTTCGTCCTCAGGCAAACCCAAGTTCTTTTTGGTTGCTTTGATTTCCTCTGCTCCTAGGGGAGTCCCGTGGACGTCGTGCGTACCAGCTTTATGGGGAGACCCAAAGCCAATAGTGCTGGTGAGAATCAACAACGAAGGGCGTTTCTTTTCGGCTTTTGCTTCGGTGATGAGAGCCATCATTTGTGAAATGTCGTGTGCACTGCCCTTGAGGACTTGCCAGCCGTAAGCTTCAAAGCGACCAGCTACATCTTCGGTAAACGCAATATCCGTATGACCTTCGATGGTGATGCCGTTGGAATCATAAAACACAATGAGCTTACCCAACTCCAAGTGACCGGCTAACGAGGCGGCTTCGGCACTTACCCCTTCCATAAGACATCCGTCGCCAGCGAGGGCATACGTGTAATGGTCAATGACAGTGTGTTCGGGAGTATTAAATTCGGCCGCAAGTTTGGTTTCGGCAATGGCAAAACCCACAGCGTTGCTGAAACCGGCCCCTAACGGTCCTGTCGTTGTCTCGACGCCTACCGTCCAACCATACTCGGGATGGCCTGGAGTCTTACTCCCTAATTGACGGAATTTCTTCAACTCCTCAAGAGGCAACCCGTAACCGGTAAGGTGTAGAAGCGAGTAAAGCAACATTGACCCATGGCCCGCCGACAAGATAAAACGATCGCGATCGATCCATTGGGGCTGAGAAGGATCATGTTTTAGAACTTCACCGTACAGTAAGGCCCCCAGATCGGCACACCCTAGGGGCATCCCCGGGTGGCCTGAATTGGCGGCCTGAACAGCGTCCATGGACAAAGAACGCACAGATGCGGCCAAGGCCTTCAAAGAAGAAATCTCCATATTACCTCCGCGATGGAGATAATTTACCGCATTACCCCGAGAATTCATAGCAAAGAATGTCAGGAATTCTTAGGTTTCCTTCGAGCGATCAGATCTCGCTTCGGTGCGCTACGCTCCATCCGACGTTCTTGTTCCACCTGACGATGAAACACCTCTTGCGCTCTAAGCTCATCCTGCAAGGTGCCGTCGTCGGTTAAACTCGGTTGACGCCGTATCCAGTTACCCTCGCTGGTTAAAACACGTGCTTTGACGTTATCGTTCAGCCAGACTTCGACGGCGCTTTTAATCCGTTCTTTGAGTGGAGGAAATAAGACGGGGAACATCAATTCCACGCGGCGTTCTAGGTTGCGAAACATCCAGTCCGCGGATGATAAAAAAACTTCCTCGGTTTCTCCAGCCTGAAAAATAAAGACACGGGCATGTTCCAAGTAACGGTCCACAATGCTGATGACGTGGATATTGGCGCTGAAGTCTTTTCCGGGAACCAGCATGCAGATACCGCGAACGTTGAGGAGAATGTTTACTCCCGCCTGGCTCGCCCTGTAAAGGGCTTGGATAATATCTTCGTCCGCTAACGAGTTCATTTTTGCCCGGATTCGGCACGACACACCCTGGCGGGCTTGTTGGGTTAGGCCTTCAAGTTGCGATAAAAGTTTCGACTTGAGGTTGTGCGGAGCCATGACCAGGTAATGCATTCGCCCAATAGACGAATACCCAGTTATAGCGTTAAAAAATTGGGCTACTTCAAAGGTATAATCCGAACGTGCTGTGAAAAGGCCGAAGTCTCCATAGAGTTTTGCGGTTTTTTCATTGTAATTGCCGGTGCCTAAATGAACATAACGTCTTATGCCATCGCTTTCTCGGCGGACAATAAGTAGGGCCTTCGCGTGGACTTTTAGACCTTCGACTCCGTAAATGACTGTACAACCGGACTGCTCAAGGGTGCGGGCCCAGCTGATATTTTGCTCTTCATCAAAGCGCGCTTTTAGCTCTACCAGGACCATCACCTGTTTGCCTTCACGAGCCGCTTGCGCTAAAGCATGAACAATCGGTGAATCACCAGAGGTACGGTAAAGCGTCATGCGAATCGCAAGAACGTCGGGGTCTACGGCTGCTTCTGAGAGCAATCGAATGACGGGAGTAAAAGATTCATAGGGTAGAAATAATAAGCGGTCCTCCGTTCTGATCCATTCCCAAATATTCTCATCGTCAGGAAGG
Source organism: bacterium (assembly GCA_021782055.1). The sequence goes on along the minus strand of JAJXVP010000026.1, from coordinate 19,049 downwards.
GGGCGTCGCGATTCCCAAACGGGGAACTTAAGTTCGTCATAGCCGCTTACCGTGGCCAAGCTGAAAAGATCTTTAAGGTTGAGGGGGCCGGGAATAGGAAAGACTGCATCGGCGTCGATGTCGAGTGCTGCCGTCAATCGGTTGATGAGTTCTTCATTGTTTCCCCTTACTTCCAAGCGCATGGGGTGAGAATGCATCCGATTCTGTAGGATGCGAGCCATAGCTTCAACAAAGTCTTCTTCTTTTTCTTCATCGACCGGAATGTCAGCATCACGAGTGATCCGAAACTCCACTCGCCCTCGAATTTGATAACCGGGAACAAGCTGTTCAACAAAAATCCCAACAATATCTTCGATAAAGGCAAAACTTGCACCGGGGCGGTCATCAGGCAACCACACCAGGCGATCAAGGTAGGCCGGGACTTCGACCATAATCATTTTGCCTACTTCGGGGCTGCCGCCACTGAGCAAAAACGCCAGGTTAAGCCTTAGGTTGCCGGTAAAGGGAAAAGGCCGATTGTCTTCGATCTTCACTGGTGAAAGTACGTCGAAAAGTTCTTTTTGAAAGCGTTCACGAACAAAATTGAGCTGTTCTGGGTGAAATTCGCTGGGAACAAGACGACGGATTCCGCGTTCAGCTAAATGTGAACGAATTTCATCCCACAGTTGATACTGCTCTTCATAGGTTTTCCGGTAGAGGTTGTGAACCAACTTAAGCGTTTGTGAAGGCGTTTCCGCTAGCTGAGTTGGCCACCGATCACCCCCTTTAACGGCACGGCGCACCGAAGCGACACGCACCATAAAAAACTCATCAAAGTTCGAACTGACGATGGCTAAGTATTTGATTTTTTCTAAGGGAGGAACGGACTCTTGTCGTGCCTCATCTAAGACACGTCTATTGAACTCAATCCAGCTTAACTCTCGGTTAAAATATGGGGCAACGTCGCTCATCGATCCTGCTCCTCAAGCATTTTGAAATCCTTTAGAAAGTTATATCAGAACAGTCTTCCAACCAAAGACTTCTTCAAAAAGATCACTTTTTTCGGCCAAACTGAACCGTTCAGAAGCCACATCGGCCGTATAATCGGCGGTAATTCGCATCTGGTCGTCATGACGCGATAGTCTCGGGTTTGTCACCTTTTGAGAGTGCCCCCGGTCTAAGGCGTCTGCTACTCTCAGGATTGCCGCCAACTTGAGCACGACCAAGCGGGACTCCCGGGGAAGCGCCATATAGCTCGGGTGTGTGGGGAGTGGCATGGATTTACGATGGTACCGAACCACGTTACCAACGATAACGATTTCATCAGGTGAAAGGCCAAAAAGCTCAGAGTTTTCGACAAGGTACTGACTATGTTTATGATGGCCAGAGGGCTTGATATATGTCCCGATATCGTGAAGAAGGGCCGCAACCTCTAAAAGTAGGCGTTCGTGTTGCGAGAGGCTGTGATCGCTCATCATCTGATCAAAAATCGAGAGTGACAGTTCGGCAACATGGCGGGCATGTTCGACGTCAAAATGGAATTTTTTACCTAGGCTGAGCGCGCTGGCACGGACCTGGTTTAAAAACCGACTCTGAATTGCACTGTCTACGCCTGGCCCCATTTCGACTAAGAGGCCTTCTGAAAAGCCCACCTTGGGAATTAACAGCTCTTCGGCTTCTGTTTCATCAAGAATAAAGTAAAAAGCTTGAAGGGCACTAGCAAAACCTTCGGCGGCCGACGAGGGTAAACCGTAGCGGCGAACAATCTCGTCTGGACTCATCTTTTGAATTTGTTGTGATAATTGCAACCAGGCTTCTTTGGGTACTCGCCAAGCCCCCGGCTCATCGGGCGCTTTGAGAATCTCGGCTGCTTGACGGGCGTAGTTACCCACACCGATAAAAACCTTGACTGAGGTGAGCTTGAGTTCATCATCAAGAATCTTGTTAGTGCTATGCAAACTTTGCCTGAGTGTACGTGGGGTAATGTCTCCTTCTAAACTGCCACGGTAGCTTTCTTCGATGCGAATCGTCCCAAAGCTGAGCGAGTGAACCGCACAAATCATACCCCTCCGAAGGAGGATCAGCTCGGTGCTACCGCCGCCAACCTCGGCAATAATAGAGTTGTGGCGTGAGACCTGGGCCCATTGGTGTCGCAAGGCGTACTGAACGGCCATGTACGACAGGCGATTTTCTTCGATTCCATTGAGCACCTTGATATGAAACCCTGTCCGCACTTCAATGCGGTCAACAAAGTTGTCTTGATTGCGGGCGTCCCTGAGGGCCGCTGTGCCAATGCACCGGGTCTGTTCAGGAAGAATGCCATAGGTGGCTAACAATTCCTTGTATTGAAGAAAGATCTGAATGGCTTGACCGAATGTTTTTTTATGGACGAAACCGTCAGTATAGACTTCTCGACCTAAACTGAGAAACTTTATAGCTTGTTCGACAAAACGAATTTCGCCCTTGTCAAGAATTTCTGCAATGACCATCCGAATGGACGATGATCCAACATTAATGACGGCGGCCAGCTTAGGTGGCTGAGAGTTCATACCGAGGCTTTCCCTTTCTTTTCTGAAGCCCTGTGTGCTAAATCGGCGGCGCCAATGATGCCGGCATGATCGCCCAAGGTGGCCGCTTTGATATGCGCATCCTGAGCCACAAAATTCCATGCGGAAGCGCGCATGGCCTTCTCTATCCGCTTCAAGTAATAATCTCCGAGCTTTTCAATTAAACCACCGCCAATTAAAACCAATTCAGGGTTGAGAAGGTTAAGGCATCCCCCAATATGGACACCTAAAAGCTCTGCAGCTCGATCGACGATCCCTGTGATCGCGGGATTCTCTTCCTTGATTCCTTGGGCAAAGATTTTGGAGCTGAACGCTTTTATATCCGCGCCGAGCTGGGAATAATCCCCGGTGAGCGTGCCATTGGCTACGAGTCCGGCCGCTTCTTTTGCCATGGCTCCACGGCTGGCCAAGGCCTCGATATGGCCACGTTGACCACAACCGCATAAGGCGCCGTCCCATTGGATCACCATATGACCAATTTCGCCAGCATTTCCGCCCGCGCCGAGGTACAAATCTCCGTTAATGATGAGCCCACCACCTATTCCAGTCCCTGGAAAGACCCCCAAAACATGACGATAGCCTCGTGCGGCGCCAGCGACGTACTCGCCCCAAACCCCGGCATTGACATCGTTTTCAAGGATTACAGGAACGGGGAGGTGTTCTTTTAACCGGGCCACTAAGGGGAAATCTGAAAAACCGAGGTTTGGTGTCCGTACCACCATACCCTTTTTGCGGTCGAGAATTCCGGGGACCGACAGGCCAATGGCGCCGATTTCTTCGGGCTTTTTTCCGGCTTTTTCTAGCAGTTCCTGCAAGGTGCCTGCAATATCTTGGAATACAGCTTCAGCCCCAGCCTCGCTTTTGCTCTTTCGTTTTACCGTTTCGACGACTCGGAGCTCGGCATCCACGAGCCCAGCAAGCATTTTGGTGCCGCCCAGATCAAACCCTATATTGTAATGTGCCATGTCGCCCCCTTTGTTACAGCCTAGTATATTCAGGAATTGTGCTTTGGACTACGAATTTGGTGACCAGGTCAGGGCGATCGTAAAAATATCCGATTCACTGCCCGAGTCGTTAGGATAGAGCGCATAATAAACGTAGCTGGTGAGAGAAGTCTGATAAGTGTCGCCCCGCGAGTATCGGGAAAGTTCATAGGAAACACTTAGGCGCCAATTCCCCCATCGGGTATGCCAATCCGCGTAAATGCGGGGACGGAGCCAAAAACCGCCAAAAATATTGTCGACAAAGCGATAGCCATTGGGAATATGAAAATCTTGGTCCTGGTAAAACGGGAATAACGAGCCATCGATCGAGCCACCGAGTGTCCATTGAGAGTCGCGATACGATGCTCCTAAGCCTAAATAGGGGATAAAGCTTTGAAGGGTGTAGCGGACCTGGACGCCCGAGGGGAGTGGATAGGTTTGTGTGATCGCAGGGTTCGAAACGGAGGTGGCAACGGTTTGAGAAGGTCCCCAGGCACTCCAGATCTGTCGCCGGTATAAAAAACCAAGATCGGGACGCCATTCTATCGGTAACAACGTGTTTTTTAGGGGAAACCCCACCGAAAGATCCACTTGTTCAGACTCATCAAGATTAGTTTGAGGCCAGGTGGAAAGCGCGTTGACATTCGTGCCCGTGATAAGGCCGCTGATATTCCAGTCTTGATCGGTCATGGCCCCGGTGGCGGAAGCCAGGGCAACAGCTGCCGAAACTTTCGTATCCAGCCAAGGTAACCAGCGTGCGGTTAAGGAATCACATACGCCTGCCGTCGCCGGAATCGGCCATTCAAGACGGCTCGTTAGGGTACCCGTTATCGGGTCCGTAAACACGAGTTCACGAACCTGACCTGCTTGACTAAAAATACCCGTCGACCAGCTAAAAGTTGGCTCAAAGGCCCAAAGACTGTCAGTTAAGCCAAAAAACGTTAAAACAAAAAACACGAAAACAATACCAAGGCTTCGACTAGCGTTCAAGAAAAACCTCGGGGTGCCATTCTTGGGGTGTCGGAGCGCCTAATAGATACGGCTTGAGCCGTTCTGTAAGGGTTTGAAAAATCCCGGTTTCGAAAAAAGCACGGGCGAAGTCGCGATGCTCCCAAGAGCCAATCGCCAAAAGGTGTCCTTCGCGGGATAGCAGTTCCAGCTTAATGAAGCCAGGACGCTCCCGCGCCGCCTCGACGACGGTTTCAGTCCAGAGCCTGCAGGCTTCCCGGCAGGCATCAGGACGAACTTCATAATCTACCGTGGTAACATACATACTCACAGTATATACGAATACCGTCGTCTAGCGAGGAAAAACTGCTTACCAGCGGCCGCTGTCGCGGGCAGGTTTTTCGTTGGCTTCGTTCACGCGAAGTTGGCGGCCATCGAGTTCTTTGGAATTCAGACCAGCAATTGCAGCAGACGCAGATTGGTCAGACGACATTTCAACAAAGCCGAAACCCTTTGAATTGCCAGTGTAACGATCAATAATGATGTTAGCAGACACAACGTCACCGAATTGTGCAAAAGTATTGCGGAGGGTGTCATCGGTGGTGTGGTAGCTGAGGTTGCCGACGTAGATTTTTTTAGCCATGATAGGCTCCTTGGATGCGGATTAACCGCAGAATATCGCTTATCAACGATAAGCCCTTTTCCATTTCTCGGGGCTTAGCGAACGAAGCGAACTTGCGTCTCCAGGAACCGAACCGAACAGCGGGAAAAGAAAGTTCTCACTTTTTATTAAGAACCATCCTCATGATCGACGATATGTCTGGAAAAGTCAAGCGAAATTTGTTACTAACTTGGAGAGGTACTGTTACCAAGGCGTGTCTGCACGGTTTGCAGAAGGGAGACAAGGATGAAGATATGGTCTATGGCGGGTGCTGTAGTTTTATTGGCGAGTGTCGCTGGTCAAGCGTGGGGTTTGCGGGCAACCGACCATAATACCCCACCACCGGTGCCTTCTGTGCTCGACGGGGTGTTTCAACGATACAATCCCTTTCGTCCTTCGGGAGGGCCCTATCCCTATCTCAGGCCTGGAGAAAAGCTTTGGGTGGATGTCAGCATCAGTCAACAATTGGTCTATATCTTGAATGGCTCACGGGTAATTTACATCATGGCCACCTCGTCGGGAATGGAAAGTATTCCAGGGGATGAGTCACCGCTTGGGGTGTATCACATTCAGCACAAACGGGGTACCTGGTTTTATGCACCTCAGTATAAAGAGGGCGCGGCTTACTGGGTTTCGTGGTTGGGAAACGGCGTTTACCTTTTTCACAGTGTCCCCATGGATGAATCTCATCACGTTCTTCCCGAAGTTTCTGCTTCGCTTTTGCATGAAGCCTCGCATGGCTGTTTCCATTTGACCGTACCTGATGCCCGTTGGTTCTACGAGCATGTACCCTACAAGGCCACTGTGGTAGTTGAGCAGGCCCCTGTGTGGCTTTCGCGAGGGTTTCTTGTCGACCCCTCGGCAGATCAGCGGAGCGCCATTGAAGAAACTAGTGCTTTTGGAAACCGTTGACCCTAACGGAACACCAAGCTATTTTAGAATTGGTATGTTTCAGAAGGTTTTACAGTGATCGTCTTTCGTGGTGTGGACGCGTCTTCGACGTTAGAAGAGCGTGAAAAGATTCTCAAGGAAGGTGTGGCTGATCACCCACTCGCACGGGTTAGTTTATCGACATGCGACAGAGTAGAGGTTTATGAAGGTGAGGGTTTGCCCGAGCCAACTGTCCTTGAGCATCTCTTTCGTGTGGTGAGCGGTCTAGAATCTCCTCTGCTCGGTGAAAACCAAATTCAAAGTCAAGTTAAACGTGCGTACGAAGAAGCTCGACTCGCCAGCCCTCTTTCGGGCGGCCTGCACAAGATGTTTCAGGCAGCTCTTCGTGTGGGTAAACGTGTCAGGACAGAAACCCGACTCAGCCGGGGGGCGGTTGGCCATGCCCAAATTGTGGCCGGTCTTTTAGCAGAAGGCGCCACTCCCATTGATCAGCTCAGGGTTGTTGCCGTAGGAATCAATAAACAAATTCTAGGCATTTTAAGATTTTTACACGACCGGGGGAACCAAAGCTTTCACTTGGTGAACCGCACTTTGGCCAAAGCCGAAGCTGTTTGTCGTGAGTGGGGAAGCGGTACACCGGTAGCTCTTGAACACCTTTCACCCCTCTTGCAGGGGCAGGATGTTCTCATCAGTGCCACTTCGGCACCTGGGTTTCTTGTAACGTTACAAGAGTTTCCTACTGATGGTCCGAAGCGCATCTTTGATTTGGCCGTACCTCGTGACGTGGATCCGCAGATTGGAAGCTTGCCGGGCGTAAGCCTGTTCAATGTCACCGACCTGGAACTGGAAGCCGCAAAGAATCTTAAGGATCGAGCTTCTGAAGTCACTGCGGCAGAGACAATTATTCAAGAGGAAGTTCGGAAGTTCTTTCAACGAGCTTCGGTGGTGGCGGTCTAGCATGGAGGGAGTTCTTAAAATCCTTAGTCGCTCCAGTCCCTTGGCGCGGGTACAGGTGCATGAAGCCCTCAGTGCGTTAGAGAAGCATTGGGCTAACCGGACTCCGGCGATACCCTCGTTCGAAATCGCGTACCTTTCCAGCTGGGGAGACCGTCACAAAGAGGTTAGTCTTTTAGATGGTCAAACACCGACTGACCTATTTACCCGAGAACTTGACGAGGCTCTTTTAAACGGAAGGGCAGACTTTGCCATTCACTCGGCGAAAGATTTGCCCGTGCCGCTTCCCTCCGGACTTGTCGTCGCCGCCTTCCTTACGCCAAAAACGGGTGCGGATGCTTTGGCTTGCCGGAAAGAGCTTGGACACATTGACTTTCCCAAAGGGCTCCCTGTAGGAGCCCGGGTAGGAACCTCTTCGCCCTTGAGACAAGCGGAATTATTGGCCGTCCGGCCCGATGTAACAATTGTTCCGATCCGAGGTACGATTGAACAGCGTCTAGCCTTGGTTGACCGTGGCGAAATCGACGCTTTGATTGTCGCCGCCTGTGCCCTGGAGCGATTGGGGCTTACTCATCGTATCAGTGCTCTTTTGCCGTTTGAAACGCACCCTCTTCAAGGCTATTTGGCGGTCACCTGTAGGGCTAATCGTGGGGACGTTAGAGCCCTTTGGGGGGGCTTGGATGTCCGAGATCCCTCTTCGCAAGACGAGCACGTTTTTTGGCCAGAACTTCAGGAGGCTGGACAGCCTCCGCACACCTGGTACGCAGGCACAGACCCCAGTAGATTTTGGCGAGCCCGAGGCGTTTGGCATGCGCCACTCATCAGTTTGGAGCCCTTGCCAGCGGACGAGATCGATCAGGCCTTGTCTCAGACACCACAGTTTTCGTGGGTGGCCTTGACCAGCAGAACGTCAGTCAAAATCGTGACCGCCGCCTGGAGACGTTTGGGGTGGAGCGGCCAAGACTCGTCTAGGCCCTCATGGAAAATCGCCGCCGTGGGACAAGCAACGGCCCAGGCACTCAGGGCCGAAGGCTGGAACGTGGACCTGGTTGCCGAGCGAGAAGATGCTCGCGGTTTGGTAGAAGCCTTGGCCAGCCAAGAAAGTGAAGAAAAAAGTGAAGGTAAGCGGTTGTTGTTTCCCGCCTCAGAAATCGCCTCAGACGTCTTATCTGAACTGTCAGAGCGAGGTTGGACCGTTCAACGTGTTACCGTCTACAGGAATCGGCCATTAGCCTGCCCTGACCCCGATTGGACACTGATCGACGAGGTGGTTGTGACCTCACCATCCTGTGCCCGAGTACTGGCCGAATGCTTTGGGCAGTTGCCGTCCAACCTTTTACTGTCTCCGATGGGCGAACCAACGGCGGTGGCATTGCGCGAGTTGTTTCCCACATTTCGTCTGGGGCCCTACGTTCTTGATAAAAGGAGAATCGTTCACCATGGCTGAGCTTTTTCGCCGCTTTCGCCCTCTGCGTGCCACTCAAGAGCTTCGCGACCAAAACGCTGACGTACACTTCGGTCCCGAAGATTTGATCCTTCCGCTTTTTGTTGTCGAAGGAAAAGGTGTTGATGAGCCAATAAGCTCCTTGAAGGGAGTATCCCATCTCTCAATCGACCGGTTGGTGGAAGCGGCCAAGGTAGCTCGTGACGTTGGAGTGACAAAAGTCCTTTTGTTTGGAGTCCCCGAGGGCCCCCAAAAGCACCCCCAGGCGGCCGCCGCCGTGAGGGACGACGCCCTGGTCTCGCGAGCCGTGGCGGAACTCAAAAACCGTTTAGCCGGCCTTACTGTCATGACCGATGTCTGCGTATGCGCCTATACCGACCACGGGCATTGCGGTCTTTTACGCGGCCAGACGGTGGACAATGACGCGACGCTCCCTGTATTGGCGGCCATGGCTGCCTCGCATGCCCGTGCTGGAGCAGATTACGTGGCTCCTTCGGCCATGATGGATGGTCAGGTTCTCGCCATTCGGGAACGGTTGGCGCAAGAACACCTTCACGCCAAGGTTATGGGGTATTCCGCCAAATATGCCAGCAAGCTCTATGGCCCTTTTCGCGATGCGGCAGGCTCGGCCCCCGGATATGGGGATCGCAAATCTTATCAGATGGATTTTCGTACGCGGCTTCAGGGTGTCGACGAAGTCCGGGCTGACTTAGAAGAGGGCGCCGATGCTGTAATGGTTAAACCGGCCACCTTTTATCTCGACATGATCGAGCGGGTAAAAACGGCTTTTCCTGAAGCCCCTTTGGCCGCCTATCACACCTCGGGAGAATACATGATGGTCGTTCATGGGGCTACTCACGGACTGTTTGAGTATCAAGACGGCCTCCTGGAGAATCTCTATGCAATCCGTCGAGCCGGTGCTGACTGGATCATTACCTATGGCGCGGTCGAAGCGGCCTTGGCGTTGCGTTAAGACCAATCCTAACACCAAAGCAAAATTCATAACCGGCAGGGTTTAAGGCCAGAATCGATCGTGTTGCGAAGCTAAACCTGGCGCTTCGGCAAGCATTTCTTGCCAAAACTCTTGAGCTTGGTTGTCATGCCCAGCTTTTTTCTGAGCCTTAAGCAGGTTGGCTAGGTCATATAAATACAGCCAAGAGTGTCTAGCTTGAAGCGGACCAGCCTGCCAAAGCTCACGTGCCTTTTGCCAGTATTCAATAGCCTTTTCGGTGGAACCGCCAAATAACGGCGGTTCGTTGTACGAAATATCTCCTTTCATCAACCAAACTTCCGGAAGGCTGGGGTCTGCTTGCTGGGCTTTTTGAATTTCCTGTTGGACTTTTGGTCCAAGAAACGGAGCTTGCCAAGGGTCTGTTTGAATGGCGATGCTATTTAGTGCCGCCGAAATAAACCAGGTTCGAGCCGAGGTTTCTAGGCTTTTTAAGGTCGCCAGCCTAGGCATGGCGTCTTGTAGGAGCACCTTGGCAGCGTCGGGGCGTTTGTGTTTCAAATCGGTACCGGCGGCGCCAAACTCGGCAACCAAAAGGTTGTACAGACTGTCGGGGGTCGGCGGCGACGGCAGTTGAATCTTGGCATTGGTGATCTGGGTGTTCCAGTCCAACAAGTTCCCTTGGACATAGTCAGAAAACCAAGGTTCTCCGCCGGGGGTTTGTGCCCAACTGGCGCTCACCAAAACAAGCAAGAGCAAGCCCAGGGTCGGCAGCTTTCGTCCGTTCATTTTTTGGAACTCCCTTCGCTGAGCCAAGCCGCCATAGCCGCCCGTTCTTGGTCACGAACTTCGTTACGGCGAGTGTTCAACCACTGCAGAAGCTGTGTCTTTGTCGATTCTTCGAGCTGAGAGAACTCCGCACGCGTTAATTGAGGGTTGTTTTGCCAAAATTCTTCGGTCCAACCCGCCATCAGAGCGTCGAGGTGAGCTGAGCGTTCAATAAAATGTCCTTGTTCTTTCAGCTGGTCATCGTAGGCAATATAAATAGGGATGTGGACTTCACCACTCCGGTGGGGATACAACAGACCTAAATCGGTGTTATGGGGATTCTTTTCTAGAATAGCCAGCTTGATGTACCCCGCTTCTTCAAAGCGTGCCAAAATCGGAAGGTTGGCAGCGACATCTCCGCACCAGTCATGGACCAAGGCTAGCACCGTCAGACGACAAGGTAAGCGCGATAGAAGGGCACGGTCCGAGGCTGTGAGTTGTTGAGCGCGAAAATTGTCCTCAATACGCTCTTTATTAACTTGCATCCTGTCCACGAACTCGGACCAAGTGAGGGCATCATGAAGGGCTTTCTCCAAACGTTCTTGTGAAATACGGTTACTCATGGCTGAAAAATACTGCCGCCCGTCGTTCTAGGCAATTGGTTCTGTCTAGGGGGCTACCGCCAATCCCCTAGGGCCAGTGAAGCTGCTAAAGCCAGGGCGCCAGTCTGTTTCGGCGTGTGGGAACAAGTTCCGCCACCGCTTGAGCCACTTGGCGGCGCAGATTTTCAGGCCAGTGATGCAAAAACTCGTCAGCTGAGCTTTGTCCGTTAAAGAAGGCTCCTGCCCTTTGCCGTTGCGTCTGCCGCACTTCTGGCGACATCTGACGCCATAACCAAGCCGCGAGTGGCGAGTTGGTTAAGTCAAAACCGGTACTTGCCGAGCGACCCCATTCTAAAAGAAACGTCAGCTGATCAACGGTGGTAGCCGGGGGTAACGGGGGAAGTTTTGCTTCGAGTCGGTCGTTGGCTTCTGCACCCGCAACCCCCATAAACAGCGAAATGGGAACGTCGCCACCCGACACAGCGGCAAGGGCCTCTAAAAGACCGGCGGCTAAAAGTTTAGCGTCAAGGTAACCTGCGGCGGTGGCAAGATTGCTCTCAATTCTCTGGCGTCCCGACGCTAACTCGTCTTGGGAGGGAACACCCCGCCAAGAGAGCATCAACTGGTCAGCTTGTAACCCTGCAAAAAACTTTTCCATGCGCTCAAGGGCTTGGCGATAACTTTTAATGCTAAATAGTGGTGATAACCGCAACACGGGGTTCAATTCGGGAAGCAAATCCCAGGTGCCGGCTAAAAAGGTGCCAGGGTCATCAAATTGAAAACTCTCGACATCTTGGTTGGCCAGGTGTACGGCCCGAGCCACAGCGTTTTCAGCGTCAAGTCCTAGGGTAGTAAGCCTCTGGTAAAGCGTCTCGAGTGCCGCCTGGCCTCGAAAGGGAATGGTGGCTTCAATGCAGGCGGCGACTTCGAGGGTCACGGTTCTGCCTAGGCGTGCCCCCAAAACACCGGCAAAAGCGACAGCACTAAAAAACTCATTTTTGCCCACCGAATGCACGGTGTGGGGAGCCTCAGAAAACCCGAACAAGCGAGTCAGCTCGTTGAAAAAAGGTACCTCAGTTGGTTGGTCCAAAACTGCGGCAAAAGGCTCAGGCCATTGGCCGTCCACATCGAGATAAACAACGTCGTGAAAAAGGACGGCCAAAGTTTCGGTGGGGTCAACCGGTGAGAATTGGGTCAGATGCTTGAGAGTATGGTATTCTCGATGCGGAGCCTCCATGGCGGTAAATATCGTTACAGCCATGGCTTCAATTTCAGCGTCGGACCAAGGTCCGAACGCTTGCCCTACATCAGAAAGGCGATCAAGCAACCAGGACCAAGAAGGGTATGTTAGCGGTACGCTCATGGGTCATTGGCAGGCTTCACAGGTGGGGTCCAGCACCGAACACGCTTTACCCACGTTGCTGGCACCGGAACCAAGATCATCCGACTCAAAACTATCGGTCGGTTTGAACTGAAATTCCTTCTGTGCGCCGGCGTCTCCTTCCAGAGTTTTGTAGACTCGCTTTTGGGTAAAACCAAACTTGGACGCGTCAAGAGTAGATTTCTCAATTTGCGTGGCCGCGAGACTTCTTAAATAATAGGTTGTCTTGAGGCCAGCCTTCCAGGCTTCCAGATAAATTTGTTCAAGAAGTTTTCCGCTGGAGCCTTTCATGAACACGTTGTGGCTCTGACTTTGATCAATCCATTTGCCGCGACGAGCTGTCATGTGAATCAGACGAAGCGGATCGCATTCGAAAGCTTCTTTATGAAGGTCCTTCAGGTCGTCAGGAATTTCAGGGATCAGGCTGAGGTTCCCATCGTAGTACTTCAGCTTATCGAGCATTTCGGGATTCCACAGGCCACGGGCCTTCAAATCGGCCACGAGGTAATTGTTAACCACAGTGAATTCGCCCGACATGTTGGCTTTGACATAGATGTTTTTGTAAATCGGCTCAATGCAGGGGTAGCTGTCGGCAATGTTACTGATGGTGGCTGTTGGGGCTATGGCCATGGTGTTAGAGTTGCGCATGCCATGGGCCCGAATCTGAGAACGGACATAAGCCCAGTCTAGCGTTGTACTTCGGTCGCCGGGGATAGAAACTCCCCGTTCCTCTTCGAGCAGGGCAATGGTATCGAGGGGGAGGATGCCCCGATCCCACTTTGAACCAGGAAAGCTTTCATAGGCACCTTTTTCGGCGGCTAATTCCGTGCTGGCCAAAATGGCATGGTACGAAATTAGCTCCATCGAGCGGTCGGCAAACTCTAAAGCGCCGTCCGACTCGAAAGGTAGACGTAGTTGAAACAACGCATCCTGAAAGCCCATCAGCCCTAGGCCTACAGGACGGTGGCGTAGGTTAGAACGGCGGGCTTCAACCGTGGGGTAGTAGTTGATATCCACCACGTTGTCGAGCATTCGCATCGCCACCTGTACGGTGTGAGCTAACGCCTCTTCATCGAGTTGACCGTCGCGAATAAACTTCGCCAAGTTAACCGAGCCCAAGTTGCATACGGCGGTTTCGTCCGCCGAGTTGTTAAGGGTGATTTCTGTACAGAGATTTGAGTTGTGGACGACGCCGACATGGTCCTGAGGCGAACGAATATTCGACGGGTCTTTGAAGGTCAACCACGGGTGGCCGGTTTCATACAACCGGGTTAACATCTTGCGAAACAGCTTAACTGCTTCGAGCCGCTTGAAATGGGTCAGTTGCCCATTCCGTGTCATCGCCTCGTACTCAAGGTAACGTTCTTCGAACTTTTTACCGTACAGATCATGCAAATCGGGCACATCTGACGGCGAAAAGAGCGTCCATTCGCCTTCTTCCTGCACGCGTTTCATAAACAGGTCAGGAATCCAGTTAGCGGTGTTCATGTCGTGCGTTCGGCGGCGTTCATCACCCGTGTTACGCTTCAAATCTAAAAAATCCTCGATATCGAGGTGCCAGGTTTCGAGGTAGGCACAGGTCGCGCCTCGGCGTTTTCCCGAACGGTTAATGGCCACGGTGACATCGTTGGCAATCTTCAGAAAGGGTATAACACCTTGGCTCTCAACCTGGGTCGAGGCAATGGCACTACCCGTGGCACGGATGTTTGTCCAGTCGTTGCCAATCCCACCGGACCACTTAGAAAGTTGGGCATTGTCGCCAAGAACCTTAAAAATGCTGGTCAGGTCATCCTCGACGGTCGACAAGTAGCAAGACGAAAGTTGGGGGTGCGAGAGGCCCGAATGGAACAAGGTAGGGGTCGAAGAGACAAACAAGAGCTGAGAATACTGGTGATAAAACGCGGCGGCCCAGGTTTCTTTGTCTTTTTCTTGAAGTGCCAGTCCCATGGCTGCTCGCATCCAAAACGCTTGAGGGGTTTCTAGCACCCGTTTTCCATCTTTCAAAAAGTATCGTTCGTAGAGAGTCTGGATGCCGATGTAATCCAAAAGCACGTCGCGCTCAAAGTTCAGCTCCAAGGCCAAGCGTTCTAAGTCAAACCCCAGCATGCTGGCGTCGAGGTAGCCTTTTTCGACACCCAGCCGAATATTGCTAACAAAGCTATCACGAAGAACCTGTTCATCTGATCGGCCATTCAACGATTGACCGGTGACTTCTTTGGCGATTTTTTGCCGAAAGAGTCGGCTTGCTACGCGGCTATAGGCTGGGTCGCGTTCGATGTACGACGAAGCGGCTAAAATGAGGGCTAATTCCACGTCCAAGGTACTGGCGCCGTCAAAAAGACTTTTAAAGGTTTCACGAAGGATGGCTTTCAGGGAAACCCCCTCCTGGAGGGCTCCACAGCGGGCGAGAGTTTTCACCAGCTTGTCAAAGTTCAGGTTTTCCAGACTCCCATCCTTTTTTTTGATTTGAAAAGCAGGAACCTCCAGACCTAAAGCTTGCGGGGTCGGCAGGACCTCTTCTAGTAACGCTTCCATCGTTCTCCTCCCGTTTTAGACTGGTTCTCAATATAGCGGAAAATTCCTGGATGTAAAGGGGTAAACCCCGCATATAGGGTTTTTTTTTCAGCTAAGCACTACGGCTAGCGTAGAAAGGAAACTCTTTTTTCCCCACTGGTGATGCGTTAAAATAGTGGTAAGAGGTACCTGTGCCACTTCGCCGTAGTGTTTTGATCCTCGTTTTTGTGGGGCTGTTCACGCCGGCCGTCGTTAGCGGGGTGATTCAGTATTTTCAGCTCCATCAAGAAATTCGATCTCACTTTTGGGGTGACAAAGCTCGGCTTGAGAATATTCTGGTCTACGGGACGCAAGAGCTTTTGTGGAATTTTGACCAAGAAAGCGCCGTCAAATTGGTTGAAAGCGTCATGACAGACCCGAGGGTCCTACGGGTGGTGATCACCGAGCCAGACGGGACAGTTTTTCTTCAACGGGCCAGTCCTGTCGTTGCTAGCTCGCTCGCCGTGGTCGACGCGCGATCCATCCGCCATGACGGGGGAGTCATCGGTACGTTGAGGCTGACTATGGATCCCGCCAGTGATTATGCGGCGATTGGCAAACAACTGTTACCCCTGGTCGCCGGTCTTGTTCTTCAGCTTGTTTTCAGCCTAGTCCTTATCTACGTGTTTCTCAACAGGCAGTTCCTTTTGCCCGTCAAACGGTTAGAAGAACAATCTAACCGGCTTGCGAACCAAGACCTCGACAAGGAGTTTACCTGGATTGCTCATAATGAACTGGGCAAGCTTGGGAGCAGTCTCGAGGTCACCCGGCGCTCATTGCGTGCCTATCGCGAGAACCTCGAAGCCCTTGTTCAAGAACGCACAGCAGAACTTCAGGCGGCCAATCGCGAGCTAGAAGCGTTCAGTTACTCGGTGTCGCATGACCTTCAAGCTCCTTTGCGCGCCATTGACGGTTATGCCACAGCTGTCGAAGAAGACTTTGCCCCCCTTCTTCCGCCCACAGCCCAAGAGTATCTGCGAAAACTGCGACGTGGCGTTAGCCGTATGTCGAGCCTGATTTCGGATTTGTTGGCTTTGTCACGAGTCACTCGTTCCCCCATGCGCCGGGTAGATGTTGACCTTGCCGTTCTCGCTGATCAGGTTATCACCGAGCTTCGCGAAGCCGAACCTGCCCGCGAAGTCGACTTTTGGTGTGAAAGGCCCTTGACGGCCGTGGTCGACCCTGGCTTGATGAAAGCCGCCTTGAGGAACCTTTTGGGGAATGCCTGGAAGTATACCTCAAAAACA
>JAJXVP010000026.1:0-3022 GCA_021782055.1 bacterium | reverse complement strand
GGGATCATTGACAGCACTCCCGTCTATTTTTTGCGTGTGCTTCTGACCGAAGGTGATTCTTGGAGCGAGTTAGAAGAGTTTTTATCGCCCTGGAGTGACCCTCCTCAGGCGCTTCATGCCCAAAGTAAGTTTAGGCTTTTAAACGATTTGAGTGAGCCACAGTTGTCTCTGGCGGCCTGGTTGACCGTTCGAGGTGGCGTTGAACTTCTCCCCAAGATCCCTTTCTTGCTACAGTATCTCTCGCTTCCCGGTACACCCCCCGAGGCCTTGACCCCTGCGGGCGAAACGGCCCTTCTTCGGGGGCAATTGCTCGAAAAAGATGTGCTGATTCGTCGCCTTCAGCACAATGAAATGCGGTACCGGAAATACTTTGAAGAGGATATTACCGGCGATTTTTTGATGGACTTAAATTGGCGGGTTTTGGACTGCAACAAGACGTTTGCAAAAATCTTTGGGTTCCCGTCGGTGGACTACGCATTAGGGTATGATTTGCGACTCCTCTTCCGTACCCCCGAGGAACGAGTTTCGCTGACCGAGAACTTTATGCGCCTGATGGCTCTGGATTACTGCGAGCTGGAGCTAGTACGTCCTGACGGTTACCCGGTGAATATCATCTCGAACTTTGTTGGGATTCGCGAAGAAGGAAAGCTCTCGCAAGTTCGGGGCTTTCTTTTTGACAATACTCCGCGCAAAAACCTCGAAAAGCAATTGCGAGAATCCCAAAAGATGGAGGGGTTGGGGCGGTTGGCGGGGGGGGTGGCCCATGATTTCAATAACCTGTTGACGGTCATTAACGGTTACGCTGAACTCTTGCTAGCCGATTTGGAACCCGAAGCGCCTCAGGCGAACGAGTTAGGCGAGATCCTTCATGCAGGGCTAAAAGCCGCCGAGCTGACTCGCCAGCTGTTAGCCTTTTCACGCAGGCAGGTTCTGACGCCCCAGGTGTTGGATCTTAATCATGTTGTCCGCCAGATGGAAAGCATGCTTCAGCGGCTTATGACCGAGCGCATTAGGTTGTCGCTATTGACGGAAACCGAGAAAGCCTTACTTAAAGCCGATAAGGGGCAGTTGGAACAGGTGGTCCTCAACCTCGTCTTGAACGCCAGGGATGCTATGCCCCAGGGTGGCACGCTGACGGTAAGGACTTCGTATGTCGTGATTGAGTCGTCGGTGTATGACTCGGCCTCGGACTTTCTTTTGCCGGGCAATTATGTCTGCCTCGAAGTCAGTGATACCGGTGTAGGCATGGATGAAGAAGTTCGAAAGCGCATTTTTGAGCCGTTTTTTACCACCAAAGCCCAGGGCAAAGGGACGGGGCTCGGTTTGGCAACCGTTTACGGAATCGTTCAACAGTCTGGCGGCTCGTTGAAACTCGATACCGAGCCGGGGCGAGGGTCGCGGTTTTCGTTGTTTTTTGAGGCCTGGGAGCGTAACGAAGAACTGGCCTCGCCTTTAGAGGTCCCCACGGTTCTCCCCCAAGCGGCGAAAGAGACCATCGCGTTGGTCGAAGACGAAACCATGGTTCGTGAGTATACCCGTCGAATTTTGGTACGCTCTGGCTATCAAGTCCTAGCTTTTTCGGACGGCAATTTGGCGTTAGAAGCCCTAAAAGGGGACAATGGCCAGATAACTCTCGTGATCACCGATATTGTCATGCCGTTGATGACGGGGCCCGAATTGGAACAAAAATTGCGCTCGACTGGGATTGACATCCCTTTCTTGTATATGTCAGGGTACACGGACGACGAAATCATCCGGCACGGTGTGTCCGCGAATCAAGTCATGTTTATTCATAAACCTTTCAAATCTAAGGATTTGCTTGAAAAAATCCGGCAAACCCTCGATTTGCGCAAGGAGTCTCGTCCATAGTTCGTTCATTGATTTTGTTGCTGGGGGCGTTATTTTTGACGGCCTGCTCCGTTCCGGAAAAAGCCGGAACAGCCTCTTCGGCCGACGCCGTGTTGAGTTTGTACCGAACCCCGGAACTGAAAGCCTCAGTTTTGGAGTACTTTAGCCGCTTAACAGAAAACCGCGCGATCGCTAAAACCATTTTGGCAGAATGTGATCGCTTGAATTTGCCTCCCAGCCTTGCTTTTTCGCTGGCTTGGAACGAAAGTAAGTTCAACCCCCTGGCGTTTAACCGCAACCCCGATTCGGTTGATCGAGGCTTGTTTCAGCTCAATTCTAAAACCTTTCGACTCTCCCGCGAAGCCGTCTATGACTTGAAAACCAATACCCGGCACGGTTTGGCTTTTTTCAAGAAGATCTACGACCGTACAGGCAACATCGCCGATGCCTTGGCCTACTACAATTCTGGAATAGCCAATGCCGAGTCGCCGCGACTTCCCGCCTCAACCAAGGACTATATCCAGCGCATCTTGCGTGATCGGCAGGCCTTGGATCACGGGGTTATGGCTTGGTTGTTTTTTTCTCAGCAAACAATGCTCGCTTCTCGGTAGGTCGTTTCACAGGGCAGAATTTCTCAAATTTTTCATTTGAGCGATTGGCACATTTGGCCGTATACTGCCCTCAAGTGATGAGGAGAACTCGATGGTTTGCGTTCTGGCGGTTGAAAACGAGCGGTTGCGAAACGAGTTGGTGGCACTCGAGAACACCGAGATCAGTGATTGGCGAACCTGGGATGAAGCCCACGGGACTCATAACGAGACGGTTGCCGTCCTTGACCAAGCTTTTTTAGAGCATCATGCTCAAGAGGAAACCCACTTTACGGCTTTGCCCACCGTTTTTCTTGGCCTGACGGACCTTGGTGAAAAATCGCGCAAGCTGGCCTGTGACCAAGGCTGGCATATCTTTTATCGGGACCCTTGCTCAGACGCCAATTATGCCCAAAACCTCAGCGCGTTTTTAAGGGCGGTTGCCTGCGAAGGCTTGGCCGTACGGCGCCTTAACCACTATATTTCGGATTCTTTTCAGGATATTGTGGCCTCGGTTCTGCTCAAACAACAAAAAGAAGAAATTGAACGCCTGAATAGCGAACTCGAACGGGTCAGCAAAATCGATT
>JAJXVP010000241.1 GCA_021782055.1 bacterium | reverse complement strand
TTCCAGACGGGCCCGCTCGGCCACAGACATTTCTACATCAACCCCTTCTTCTTCCGCACTTCTTAAAGCCGCTTCTCTCATGGCCTGATGTTGACGCGACAGTTCTTCTTCACGCAGTCTGCGGCGACGTTCCATTTCACGACTGATTAGCCTAAAGACAATAAACGCAACCAAAAGAACAACGAGTCCGATGATGACAACCATAAGCGTTCTTTGGAGGTTTTGTTGAGCCCTATAATCGGCGTCTTCTTTTTCGAATTGCTTGGTTCGGTCAAACGGTAAAGTTTCAACGGTCACCAAATCCCCTCTGGCACCATTATATCCCACGGCGGCTTGAAGCAGGGCTTGAGCTTTTCGAAGGTCAGAAGCTGATACGGGTGTATATACCCGTTTAATAGAACCATTGGGTTCTGTTTCTAGTTGACCGGTTTTGGGGTCATAAACCTTCTGCCATGTACCATCTAAGGCCACACCAATTGAGACTTTGGCGATCGATACTGGAGATTTTTCAATTTTATCTTTTTCGGTATTGACGACATTATTTTGAATAGTCGATTTATCCGTATACTTCCCCACCAAATTTGACAAGTCTTTGTAAGCCGGGGGAGTTTGCCCTTCTTGTCCAGGAGGTCCTTCTGGGTTAAACCCTGTCCCCTGAAAATCGACATTTCGGTTCGATTCTGAAAGGGTAATAGAAGGGACGACCTGAGCCGGTTCGTGCAAATCGGGGTTTGCCGGTTGCATGATAATAGGAGTGTGCGTTTCAACATCTGAAGTTTCTTTGTCCGTATTCAAGGTCAAATCCAGCTTTACAATACGAACCCGATCAGGGGTATAAATCGATTGAAGGGCCGACAAGATGGTATCCGTGTACTGGATTTCCATGCGGTGTTTAAATTCCATTTCTCTTTTGCCGAGCTCCAAACGGTCTAAACCGGCTGCATTCGCAAAGTCATTGAGTTGAACACCTGTATCATCTGTGATGACGACATTATCAGGTTTTAAGCCTTCTACCGCAAAGGTAATCAACTTAACGATGCCCTCAATTTTACGGCGATTGGTGGTAATGTCGCTTCCAGGAGCTGGGGTGATGCGAACACTCGCAGTAACAGGTTTTTGATCTTCTTTAAAGAGACTATCTTTGGGCAAGGCTAATTGAATACTACAACTTTCAATACCTTCAATGGAATCAATATGCTCTTCTAAGGCTTTAGTCAAAGCACGTTGTTTATTGATATCCCGTTCAAAATCCGTTGTCGTCCAACTTTGCGTATCAAAGACAGACCAGGGATCAATACCATGAGGAATTAAATCATATTGGAAGAGCATAGCTCGAGCACGACGCGCTATTTTATTGTCAGCGACATAAATCTTTCCGTCAGGGGTAGTCGTGTACTGTATGTTTTGCTCATCAAGTTTTGCGGTGATGGCCGATAGAGCATTTTGGTCTTTGATCGGAACACCGATCAGGGCAACCCGCGAGGGTTGAGCTGATACAACAGTCATAACGACGACGCCGACGATTACTAGTACCGCGACGCCAATCAGAATGAGTCTTTGATTCCAAGACCACTTTCCCCAAAGTGTCTTGATCTGCTCAAGAAAACGCTTAAAAAAATCGTTCATTTCCCCCTCCCTGAAGAAATGAAGCTCCTTTCGTCCGTTAGAACCGGCAAGGACTTCAGGTCATGTTCGACATTACCTCATGTTGATGACATCGCGATAGGCTTGAAGAGCCCGTTCGACAACAGTTTTGGCCATATTTAAACTCATTGTTGCTTCAGCCGCAGCAATGGTCACATCATGCGCATCAACGGTGTCAGGTGCGACAATCATTTGTTGATATAAATCCGAAGATTTAATCTGGGCAGCATTCACCCCCTCCACCGCTTTAGCCAGCATCGACTGAAAACTGGCGGGTTTTTCAGAGCTTCCTAAAGGGCCTTCTTGACCATGAATATCTAATTGCCGAGGATTATTTCTCAGCAAAGTGATATCCCAGCCATGGGTTTGCGCTGGATTTAACAATGTCATGGATTACCTCCCTATTTCCAAGGCTTTGGAAAACATAGCTTTCGCGCCGTTAATCATCGTCACATTCGCTTCATAAGCCCGAGAGGCATCAATCATATCTACCATTTCTTTGACAACGTTGACGTTGGGCATCTCGACATAGCCTTTAAGCTTTCCTGTTTTGATGGCATCCGGGTGAGTCGGATCATACACCAACCTCGGCGGACTGGTATCTTTTTCAATTCGGACAACACGAACCCCTTGACCGACACCATTGTCTAACGAAGCTGGTAAGAACGGACTGCGCCAATAGGGCTCTTCGACACGAGGGCGAAAAATCACTCGACTTCGCTGAAAAGGTCCCCCCTCAGCAGTCCTCGTGGTGGTCGCGTTGGCGAGGTTATTCGATATGACATCCAACCGAAGGCGCTGGGCGGTTAAACCGCTGGCAGCAGTATCAATTGTTCCATAGAGACTCATTTACCTACCTCCGTAAAACAATATTAATGCGGTTAAATTCATCCGAAACCGCTTGCGCCATAATGGTGTACTGCATCTGATTTTGCTGGGCATCCATCATTTCTTGCTCTAAATCTACGTTATTGCCGTTATTATTCGTTTGAGACAGGTAATCCAACACACGTCTCGGGGCAACATCCTGCCATTTGGGCGGATTAAAAAAACTTAAGTCTCGGGGGTCGTTCGTAAAAGCTTCCAGAGGTGGCTTCTCTTTCTCCGCGTCTAACGCTCGTTTGAGTTCAGACTCAAAGTTCACAGTACTCCGTTTAAAATTGGGGGTATCTGCGTTGGCGATGTTATTGGAAATCACCTGCCGACGCAACACCGAGACATCCATGGCTCTTTGTAAGAGGGCGACGGACTTTCCAAAATCAGAACCTAGAAACATACCTTGCTCCTCAAATACCATTTTCGACGGATTTTTTCTGGTATTAAAGGAAAAGCTCGGAATTTCATAGAATAAACCTCGCCAAATCCTCATCTTTGACAATGGCCCCCAACCGTTCTTGGACATAGGGGGCAGTGATTACCACAGTTTGTCCCGGAATTTCAGGGGCCGTAAACGACAATTCTTCCAAAAGCAGTTCTAAAACGGTGTGCAACCGACGGGCTCCAATATTCTCTGTCCGGCTGTTGACTTCAAAGGCAATTTCAGCCAGACGAGCCACACCTTCATCCGTAAACTGAACGTCGACACCCTCGGTGTTGAGCAATTCTTTGTATTGTAGCAAGAGGGAATTTTTGGGCTGTGTCAAAATACGTTGAAAATCCTCTCGGGTTAAGTCCTCTAACTCGACCCGAATCGGAAACCGGCCTTGTAGTTCCGGAATTAAATCGGAAGGTTTGGACATGTGGAAAGCCCCTGCGGCAATAAATAGAACATGAGAGGTGTCAACGGGCCCCCATTTGGTGGTGACCTTACTTCCTTCCACGATCGGGAGGATGTCTCGTTGAACTCCTTCACGCGATACATCGGCTCCACCACGTCCTTCAGTGGAACGACTGGCAATTTTATCAATTTCATCAATAAAAATGATGCCCATGTTTTGAACACGGTCTCGCGCCAAATCCACAACTTGTTCCATGTCGACAAGTTTATCCAGTTCTTCAGCAAACAAAACCTCACGGGCTTGTTTAATAGAAAGCGTCCGTTTCTTTTTCTTTTGACCAAAAATATTGCCTAAAGCACCGGATAGATTCATATCCAGTTCTTCTAAATTGCTCCCCGATAAAACCTCAATAGCAGGTCCACCACTTTTTCCCGAAACTTGAATCTCAACTTTTTTTTCATTAAACTCCCCGGCACGTAACTTTTCACGAAACTTTTCACGAGTTTCTGTTGAAGGATTCCCCGGTAACAGAAGATCTAAGAGAATTTCTTCCGTATGAAGACGGGCTTCTTCAGATAGGTTTTCCTGAAGTTCGGCTTTTACCATCGAAACCCCAGCGGCCATCAAATCTCGCACCATAGACTCAACATCCCGTCCAACATAACCTACTTCGGTATATTTCGTTGCTTCAACCTTAAGAAAGGGGGCTCCAGCTAGTTTGGATAAACGACGGGCGATTTCAGTTTTTCCAACCCCAGTTGATCCCATCATAATGATATTTTTTGGGTAAATTTCTTCGCGGAGTTCTTCGGCAAGTTTTTGACGTCTCGTCCGATTCCTCAAGGCTATGGCGACAGCTTTTTTGGCTTTATCCTGTCCAATGATGTATTTATCAAGCTCTTGAACAATTTGACGGGGAGTCATCTGATCTAATTTCAGCTTCACTCGATCGCCTCCAGGGTAATATTACGGTTAGTGTAAATACAAATATCGCCGGCAATTTCTATAGCTCGCCGAGCAATTTCGGGGGCGCTGAGGTCTGAAGCCTCCAAGAAGGCTCTTGAGGCGGCATACGCATAGGGTCCGCCCGACCCAATTGCAATAGAGTCTTCATTCGGCTCAATCACGTCCCCTGTCCCGGATAAAAGAAACAATTGTTCTTTGTCCGCTACCAACATCATGGCTTCAAGGCGGCGGAGCACTT
>JAJXVP010000240.1 GCA_021782055.1 bacterium | reverse complement strand
GTACGTTCGTCTTTCAACGGAACCACCTGAGTCGGAGCGGGCTTTTTGCCCGAGAACATCCTACCCAACAGGTTTGAGAATAGGGCCATTAGCCGATCTCCTTCATAATGGCGTCAAGGACATTTGTTCCAAAGCCGCCTTTGCGAAAAATCGACGTATTGATGATCTTTTTTTGACTTTCGAGGTTGGTGGGAACCCCGTCCAACTTGAACTCATCGAGAACCGAAAGCATTTTGTTGATGCCTTCTGCCCTGGTGGGGGCACCAATGATCACCTTAGCAACCATCGAGTCGTAGGTGGGGGGTACGGTATACCCGGTGTAGAGAAAGCTATCGACACGAACCTTAAAGCCACTGGGGGGAAGGTAAAATTTCACGGTGCCAGGGGCCGTTGCGTTGATACGGATCTCCATAGCATACCCGTCAAAGCGAATATCCTCTTGTTTTACCGACAAGGGCTCACCGTTGGCGACCCGGATCATTTCTTTGATCAAGTCGACGTTGGTAATCATTTCGGTAACCGGATGCTCGACTTGAATCCGCGAATTGACTTCCATAAAGTAGTATTGGCCGTCTTTAAACAAAAACTCGATGGTTCCTGCCCCAAAGTAGCCAATTCCTTTGAACAGACGAACGGCATCCTCGCCCATACGACGACGAATTTCGGGGGTGACTAACGGTGAGGGACTCTCTTCGACGAGCTTCTGATGGTTACGTTGTACCGAGCAGTCTCGTTCACCCAGATAAATCACATTACCTTGCTTATCGCCGA
This sequence comes from bacterium, assembly GCA_021782055.1. Next base: position 3,812 of record JAJXVP010000240.1, on the reverse strand, counting down.
TCATCTGAAGTTCGACGTGAGCGGCGTTCTCAAGATACTTCTCGATAAAAACGGTGCCGTCTCCAAAGGACTTTTCAGCTTCAGAACTCGCAATCCGAATATTGTCCGCCAGATCTTCGACCTTACGAACAACTCGCATCCCCTTTCCGCCACCGCCGGCCGAGGCTTTGATGATGACGGGTAAGCCCATATCACGAACAGCTTCCACGGTCTTTTCAATGTTGGTAACAGCACCCTCGAGGCCAGGAGTGCAGGGCACGCCATACTTTTTGGCATTAGCTTTGGCACTGACTTTATCGCCCAACATCTCGATGGCTTGCGGATCAGGCCCAACCCAAACCAAGCCCGCCAGCTGAACCTGACGCGCAAATTCAGCGTTTTCAGACAAAAAGCCCACCCCTGGGTGAATGGCATCGGCCCGGGCATGAAGCGCGGCCGAAATAATGTTGGGAATGTTGAGATAACTATCTTTTGAAGGCGGAGGCCCAATACAAATTGACTGATCGGCCATTTTGACATGCAAAGCTTGCCGGTCAGCTTCGGAGTAAACAGCAACGGTACGAATTCCTAACTCTTTACAAGCTCGGATAATGCGTACGGCGATTTCTCCCCGGTTAGCGACGAGAAGAGATCGAATCATTTCCGGCGGACCTCGAACAGCGGGGTACCATACTCCACAAAGGCCTGATTGTCGGCCAACACACGGATAATCTCGCAATCGAATTCTGCTTCAAGTTCATTCATGACTTTCATCGCTTCAATGATGCACAAGGTTTCGCCTTTTTTAACTACTTTTCCCTCTTCTACAAAGGGGGGCGCGTCGGGGGCTGGGGTACGGTACACCGTGCCTACAATGGGGCTGGTGATGATTTCTCCGGTAGCAGAGGCCGCCGCAGGAGCTGGAGCGGAGGGTGCGGGTTGTGAACCAGCAGGCGCGGGGGCCGTTGTAGCCGGGACGGGGGCAGAATGTACAACCGGTGCGGCGGCATAGACGGTATCAGGGTGGCGTTTGACATGCAGTTCCACCGAACCTTCACGGAATTTCATTTCCGCTAGGCCAGTAGCATTAAACTTTTCTAGAATCGCCACAATGTCTTTGGTATCCATTTCAACTCCTCAAAACAGTCAGGAACGTACCATGACAAGAATTCCCTGTCAATCTAGCATAAACCCAAGGCTATGAAAGTCAAGCCACGTGAAAATCCAGTTGGCAAAATTCCCCTTTCCCCGGTATGATCATTTTCATGAACCCTATGGAAGACCTTCTCCCCCACCGAAAGCCTTTTCTTTTTGTGGATGAAATTGAGTTAGCCACCTCGGAACAAATTGTGGCTTGGAAAACGTTCCGCGAGGACGAGTTCTTTTTTCCCGGACATTTTCCGGGTTACCCGGTCGTTCCGGGTGTTATCCTCGTTGAAACTCTGGCTCAAGCCGGTGGTGCCGGGGTCCGTCAGCTAGGACTTTTGGGTGCGGATGCCCTGTTCTTTTTGGCCACCGTCGAAAAAGCTAAGTTTCGCCGCCAGGTCCGCCCCCAGGACAAAGTTCGGCTTGAAATTACCAACTTGAGAATTTCAGCACGTATGCTCCGTCAAAGTGGACGCGCCCTTGTCGGTGACGAGGTAGCGGCTGAAGCGGAGTGGATGTGTGTCGTCGGGTCGGCTGAAAAGGCCTAAAGCTCATGGGGCAAACTCTTCCTCAGCGGGTGCGGCAGGTTGTCCAACAACGTGAGACTGAACCAGTCCAATTTTTTAAAGCCAACGCAACCGCTGGGGCCAATGTCGCTAACCCCTTTCAAAAAGTCAGCTATAGGGACTTTTGGAACAAAGTCCAAGAGTTTGCCGTAGGGCTTGCCGTTCTTGGTGTCAAGCGCGGGGGGCATGCCGTCCTGATATCAGACAATCGGCCCGAATGGCTGGTTGTCGACTTGGCCATCTTAAGCCTGGGTGGCGTTGATGTGCCCCGCGGTTCCGATATCACCAAAGACGAGTTGGCATTTATTGTAACCCACGCCGACTGCGAGACGGCGTTGGTAGAAGACCAAACTCAACTTGAAAAGCTTGTTAACCTGTCGTCCTTGGGCGCGCTTCGCACGGTCATTGTGCTAGACAATTCTTTAGGACAGCATCGGCGTGCCCCTTCTTCCCTTCAATTGCTGAATTTCGAAGAAGTTCTGACCCTGGGACGGCACGATAAGCTCAAAAGGCCTTCATTCTTTGATGCCGAGGTTTCGGCGGGATCTGAAGAGGACTTGGCGACGATTATTTATACCTCGGGAACTACCGGAGAACCAAAAGGAGTGATGCTCAGTCATCGTGCCTTCTTATTTCAAATGGAACGGGCCCTCGAAGTGCTCAAACTGTTGCCTCAGGACATTTTTTTAAGCGTGCTTCCCATTTGGCACGCTTTTGAACGGGCTATTGAATACATCATTCTGGGCGGTGGAGCCTCAATCTGCTATTCCAAGCCCGTAGGTAAAGTCATGCTCGATGATATGGCGGCTATCAAACCGACCTGGTTTATCTCGGTTCCCCGAATTTGGGAGAGTATCCGCGCCGCAATTCTTCGCAAGGTCAAAGAACAGGGCCGCTTGGTTCGGCGTGTTTTTGACTTCTTTATAACAGCAGGAACTCACTATGCCGACTACCGTGACAAATTGTTGGACCGTTGGCCTCATTTTACCTCCTATTGGCCCTGGGCACAAAAAGCCCGCGCAGCCCTACCGTTTGCCCTCCTTTGGCCCATACACGCCTTGGGCGACGCCCTTATTTTTCGTAAGTTGCGACAACTTTTAGGAGGCCGCTTCCTTGCCGGTATTTCGGGCGGGGGAGCCCTACCCGGGCAGGTTGATGCGTTCTTTCGCGCCGTAGGAGTTCTGGTACTAGAAGGCTATGGCCTGACCGAAACAGCACCGGTGCTGTCGGTTCGCCTTCTTAAGCATCCTGTTCCCCATACGGTGGGCCCCTTGCTCCGCGACATTCGCTTTGAAATTCGTGAAGAAGGGACAGGTAAAGTTCTGCCGGCAGGACACAAGGGGGAATTGTGGGTCCGCACCCCCCAGGTTATGCTTGGTTACTACAAGCGGCCCGAATTGACCGCTAAAATCCTTGCCGATGGCTGGCTCAATACCGGGGACTTAGCCGTGGCCACAGTGCGAAACGAACTTCGGTTGGTGGGGCGCTCAAAAGACACCATCGTTCTTTTAGGTGGTGAGAACGTAGAACCAGCCCCCCTGGAACAACGCCTCCTTGAGGCCGATTTTATTGATCAAGTCATGGTGGTTGGGCAAGATCAAAAATTCCTTGGAGCCCTGATTGTTCCTCAGTTTGACCTCATGGAAGAATGGGCCCGGGCCAAACAAATTTCGTACATGGACCGCGAAGAATTGTTAGAAAATCCCCAAATTCTTGAATATGTCCGCGAGATTATTCAGGCCCTAATTAACCCGCGCAGTGGGTTTAAACCCTACGAAGGGATCTACCAATTTAAGCTTTTACCCCGCCCCTTTGAGCCCATGGTCGAGGTAACCGCATCCCTTAAACTGAAACGCAATGTGATTACTCAGCGTCGTGCCCAGCAGATAGCCGCGCTTTTCAACGGGCACAAAGTCTAGGCGTCCAACGAACCGGCTTTGGCGAACTTGACTCATCGGGGACCGAGGTTTAGGATTTGTTTATGGATAGTAAGAAGTCACCCCCACCCAAAACCCCTGCCAAAAAGGCTCCCGCCAAAAAAGCCAGCGCTACTGCGCCAGCTTTAGAAGATTTTCTTCGTGAAGTCGAAAGCAAGGCTTACGAGCTGTTTCTGGAACGTAC
>JAJXVP010000239.1 GCA_021782055.1 bacterium | reverse complement strand
TTTCCTGATTCCTATGGAGCTCACTGCCTACAAACTCGCAAAAGGCACAATGATTGATCAAACGAGAATTTCTGAAATTATTAGGGGCAAAAGATCGATTACGGTTGATACAGCCTTGAGGTTCGCGAAGTTTTTTGGAACGACACCGGAATTCTGGATCAATATTCAGACGCAGTTTGATCTTGAAACCAAGAAAGAAGAGCTTGCGGAGGACCTTTTAAGGATCCAGACGTATCACGTTCAGTGCAATGATTTGTCTCATGCGATTTAACCGGCAATGTGCTATAGAATTACTGGGCCAGGAAGGTTGAGTTGGAACGCATTAGATACGGACGATTGAATGGTCCTGTTAACTTCGTTTCCAAGAACATGTCTTGTCAAATGACTGGACAGATAACTGAGACTGTCACATCAAACCTGATTTGGTTTTAAATTATCAATAACCAAACGACTAAACCCTGCGATTGGTTAGCCTTGGGCCTCATGGTGAACTCAGCTTGTAAGGGACAGTTATGCAGGTCCTCCGAACTTGACACATAATTAGCTGGGCCCTGAGGGTGGGAAGGAAGAAAATGCGATTTGAATGCAAATTAATCTTCGATTTCAAGAGCAATCAGGAGAGCTTGCCTCAACTCAGCTGTCTTGTCATCTGAAAGTTTGCCAATGTAGTCAGTGAGCATGATTTTCGGGATGCTGACCAATTCATCGCAGTGGATCGAACTCTCATGTTTCAAACCTTCGTCCTGTCCGACTAATACCTGAGTGGAAAGTCCATCATAGGCGGAATAGATAGGAGCACAGGTGACGGTAGAAAACTTTGAGTTAATCAAAACTTGCCTACTGAGAACTACAAAGACTCGGAAATCCTTGGAGTCTGTGCGTGTACCACGATAAACCCGGTAAAGTTCTCCACGTTTCATACAGGGATTTGAAAGCCGAGAATGTCGTTAGCTTCAATATTCAAGCGTTCAGCCGACTCATTGAGAATCTTTTCATCCTTTTGGTCTCTCCTCTCTCTTTGTAAGGAATCAAAATAGTGCCAAAGAGCCCTTTCAATGAATTCTGATCGGGTACCTTCTGAAGTGACTTGTTGCACTTTTTCGAGAATATTTGATGAAAGAGAGATAGAGGTTTTGACTTTCATAAGAACAATGTAATACGAGAGTAGTATGAAATCAAGAAGTGAAGTAGAAGAGCTCGCGGAGGACTTTTTCAGGATCCAGACCTTTCACGTTCATCACACTTTACCCTGTTAGCATCCACTGTCACCGCTAGGGCTCGGTTTTTCCAACCCACTGCAGTCTTTCAAGCTCGACTGTCATGAGAGTAGAAGGTCCACACTCATGACAGTCGAGCACCCACACTCATGAGTCTAGACGGGTTTACTCAGTAGCCTGGGGGTCAGGAGTATCGATTTTCTTGACTGCGACCCAAGCCACTGCCAAGGCGAGAAGAATACTCAGAAGCGACCCCACGGTGCCCCGACCCCAACCCAGTCCCCCTAGGTGGTGCGGCATATCCATCCAGTCTGCTAGGGAAGCCCCTAAGGGACGGGTCATCACATACGAAAACCAAAATGCGGCCGTTTCGCTTCGCCATATCTTTTTCGTAAGCCAGGGGAGTGAAAAAAGCACCGCGTAAATCACCACCGAGGCACCAAGTCCCGCATGAAGACCAAAGGCGGTGAGATCTCCCAAAGCCGTACCCATGGCAAAGCTCGCCATCACGGCTAGCCAATAGAAAATCTCTCGGCGTTGGGTGCTGATGGTATGAATGGAAAGCGTCCCTTCACTGCGGTACCACAAAAGAAATACCGCCGTGAGGGCGACGGCAAAAAGCAAAGAGGAATACAAGTAAGGGACACCGAGAACAATATGCGTAGCATCGGCGGCCATTGTTCCGAAGACCGCGACCATCGTGACCGCAGTCCAATACACCACCGCCCGATAGCGGCGCAAGGTAATTTGAATGAACAACGCCACCACAAAGAGCAAGGCTCCCAAACCAACCGCAAGGTAAGGATTCATGTGATAAACCAAGAAGTCAGACACCGCCTCACCCATCGCGGTGGTGAGGAGCTTCACTCCCCAAAAAGAAAAGCGTACTTCCGGAACTTTGCGGCTACGGTGTGAGGCCGTAACAGGAGCGTTTACCATCGATGCCACCAGTGATCATGAAAGTAGGGACCCCATTCCCAGGGTTCGTGGACCCAAAGAATAGGAGGGACAGGATAAATAGACAAGCCCGGAACCGCTGAAGGGTCTGGGTTAGGAATGGAGCTAGCAGGTTGAGCAGAGCTAGAAAGCTGAGTCGATTGAGCTGTAACCGGGTGATCATGGTTTAGCATGGCGATCAGGACGACTGACGAAATCTTATCGTGATTTAAGGTGATAATATTATCGGCAGTCAAAGCAAAAGGGGCGTTGACGCCGCGAATATACGCCAAGAGAACCTCATCGCCGACCCCGGCTTGGGCTAACTTCAACACTTGTGCTGCGGGCTCGCTCAAAGGAGTGGCTGGTTCGCTCAGGGGAGCGGCCGAAACCCCATCCAGAGGGCCCCAACACAACACTAAGAAGGCCAACGCTAGAAACTTCATGGAGCACCTCCCGACTTGGTCAGCAAATCTTGATTGTACGTCAACAAAGTTTGGTACAACGAGTCGTAAGCGGCACTGTGAAACAGCACCCCGATAATCATACTCAGACCGCCCACGGCGGCGGCACTGAGGCTGATGGTTTGGTTGACAGAATTATAGGAGGGGTCTGCTGTTGCCACGCCATAGATGCCCCCAGCTAAAAGGAGTCCTAGTCCGCCCCAGCTGAGGACCTGAGAGGTCAATGTGTTTTGTTCATAAGCTTTGAACGGGGTTATCGTGGCTGGATCTTTTTGTAAAATTTGCCGTAAGTGCAGGGGGAGTCCAAAATCAATACCATAGATATGGCCCTGGTAAAAAAGCTGGCCAAAATACAAGCGAAAAAACTGGTCTGATAGGGTTGTTGGTACAGTCCCAGAGGCGGCTCCAATTTCGACCCCTGAAGCCGCCTGCACAACAGAGGGAGGAACCCCAAGCTGACGGAGTTTGCTTAAGTCTGGCTCGTGAAGCTCCCATTCTGCGGCGTGTGCTCGCGCAAAAGCTTCCATGACCGAAGGAGCAATACCAGCTTCTTGCAACTTGAGTAAGGCCGTAGCCCCAGGAGATGAAAACCTGAAAGAATGGGTTGCCGTCTCGGCTTCTAGGGCACATGGGAGCCAAAAGAGTAAACCGGTAAGCACCATCAACAGCGAGGGACGAAGTTGAGTTTGCCTCATATCTTCTAAACCTAGAACGCGGTTGGGGGTTTCAGAAAACCGTTGCGGATTTCAGAAAAGAAAAATATCATTCTTAAGACCTTTGGTCGGTATCGCGGAAAATAATCTGGGGTTTCAATAGAAAATGGAGGAGAATAAATGAGAAAAATCGCCGGTAAACTTCTGGGAGGTGTCATCCTCGCTGGCTTATCCCTGCTGGTGGGCTGTGCTACATCTGGTTCTGCTTCTGCAGGTTCTTCATCGGCCACTGCCGCAGCGGTGACTCAAGCAACCTATGCCTTAAATTCTTCGGATGGCTTTCAATGGGATGGCTGGGATTCTAACCCGACCACGGCTTATGCCAATCCAGGAGGAACGGATGGTCCACAAGGCGTCAGTTCTTACACAATTCTAACGGCGTCTCCAAAGAGCTGGGGCTGGGGAATTGTGGCTCAATTGTCCTCGGTCGTAAATCTTTCTGAATTTTCAAAGGGCCATATCACCTTTTGGCTCAGAACGACTTACCCAGGGAAAATCTTGGTAGGCTTTGGAAGCGGTACCTCGGATGTCGGTGATAATGGTTTTGCTTATACAGAACTCGCCTCTGGCACCGCAGGGTTTGTGAATGATGGAGCTTGGCACCAAGTTTCTTTGCCTGTCGACTCGTTGAAGTTCTGGCATAAAGATGGAGCTCAGGCACCACAAGCTCCCGACTTGACCCGAGTGAGTTCGCCGTTTTTTGCTGCCGATGTGTTTTCACCTGGCGGTGGCTATCGACCAACCCATGATACTCAAGCCGCGACAAATGGCCAGCAAATCGATGTCGCTGCCATTCAATGGACCCAGTCTTAGGACCCGTTCTTAAACCATTTGCTGAACTTCTTGGGCAAGGTGTTGGGCCGACTCACTGGTGGCCCGCAGTCCTTCGATCAGCTGTAGGTTTTTGCTGTTCATTTCGATAGCCGAGGTTTTGATTTCGGACATCGATTTATTGATGATGCCGATACTGGTGACGGCTCCGGTGGTTTGAGCGGCGACTTCGCCAATCTTCACTTTGAGCCGTTCCACCTGTTCGGCAAAATTCTGAACCCCAGAAATGAGTTCTTGGAAGGAATCGGCGGCCAGTCCAATGGCGGTATCGGCATTCTTGATGATGGTTACGGTGCCCTTAATGGCTTTGGCGATCTTTTGGGAGCTTTGTGCCGTTTCATCTGCCAAGGAACGCATTTCTTGTGCCACTACGGCAAAGCCTCGGCCTGCATCGCCGGCATGTGCAGCTTCAATGGCGGCATTCATCGCCAGCATACCGCTTTGCGCGGCAATCTTTTGAATGAGGGTAACG
>JAJXVP010000238.1 GCA_021782055.1 bacterium | reverse complement strand
GTTGCTGATTTTCGGCCGCCAAGGCGGGGTTATAGCGTTCAGCCAGAGGAGTGTCTGTACTGACCGCTTCGCCACCAGCAGCGGCTATTGCCGGTGAAGTTAACGAATTTAGAACCGTCTGAGCCATTGTCCACGGAGCAGTCAGGGCAAAGAAAACGGTAAAAAGAACAAGCTGAAGAGTGTGACCACGATGTTTTTTCATAACTCTAGACTATAACCCCTTTTTAAGCAAAATGCTACAGAGAAGCTAGGGTTACAGCAAGCAAAAAGCAGGGTTCAGGGGGCGTAGGGTGGCACGGCCACGCTTAGTTTTTTTGCCAACCACCAACTACGGCAGGCTGCTGGACTAGGGCTTTTTGGCCTCCGGCATAGTCCATACCCCAATTCAGATAGACGGCACCGAGCGAAAGTCCACCTCCAAAACCGACCAGAACAATCTTGTCCCCTTTGCGAAAGAGGTTTTTTGCATGGGCCTCGGCCAGAGTGATGGGTAAAGAAGCTCCGGCAGTGTTGGCATACTTTTCTATGGTGGTGTAGGTCTTTTCAAGAGGGATGCCTAAGTCGTCGAGGCTGTGGCGGATAATGTTGATGTTGGCTTGATGCACAATAATCCAGTCAATATCCGATAGTTGTAGTCCTGCGTCTTGAACAACCTGGCGAACACTCAAGGGGCAAGCCTTCGTTGCGAAGTTCCATACCTCTCTACCGTTCATCTCAAAACGGTGCATCTTTTGGGCCAGAGTTTCGGGCGACGCGGGGTGACGCGACCCGCCACCGAGGTAACGAATGGCTCCCGCTCCTCGGCCATCGTTCTTTAAAAAGGTTTTTTGAATGCCCAGCTCTCCGGCCTGCTGTCCAAGGACAACGGCTCCAGCGCCATCGCCGAAGTAAACGCAGGTCGTTCGATCGGTCCAATCGAGAATTCGAGAGTAAGTTTCGGCTCCTATGACCACGGCACGACGGTATTGAGGGTTTGCTTGCATCATCGCCGAAGCAACAGTCATAGCGTACACAAAACCGGCACAGACTGCCGAGACGTCAAAAGCCGCCGAGTTAAGAGCACCTAACTTGCCCTGAACGATAGCGGCTGTTGCGGGTTGGATCATGTCGGGGCTAGAGGTCGCTAAAATAATCAGGTCGACCTCTTCTGGTTCTACGCCAGCATTGGCCAGGGCTTCTTGCGCGGCTTTTAAAGCTAAATCCGAGGTTGCTTCGTGGGGCCCTGCGATGCGGCGTTCACGGATTCCTACTTTGGTAAAAATCCATTCGTCGGAGGTATCCACCATGCCCTCAAGCTCCTTGTTGGTCAGAACCCTGGATGGGACATAATAACCGGTGCCAATGATTCCTATACCCACAAAGGGCCTCCTTGGATGTTCACAGTAAAAGTAAGGAATTCCTAGCCCTTCGCCTAGTCGGGAGTCGCGGAAGTCCCTGGGGACAAACCCAGTAAAGGGAAACAAGCAAAATCCATGCCTATATTGGTCTTAGATTCGAATTGAAATCTAAGTGTTTCTTGGAATGAAAGATAGTATAGTTCTGTCTTGACCTTGGCAAGGCGATATCTCTAAAGATGAAGAAAAAAGCTGTCTGAAAAAATAGACAGACCAGCGCGCTTGTCATGACAAGTCATTACCTTTTCCCAAATCGGTAAGACGTTTTTCTAGCTTTTCGCTTCGGCGAGAAGCTTGGTCAAGAAAGGATGCGGCTGACTCAACACTTTTGCGGGCTTGCGAAAGGGTTTCACTAAATTTTTCAAATTCTGTCTTTACTGTGGCTAAAAAGTTCCAAACTTCGGCCGATTTTTTGCTGACAGCCAGAGTTTGAAAGCCCATTTGTAGGCTATTAAGAAAGGCTGTCAGGGTGGTCGGACCCGTTAAAACGATTTTGAGCTTTTGTTGGAGCTCCATGAATAAGCCGGGGCGACGTAAAGCCTCGGCATAAAGCGACTCGAAGGGAAGAAACATCAAGGCAAAATCCGTCGAGTGGGGCGGATCAAGATATTTTTTGGCAATATCTTGGGCATGAGTTCGTAAACGGTTTTCAAACGCCTTGCCGGCCATTTCGGCAGCCCCTTTATCGCCTGCTTCTCCGGCTTCTATCAAACGGTCAAAGTCTTCGCGTGGAAATTTGGCATCAACCGGTAATAGAACGGCTCGGTCTTGCCCGGGGAGCTTGACGGCAAACTCTACCCGAAGTCCTGAGCCAGGACGAATCTCGCAGTTACGTTCCAGCTGGTCTGGAGCTAGGTACTCCGTTAATAGACCTTCCAAAGCGGCCTCACCCAGAATGCCCCGCGTTTTAACATTGCTGAGGATCTTTTTAAGACCACCAACGTCTTGGGCCAGAGCCTGCATTGCCGCAAGCCCTTTGTGAACCTCGGCTACATCCGCACTCAGTCGGTCTTTAAGGTCAGCGAGGTTTTTCCAGGTGCGATCCGCTTGCTCGGCTTGGTCACGACGGGACTGAGTTAAAAAGTAAACCGTCAAAACGGTTCCAGCTGCGCTCCAAAGAATGGTAACAACGAGAAGAACTTCAACCATGTTTAGTGGTTGCGGCTGGCTTTGGTGAGGGCGTCGGGGGAGCTTGCGTCGGGGTTGGCACCGGTGTCGTTAAGGGTGTTGGCTGGGCCACTACCAGCGATCGAACCACGCGAAACCCGAGAACAGGGTCGTTATCGTAAGGAAAACTATTACTGCGTTGACTAACCCCAACCATGTAAGCTGGGCTCTTCCAACAGCCGCCGCGCAGAACTTTCAAGGAACCTTGCGCAGGCCCTGAGGGGTCTCTTCCTCCTGCGAGGGTTTCATCATACCAGTCCCAGCACCATTCATAGAGGTCGCCACTGAGGTCGTACAGCCCTAAGCTATTGGGTTTCTTTTGGGCAACCGGGTGTGTTGTCTGGGAACTATTGTCAGCATACCAAGCAACGTCGGAGGCAGTGTTGCTACCGGCAAAGATGGTCTTATCAGGTTTATTGCCGCCCCGCGCGGCATATTCGTACTCGGCTTCGGTAGGTAGTCGATAGCCATTAGAAAAATGATTCCAAGTTACTGTTCGTCCGTCGATCACGTAAGCGGGGGGTAAACCTTGGGCTAGGCTAAGGCGATTGCAAAACTCAACAGCCGCATACCAATCGACACTGTCTACCGGGAGGTCTTTTCCCGTAAAATGGCTGGGATTGTTGCCCATTACTTTTTGGTATTCATCTTGTGTTATCAAGGTTTTAGACATTTCGAAAGATGAAATAGTCACCGCAATTTGCCCCATCATCGCCATTTTGCCCCCTTCAACCTTGATCATGGTTAGAACGGGAACCGGCGTGGGCGTGGGGGTTGGTGTTGCCGAGGCAGAAGCTTGCGCCTCAAGATGAGCAGATACGAGCATCCCCAGCAAAAAAAGGGCGGCTTTGATGGTTTTGATCAGCATGCTCGATACTCCTCTATAATCTTTAGCTTGCGGCGGTCCGCCTTGGCTTGTCAAGCACTTGCCTTCAGGCCTTTTCTTAGACATTTTTGACCCTGGAGGTAAGCAATGAGCACAACGTCACCGTCTCAGCCCGATAGGTTTGTTATTGGCGGAAAAACCCTGGATTTGACACCCTTGGGACATTCGTCACTCCTTTGGAACTGGCAAGGCTTGATAATTCATATTGATCCTTGGAGTGCACAAGCCGACTATTCGAGCCTGCCCAAAGCCGATGTCATCCTGATCACCCACGAGCATCAAGATCATTTCGACCCTGCAACGATTCAGCTCCTCAAAAAGGCCTCTACCAAGATCATTGCCAACCCCGCAGTTTGTGAGCTTTTAGGTGAAGGAACAGCACTAAAAAATTTCGAAACAATCACGGTCGAGGGAGTCGTAATCCAAGCCGTGCCGGCCTATAACACCACCTCTGGGCGTGAGCAATTTCACCCTCGGGGCCGCGATAACGGCTATATTCTCAACTTTGATGGTTGGAAGGTCCTCGTCGCGGGAGACACCGAGGACCACCAGGAAATCCGTCAGTTAACCGGGATAGAGGTAGCGTTCCTGCCCATGAATCAACCGTACACCATGACCCCCGAACAGGTAGCCAGTTTGACAAAAGCCCTCAAACCAAAATTCCTGTACCCCTACCACTACCGGGGAACTGAACCGCAGATTTTGGTGGACTTGTTAAAAAGCTCCCCCGAGGTTGAAGTAAGAGTTCGTTCCTTGGCCTAAAGGTTTTGGACAAACTGTACCTGCCAGCCGTCTGGGTCTGAGACGTAAAAAAAACGTATTGCCGGATTGGGCTGGAAAGGGCCCCGAACCTCCCAGCCTTGGCTACGTAACTTTTGAGCCTGAAGGTCTAGGTCGCTGACCTCGAACCCGATACCCAAATCTTTGGTCACGGTGACGTGGTCTTTCTTGGAATCCCAAAGGATTTCTATCTGTGTCTCGCCCTGTTCCCCAGGCTTGCCTTGTCCCAAAAAAGCTATTTTCATGCCTGGTGGTGTCATCGTCCTTTGGACAGACAGTCCCACCACCCGTGTCCAAAAGTCTAGGGACTTGTCATAATCAGAAACGGACAAAGTGGTCCATAAGAATTTCATTTTCAGCCTCCCATTTTGTTATAACCGGAACCAGAGTCTTTCGTCATAGGAAATTC
>JAJXVP010000237.1 GCA_021782055.1 bacterium | reverse complement strand
ACGGAGTTCCTGCACCGTTAGGCGAGGTAAACCAACCGCCAAAGGTATAACCTGTTTTTGCTGGGGCAACGGGAAAGTTCGTCAGAGTCCAATTGGGGCCACCTACCGTAGCGCTCGCGACGCTGGCCGGTGTGGTTGCTCCTTGGCCGTCAAAAGTAATGGTATAGGTAGCTTGTGAACCGTATGTAAAGCTTGCCCAGGTGGTGGCGTCGCTCAGGGTTCCTTGAGGAACGTTGAGAATCGTGCCGCTAGCATCGGATTGTACATCCACACCAATCTTTGCTCCCCAAATAAAAGATGGATCGCTAAAAGTGTAGCTCCAAGTCCCATTACTCAGTGCCATGGCCTTTGATGCCGCCGCGAGGCCCGTACCGTTCCCTAGCGTAAGGTAAAGACTCGCTGAGCTAATGGACGAGGTTGGTGTAAATGAAACGGTTACCTGGTTGTTTGTCATACCAGAGACAACGACACTTCCGTTGACCCCTGTAATTACTGTGCCGTTGGGGGAAGGGCTTGGGCTGGGATTCGGACTAACCGTCGGACTTGGGCTAGGCGATGGTGTCACCGCATAAGAAAAGCTTGCCCAGCTCGAGGTATTAGAAACGGATCCTTGGGGTATGCTCTGTTCTACACCATTGTTGTTGGTTAAGACATCAACATAGATTTTTGCGCCCGAAGTAAAGGTTGTATCGCTAACAGTCGCTGTCCAGGTCCCGTTTGCGTTCGCCATTGCCGTGTTAGAGGCAACGAGCCCCGTCGAGTTGCCTTGGCTGAGGTACAAATAAACGCCCGTTAACGACGTCGAACTTGTATAAGTGACAGTTAGCGAGTTCCCTGACATATTCGAAATTACGATTGAACCATTAGGGCCAGTCAGAGTTAGGCCGGCAGGGCTAGGTGTAGGCGAGGGGGAGGGTGAAACCGTCGGTAGCGGCGTTACGGGGCCAAGCGGCGAAATTGTCGATGGGTAACTAAATTGTGTCCAACTGCTAGAATTTCCCAGAGTCCCCTGAGGAAGACAAGTTTGAACCCCTGACACCGTGGTTAAAACGGTACCATAAATCGCTACACCGGCTTTGTAAGACGGGTCCGTGACAGTCACATACCAGGTGCCATTATTGTTGGTGAGGCTTTTGTTTGAAATAACGAGGTTTGAAGCATTCCCTTGTGATAGATAAAGTGCGGCAGAATCAAGGGGAGTCGTTGGGGTGTAGGAAAAGGTTAATTCATTTGTTCCAGTGGCCGAAACCAAAACGGGGTTATTGGCTGTTGGAAGAACAAGAGTTCCCGGTGCGGGGCTGGTAGGAATGGAAATGCTTACCCCTGAACTAGAAACGTTTTCAACGGCAGAGCCAACCCAAAGTTCAATCCCGATGGGGTTAAGTGCAGTAACTGTAAACGTCTCAAGGCCGCTTTGTGAGAGTGAAATCGTTCCTGAGTAGCCGTTAGGTCCTTTGGAGAGTAAACCGCCTCCCACCGAAGAGCCATTTTGAGTGACAGAAACCTGAACTGAGGCCACATTACTGTCGCTTAAAAGGGAAACACTACGATTGACTTGTGTGGGAGCATTAACAGAAACAGTAACTGCCAAGTTCGTACCCTTTGTAGGAGTAGGGCTATTGGGTGAAGAAATAGCGACAGGGGAAGAGCAAGCGGTTACGAAAAGAGCGAGGAGGGTTAAGAAGCTATGGAAAAAGGTTTTTTTATTCATGTAGGTTGCCTCAGTTAGCTTGAACGCTGACCGTGTAGTTGGTGAGTTGAAGAAGAGTCCCGAGTTCTATCAATTCTGGGGTTTGGTAACTCAGGGCACCTGTGCCTTGTTTTGGGGATTGCAAAATCGTTCTCCTTTCACAACATCTCATCGTTTCATCAGAAATGATGGGACTTTGTGCCTTACTTTGTGATACCTCATCTTAAACGGAGATTTTTGAGATTGAATTAGGACTAAAAGTCCTATTTATATAAGACATTTAGTCTTAATTTGGTAAACTTCGCAACGGTGGTCTTGATAATCTGCTAGGTCTCACAAGCGTTCAACCTGAGCGGGGTTTGCGGAATGTCTGGAAAGCTTGCTTCAAGGACAAAAAACTTTTGAAAAATTCCAAATTCGGTTTAGATTATGAAAGAGGCCTATAGGGCTCTTGATTGCCGATCACCAAGGAGTCTACTGGTGTCATTTTCAGAAATCATAGTGACCGGACATAGGAATCCGGATACCGATGCGGTGTGTTCCGCCATTTGTTATGCCGATTTCAAGTCCCGTCTTGATAAAGAACATGAATACCGAGGTGTGGTTTGCGGAGCGCTGAATGCTCAAACCCGCTTTGTTCTGGAAAAAGCTGAAGTAGCTTCACCCGAATTTGTACGCGATGTTCATACAAGGGTGATGGATGTTGTGCGTTCTGATGGGCCAACCATGCACGAGAATGAGCCGGTGCTCGAGGCAATTCGTGAAATTGACGAAAATACGGTGAGCGTTTTACCAGTCTTTGATCGTGAGCAACAATTTTTGGGCATTATCGGGATTCACGAAGTAGCATCATATTTTATTAAAACGAACGGCCCACAAAAAAAGCTGAACTATACGTTTTATGTTGGTAACCTCGAAAAGGTCATTCCCGGACGGTTTTTAAAACGAGGCGAAGAGCAAGAAATTCGGGCTCCGATGATGATTGGTTCTATGGACTACGAAAAAAGTATTGTGAGGATGGATTCTTTTACCAGTGAAAGACCCGTTTTGGTCGTTGGCGATCGCAAAAGGATTATCGCTCATGCCATCAAGAACCAGTTCCCCTTGATTGTGATTACCAATGTTCAGGAGGTTCCTGAAATTGAAGCCGATCTTTCAGAATTTCGGGGTTCGATCTACCTTTCTGCATCAGATACTACCGACTCCATTCGTTTGTTGTGGCTCAGTGCACCCGTGAAGCACATCATGAATACCGAGCCTTTGGTACTTCAGCATGATGACTTGTTTGATGAAGCGAAAAAAATTCTCTTAGGCTCGGATTTGCGTGGGCTACCTGTCTTAAAAGAGGGGCGCTTTATTGGTGTGGTGACCCGGCGCAGTTTCATCGAGAAACCGCGACGAAAAATCATTTTAATTGATCATAATGAAGCGGCTCAAAGCGTGGTGGGCGCTTCTGAAGCGGACATTCGCGAAATTATTGACCATCACCGCTTAGGGGCAGAAAAAACCAATTCTCCTATCTATGTCTTTTCTAAACCCTTAGGGAGCTCGTGTACCATTGTTTATCAGCATTATCGTATGCATGGAATTCCTATTGAACGCCCGTATGCCGTTTTAATGTTGTCCGGCATTTTGAGTGATACATTGTTCCTTAAGTCACCAACGGCCACCGACGAGGATCGTGTGGCAGCTCAAGATCTAGCGACCATCGCTGGTGTCAACATTGATGATTATTCCCAAGAGATTCTGTCGAAGATGAGCACACTGCAGAGCCTTGATCCATTGAAAACCGCGACCGGCGATTTTAAGATTTATCGAGAGTTTGGCATTTCTGTGGGGATCGCTCAGGTCGAGACAGTATCCTTAAATGGCATTGAAGAGATCACAGAAGCCTTTTTAGGAGCCTTAGAGCAGGTCAAGAAAGAAAACTCGCTTGATTGGATGATGCTGTTAGTCACGGATGTGGTTAAAGAAGATAGTGTGCTGATCATGACTGGCCTAGCACGTGCAGAGGAAGAACTGATTTATCAAAAGATTGGCGAGGGCCTATACCAGCTACCCGGGGTCGTTTCGCGAAAGAAACAACTACTCCCAGAAGTGTTGCGAGTTATGGAGCTGTCGCAAACCTAACTTAACGGTAAACGCGGACCCAATCGATGGCCATCGATTGGGTTTCGGGTGTTGTTTCGTCGGGATAGCCAGGCCAAATGCCCCCCACAGCAAGGTTAAGTAAAAGATAAAAAGGTTGCTGAAAAGACGTTCCCATCGATTGGCGTTGTAGAGAATGACTGCCACGCAACGTCCCGTCTACATACCAATCAATGCGCCTCGGCGTCCAGTCAATCCCGAAGGTATGAAAATCCTCAGAAAAACGCCCATGGGGAAGGCGATAAAAATTATTGGGGTCCGTTAAAAGATGTTCCTGTGGGGTTCCCCAGTGAAGTGTCTCGAAAACAATGGCATCGCTATTTGGCCAGGCACTGCCCCCAACCATCTCCATGATGTCGATTTCTCCACAGGTAGGCCAAGAGATTTGGTCAATATTTTCACCTAACATCCAAAAAGCTGGCCACATCCCTTGCCCATGCGGTAATTTGAGCCTTGCTTCAATTTTTCCGCCTTGAAACGTCTGGCGATTCTTGGACTTTAAGCGAGCCGACGTCCAGCCTTGCCGTTCGCGACGTGCCGTAAGAACCAAGCACGTAGCCCCATCGACAAGTTGTATGCTGGCATTTTGAGAAGTGTACTCTTGGAGCTCCTTGTTCCCCCAGCCCGAGTTTTTGCCAATGTCAAAGCTCCAGTTTTGTGGGCTTACCTCGAATTCATCAAATTCATCGTGCCAGAGCAAGGTTTCATTTTCCCAGGGGTCCACGTAAGCTCCTTAAGTGCAAGCTTAGTATATTAGCTTTTGAGCACCTTTTGAAGGTGCTTTTCGATTGCCTGGGGGGT
>JAJXVP010000236.1 GCA_021782055.1 bacterium | reverse complement strand
CTCCTCAGCAATTAGTTGCTGGAACTGTCCTTTATATTCCTTCACAGACTTCCACTGCCCGACGTTGGCCTGAATCAGTCTCCCCAGTGGGACCACAAGGCTTATTAAAAATAGCGCAATTTCCAGTAAGAAAGGGAAATTTTTATTCAGTTTGTGATGGAATTGTTTTGTATAAAGGAAATTATACGGGTCTTGGCCCCATTATTTTGATAGAAAATGAAAAAAAACTTGTTTTTGCCTTTGGAAATTTTCTGAAAAGTGAGGTAAAATACGGCGAGAATGTCAAAAAAGGTCAAAAGTTAGGGACTCTTTCGAGTCAATCGGGATTGATTTTTTTTGTATCGCAAGAGGGTAAACCTTTGGATCCTTTTCAAGGAGGTTCTTGGTAATTTGATTTAAGGCTTCAATAAAGCTAAGAAATGTTAACAAACAACAGGGGTAGTCATGCGTGTGAGCGAAAATGTCCTGGATGCCGAAGACCAAAAATATTTGATGAATGAATTTGATTCGAACCTACAGGACAACAGTGAATCGGATCCGTTGTCCGTATATTTGAAGCAAATTTCCCGATTTCCCTTGCTGAATGTCCTGCAAGAACAAGAAATCGGTGAATGCATCATGAAAGCAAAAGGTGAACTGAAACGTGTTTTAACAATCAAAGAAACAAAAAACGCTGATCCTGCTGTACTAACGCAAGTTACTGCCTTAGAGCAAGAGCTTTTAGTGCTGAAGAATCGAATGATCAATGCCAACCTTCGCTTAGTTGTCTCCATTGCAAAAAAGTACCAGCATCGTGGACTAACGCTTTTAGATTTGATTGATGAAGGAAATATTGGCTTAATTGAAGCGGTAGAGAGATTTGACTACACCAAAGGTTGCCGCTTTTCGACCTATGGTACCTGGTGGATTCGTCAGGCGATCATAAAATCCTTGGCAGACAAAGGGCGCGTCATCAGAATTCCCATTCACATGCTCAATACTATAAAAAAATGCTATTTTGTTGCCAAACACCTTACCCAAGAGCTTGGCCGGGATCCTTCTAGCGAAGAATTGGCCGAATACATGAATCTCACAGAAGACAAAATCAAAGAAATTCTTAAAATTTCACAAGAGACCACTTCACTTGATGGAACGGTTGATGACGATAGTCTGACCAGACTTTCGGATCTGATTCGTGATGAAACAACTCAGGAGCCTTTTGATAACGTCTTTTCCCTGGCCCTTCAAGATACTTTGGGTTCCGTTTTAGAACAACTTAGCGAAAGAGAAATGAAGATTTTGCAACTTCGCTTCGGTTTAGGAGGTGAAGCTCCCTTGACACTAGAAGAAACCGGTAAACTTTTGGGAATTACCCGGGAACGCGTACGGCAAATCCAAGAAAAAGCAATTACCAAACTCCGCAGTCTACGCATGATTCGTGAACTTCAGGAATTTGTTTAAGAAGGACGGTCTTTAGGCCAGTTTTTGCCACAAACAGTAATACAACGGCCCCCACCCTTGGTGGGTGTCGGGTAAAATCAAGTAGCCGTAAGTCTGTTTTTCTCCTACGGCTTGATTGAGGACAACTTCTTGCCAACGACCAGCGCGTTTTTTGTTAAACTTCTCTAGGGCAAGCTGATTTTCTTCGGGAGAAATGGAACAAGTGGCATAAAGCACATAGCCGCCAGTTTTGACGGTTTCAAGAGCACTACACAGCAAGGCCACCGCTTGTTGGGCCAAGCTTTTGGTGCGGTGAGCAGACCACAATTCCAGGTGTTTAGGAGAATGTAACACATGTCGTTCGCTGGAGCAGGGGGCATCTAAAAGGACCGCATCATAGCTTTCTTTTTGGTACAAGCCCCAGCGTGTCGCGTCTTTACCCGTTACCGTTACAGCGCGAAGCCAGTCATCTGGCAAATGCTCGCGAAGGACTTTTCTAAGCCTTTCACGACGGGCGGAACTAAGCTCATTGGCGACAAGGGATCCTTGACCGTTCAATTTCTGCGCTAAAACAAGGCTTTTTCCTCCTGGGGCGGCACAGAGATCTAAAATGTTTTCTCCGGGATTTACCGGGAGTAACTCTGCGGCAAGCTTCGAGGCAGTGTCCAAATAATAGGTTCGTTTTAAGCTCTCTGTTCCCAAGGCTTGAGGGTCCGCCTCTTTAAGGAGTGCACTACGGAGCTGGGGCCATCTTTCGCCCCAAACTTTGGCATAGTAATCCTCAAAAGCTTTTTCGCCTTTTTTGGGAAATTGTTGTTGTTGCACTGGACGGATTCCTTAAAAATTTGGTATCAGAAGCTATGCCTCAAATTGTTGCCGTCATTTTTGATTTAGACGGAACTCTGGTCAATAGCTTGGAGGATATCTCGGCCTCGGTCAATCATGTCCTCCAAGGCTTAGGGTGCCGGTCTCTCAGCGTTGAAGAATATCGTCCTCTTGTAGGGTGGGGGCTTCGTCAATTGGTAGCGAGTGCCGCAGATCGAACTTTAACAGAACCTGAATGGGACGGAGCGTATCAAGCTGTTTTGAATCGATACCGAGAGTTTCCAGTTATTAAATCTTCACTATATGAAGGGATTCCTGAATTGTTCAAAAAAATGCCTCATACCTTAAGTTTGGGCATTTTGTCGAATAAGGAGCATCAAGTTGCTCAAGCTGTGGTAAAAACTTTGATGCCGACGGTTCCATTTCGATCGGTTTGGGGGGCTCGTCCTGGGGTTCCGCATAAGCCTGACCCCTCAGCTTTGCGAGAAATGATTCACTCTTGGGGATTAACCCCTCAACAAACGGCCTTTGTGGGGGATTCCGGCGTGGATATGCAAACAGCTGTGAATGCAGGTTGCCTGGCTTTGGGTGTTGCGTGGGGGTTCCGTCCTCGTGAAGAACTTGAAAACGCTGGCGCCAAAGAGATTTTTCACGACCCCCATCACTTGAGTCTCTGGCTTGAAGAAAATATTCTGCAAAAGGAATTAACCTCTACGGGGAATTGAATTCAGCATCTAAGTGCGTTAAAGAACAAGTACGTTAAAGAAAGGGAGAAAATCATGATCAATGAAGAGATTCGTCAAAAAGCCGCTTTATATGTCGAAAAAGAAACCAACCCCGTCTTCCGCGAAGAAGTCGAAAAGCTTCTTCAAACTCAAGGAGAGGCTGAACTGAGTGATAGGTTCTACACCTCCTTGAGTTTTGGAACAGGTGGTTTGCGTGGTGTCATTGGGGGGGGAACCAATCGGATGAACCCTTATATGGTGCGTAGCGCGACTCAAGGGTTGGCCAATTACGTCAATCTCGCCGTTCCTTCGGGAGCTAGTGCCGTCATTGCGCATGATTGTCGTCGCTATTCTGATCTCTTTGCCCTGGAAGCGGCCTTGGTACTTTGTGCGAACGGAATCAAGACGTATTTGTTTCCTGAATTAAGACCAACCCCGGTTCTTTCCTTTGCCGTTCGGTTTTTAAAAGCGACAACGGGTATTGTCGTCACTGCCAGTCATAACCCTCCTGAATACAATGGGTACAAAGTCTATTGGAATGACGGGGCTCAAATTCTGCCCCCTCATGATGAAGGTATCATTGCTGAAGTACAAAAGACTCAAGGTTTTTCACGCACGATGACCAAAGAAGAAGCTTTCGCCAAGGGCTTACTCGTTTATATCAAAGAAGAAATTGATATTCCCTACCAAAATATGGTGAAAGCTCAAGCTTTAAGAACGGATCTGTTTAAGAAAGAAGGTAAAAATCTTAAAGTCGTTTATACACCACTACATGGAACCGGTATCACAGAACTTCCGGCGATCATGAAGGATTTGGGTGTCAATTTAACCTTAGTTCCCGAACAGGCTATCTCTGACGGCAATTTCCCAACCGTGACGTCTCCGAATCCAGAAGAAAAGTCCGCCATGGATATGGGTCTCGCGTTAGCTCAGAAAAATCATGCGGATCTTCTCTTAGGCACTGATCCCGATGCGGACCGTTTGGGCATAGGGGTCCCCTCCGACGAGGGTTGGCTCTTACTCAACGGTAACCAATTGGGAGCCCTTTTAGCAGATTATCTTTTTTTAACGCTCAAAGAACAAGGAAAAATGCCCGCTAAGCCCGTATTTATTAATAGTATTGTTACAACGGATTTGCACCAGCTCATTGCGGCTAAGTACGGCATCAAAAGCTACAAGGTGCTGACGGGCTTTAAATATGTCGGTGAAAAAATTCGAGAATTTGAAACTGCTCAAACTGGCGAGACTTACCTCTTTGGAACGGAAGAAAGTTATGGGTTCTTGGTGGGGACTTCAGTTCGGGACAAGGATGCCATGTCAGCGGCAGCTCTGACCATTGAAATGGCGTTGTACCACCGCAGTCAAGGTAGAACAGTTCTTCAAGCTCTGAATGCTCTTTATGAAGAATTTGGGTACTTTCAAGAAATTCAGATCTCTAAAACTTTTAAAGGTCAGACAGGACTGGAAAAAATGAAGTCCTTTATGAGCCAGCTGAGTCAGAAACCGCCGCGCAGTATCGGTGGCCTTAACTTAAATAAAATGATCGACTTTAATGATGGAACGACTAGCCTGCCTGATGGAACAAGGAAAAAGACTGAAACCTTGGCTTCGAGCAATGTTCTTCAATTTTATTTAGAAGACGGTAGTTTAGTTACAGTTCGTCCTTCGGGCACAGAAC
>JAJXVP010000025.1 GCA_021782055.1 bacterium | reverse complement strand
TCGAAGACCCAACTTTTTTGGTCAAAGAAAACAAAGAAACCGGTCAGACTCTGATTTCTGGGATGGGAGAACTTCACCTTGATGTTCTGGTAACTCGTATTACGAAGGAATTCCGCGTGGAAGCCCGTGTGGGAAATCCGCAAGTTTCGTACCGTGAAACAGTAACTGCCCCGATTAGTCATGAAGAAATTTACGAGCGAACCTTAGCCGGAAAAGAACACCGGGCCCAAATTACGCTTGCTGTAGAACCGGCCTCCCGAGGCGAAGGTAATAGTTTTATCTCGAAGGTTTCCAAAGCTGTCTTACCTGAAGTCTATCAAGAAGCTGTTTCTAGGGGGGTACAAGCCGCTTTCAGTTCCGGTGTCCTTTTTGGTTATCCGCTAATCGATGTAAAAGTCGCGTTAACCTCTGCGCGATATGATGAACTCACAGCTTCAGAGTTAGCGTTTGAGGCTGCGGGCTCCTTGGGCTTTGATAACGCGGCCAGGCAAGCCTCACCAGTACAAATGGAACCTGTCATGAAAGTCGTGGTTCTGACACCGCATGATTTTGTGGGAGAAGTCATTAACCACCTCACCCAAAAAGGTGGGATCGTGCTTTCGATGGAAAGCCACCCGGGTCGTGAGGCGGTGAATGCCGAGGTTCCTCTTATAAAAATGTTCGGGTTCACTACCGGGCTACGAAGTATGACGCAAGGTCGAGGCACCTTCACCATGGAGTTCAGCCATTTCTCACCCAAACTCTGAGGTTTTGCAAGGTACGGTTGAAAAAATCGTCTCGGGTGGCGCAGGCCTTCTGCGTACCCCATCGGGTGTTGTTTTTGTTCCCTCTGTCCTGCCTGGTGAAACAATTTTATTTCGTGTGGAACAAAAAGTCCGTGGTGTACTTTGGGGCTCACTTCAAGAAATCCTTGAAGCATCTCCCCTACGCGTCAAACCTGAATGCCCCCACTATGATTTGTGCGGGGGCTGTGATTTTATGTACGCCGACATTGAGGCCCAGCGTCAGCTGAAAGCCGACTTGGTTCGCGAGGCTTTTCATCGTTTGGCCAAGGTCAACTTAGAAAATCTCGACTTTTCCTCTGGTGAGCCTTGGCAGTACCGTTCTAGAATTCAGCTTCATAAAGAAGGCAACGTCTGCGGATTTAAAGCCCGAGCTTCGCACCGAGTGGTCCCTGTAGCAGATTGTCCTATTGTCGATAAGGAGCTTTTGCCTCTGTTAGCCCAGCCCCCCAGCGATGAGGTCCGTGAAAGCCTAGCGCAACTTTCTGATGGTCGTTGGAATGCCGTAGCGAGCGAGGGTTGGCGGCTTGAGGGCCACGATAAATCTGCTACGGTCAACGTCATGGGTAAACGCCTTACGTTATCCCTATCCGGCTTTTTTCAAAGCAACCGTGCTTTGCTTCCCAAGCTCATTGACTACGTCGTTTCGTCGTTTGCGCCAAAGGACACAGGTGGTACTGTTGCCGATTTGTATTGTGGGGCAGGTCTTTTTGGCGCTTTTTTGGCAGATCATTTTGATCGAGTCATTGGTGTAGAAGAAAACACCTCGGCTCTAGCTTTAGCCCGTTTGAATGTTGTCGGTCCTCTGCACGAATTTCATGCTGTTCGTGTCGAAAATTGGTTGGCAAACTCTGGGAGCCAGCTATTGGATGTTGTGGTCGACCCACCCCGTGCGGGATTATCCCCGGTCGTCCGTGAGGCGTTAGCTAAAAGACGACCGCAACAAATAGTCTACGTTTCTTGCAATCCTGACACTTTGGCCCGTGATTCAGGGTACTTTCTTGCTCACGGCTATCGGCTCAAGGATGCTCATGCGTTTGATTTTTACCCTCAGACGACACACATTGAAGCCGCTGTGAGGCTAGTGTATGGGGGCTAGACTTTCTTTACGATATAGAGCCGGACAAGTACTCCTGGCTCTACTTGTTAAGTTCCTTCCATTGGCGATTTTCCTTGCACTGTCAACCCCAACAGCCCTAACCGCACAAGGCCTATCACTAGGGCTAAGTATTCCCTTAGCAGGCCGCCTCGTAGGTGGGGCCACTCAAGCGGGTTCTGGGTTACTAATTCCATGCGAAGATGAGACTTTGACCTACCTTGATGCCCAGGGCAAAAAGATCGCGAGCTGGACACCCTACGAACGTTTTGCCGGATGGACCTCGTTAGGACGAGACGGAGTTTGTGTTATTCCCTTGCTCTCAGGAAAAGTTATAGCCCTCACGTTAGACGCCAAACGATTTACAGTTTTGGCGCAAACCTCACGACCAGCGACGCCAGCGTTCGGCCCTGTCGCTGGTGACGCAGGACGCTGGTTGCTAGGCTGGCGCGATGGCTGGGTTGCGGTTTGGTCGCCTAAAGCGAACTTTAAGATTGATGTTCCGTTGGGGTCTGTACCTCTGGCAGCCTTATATGACCCCGAAGAAGGATTTTGGATTCGCACACCTCACAGCCTAACACTGGTCCGCATTGATGGCAGTTTAACCCGCTGGGGCGGTCTTGACCCAGATGATAAAGTATCCCCTTCTGCTCAAGGATGGTTTTTGGTCCAGGATCAACAAGGAATCCTCTGGTCAGGCGGTCCCAACGGCCTGGGTGTGTTCAACCCCGCCACCGGAAAGTATCGTCAGGTGGAAGAGTCACATGCCGTTTTGGGATTAGCCCTAGGAGCCGATGACGGTCCAGTAGTTCTTGAAGCAAAAAGAGTCCTCACCCTAGATGCCGACGGCACGGTCCGACGTACCCTCTATCTTCCCTCCGAAGGAGAAGCCGGGCCCATTCTCGACAACCGGGGAGGCCTATACATTTATACGGAGCGCGGCTTACTCTTGGCTCGTGACTCACGGCTTCTGGCGTTTTGGCCAGACCCTTACGGTGGCACGCCCCCGCTTTTGACCAGCGATGGAACCCTGGTATGGGTCGGGGCAGACTGGCAGTTGCGGACACTTACACACCGAGCCCCTCCCTATCTGAGCTGGAGCCAACCGGGTTCTGATCCAGAACATTCTGGTTCGTCGCACCGTCCGGCGTCTTATGCGTCGTTGCTCAGGGTTTGGAAAACCGACCCCAGCTACCAAGTATTTGAAGCTCTTTTAGCGCACGGAACAAGAAGTTCTCAAAATACCGTCCTTACCACCCTGGAACAGCAGGAGTCTCGAAGCGACCTTCGCGCCCGCTGGCCCTTCGTGAACGTCATACTCCTCCAAATTGCCCGCGCTGGCGTTTCAGATGTCAATCTCGATCAGGGGCGTATTCAGAATAATTGGCCAGACCTCCGTCTTCGTGCGTACCGAATTTTGGCGACAACCGCAGAACCTGAAGATAAAAAAGTGCTTTATTCGTTGCTTCAACGAGAATATGAACCCATGGTTCAAGACGAAGGTTTGCTTGCCTTGGCTCACTCAGGTTTAGATCCTGATGGACGAGTTACTCAATTATTTCTTCAACTACAACAAAACCGTCCCGAAGACGCCCTGTTAGCAAAAACCTTGCTTGAAGCTGCGGAACACTTATGGGAGGTCAGCGGACCAGAGGCCCCACCGGAGCTAGGGAACCTCGTCGAAAAGCTCTATACCGGTGCCTACCCCAAAGTTTTACGGGTTGAAGCAGAAAAACTCTTTCAAAAGATGCTGGGTACGCCTTAGAATACAATTCAAGGAGACTGACTTGCCACGACTTCAAAAGCCCGATTGCTTGCTCAACGCTTTTATTTTTAAGGAATGGGAATTTGTTTCCGCAACGCGTAAATACCTCGGTGATTTAATCCTCGGTATCTACAAAGACAAAAAAGACTATCAGTTGTACGCCGAGAAGCTAGCGACTGCTAGCTCCGAACTCATCGAGAACGCGTATAAGTATTCACCCCAAGACACAGACTTTCAAATTATTTTGCAAAAGTCGGATGACGAAATTGTTCTTGAAGTTCGCAACTATGTTCAAGGGAACGCTCATGCTACCTTGAAAGCGATTCAAAACGAAATTGAACTGGTCTACGGTGATCCTGATCCCCGTGAGGCTTTCAAGAAAAAGGTCCTAGCCTCACTGTCGGACCCTGGTGGTAAATCGATGCTCGGGTATGCAAAAATCCGTTTAGAAACGGGTGGCATCATCAGTGCTGAACTTGAAGACCAGCTGTTGTTGATTACTGTCGTATTTCCTCTCGATCCGACCCAGCAATAATGGTTCCGCCTCGGCAGTAGGCCACAAATTGGTTGCCATCAACACCCTTGTCGTGGGGAAAGGCAAGGTGTTCAACAATGCCAGGGACTTCGATTTTGCCAAGCGGTTCGCCGTCGGGAAGCCTCCAGCGTCGAATTCCTTGGTCTTCTCCGGCGGTCCACAGCTCATCTCCTTCTGGTGTCATTGTCATCATGGTTAGGGGACGTTTATGGTTACCGAGCCATTGAAATTGAGAAACTCCCCCCCGAACTACCAAACCCGGTCTCTTACTCTTAGTTAACACGCCGATGTTTCTTGTACCGCCAACAAAGCTTCTGACCACCTCCCCCTGTTCCCACAGCGTTTGAAGGCGTGTAGCGTTCTCGACATCCCAGACAGCGAGTCTTCCATTGCCTTCGGCAAGCCACAATCGTTCTTTCTCCCAATAGACAGCCGCGACACCACGGGTAGGTTCAAATTCCGTGACTGCCCTGCCCGTTTTTGCCTCAAGAACTAAGCAGGGCAAGCCACGTGGACCCCAGACAGCCACCCAGAAATCAGCCCAACTAACCCCCGAAACCGGACCCTTTCCCCAGTTATACAGAAGGGTCGCCTCACCCGATTTCATATCCACATGATAAAAGCTACCTCCTCTGGTCGCTACCTGCAGGAGGTCTCCAGCCCCCGAAAGGGCTATGGGGACTTCAGGCAGGGTCAAATGCCAAGCCTCGGCCAAGGTGTCTTCTGCAAACGCAAAAACCTTTCCCGACCAATCGCTCACGACCAGCCAGCCCTTCCATACTGTCCAAGCCGTTAAAGCCGCCCCCACTTCCAGCAACGGTCTTCTTTGCCCAGCACGTTCTAAACTCAGCTGGAAAGGCGAAAAAATAGCAATGCCTTGAGCCCAAGCCTTCCACCCCCAAACAGGTTCAGCCCCCCAAGACTTCAAACGGGGTATTTTGCCCCAAGTCACAATACGAACGCTACCGTCCAAGCCTCCGGCCGCCCATTCGCGTTGTTGGCCATGGTCTTGTAAAACAACAGGCCAATCGCTCCATCCCCAAAGTCGTTGTTCGGCCACAACACAACCTCGAGCCTCTCCGACCAGAACAACTCCGTCTGCCCGCAAGGCCAGCGCCGTAGGGTTGTTGGCGGGTTGACTCCTCCATTGCGCTCCTTCAAGGTCACCAATTTCACAAGTCTCGGGGCCAGCCAAGACAATTTTCTTTCCAGCTACCGCCCCTAAAGTAATCTTGGAAAGTTGCCTCTCGTTTAGTGACTGCCACCCCTTCATTGCCTTCCATTGTAATAGTTGGCCGTCTTCGCTGACGCTAATTAAATGCTCAGATGCCGCTAAAACCACCGCCACCGCGCTTCGATGGGCTTTGACGGTAGAACCGGAAGCTGAGCCTGAGCCAGAGTCCAACCAGCGAGCCAACCGACCATCTTGCCCCCCCAACACCAATCCCCACTGTGCAGACCAAGTTCCCTGAGTCCACCGGCCCCTCTCAAGAGCTCCCAGACGACGAGGCTCAGACTCAAGGTGGTGCCAAAACCAAATTTCGCCCTCAAGTGTCCAAGACCAAACCCCTTTTTTACCACTGGCAAAACCCGCCCAAACTGGTAACTCTGTATTCTGCGATGATATTCTCTCCCAAGACGGTTGGTCAGGTTGTCGTAACCGGTACCAAGCTAACGGGGCACCGCCCTGGGCAGACCAGACGCCATCGACAAAAATCGCCCGTAAAACGTGGAGTGCCCCGGGGCATACGTGTTGCTGCGAGGGTGTTTTCCAGACGACGGTGCCATCCTCGTGTACCCAAGTCCACCCATCCTCAAACGGAGCAAGAGCACGCACACTGCTAAAAGGAATTTCCGGAGGTACCACCCGCAGAAGCTCGAATGACCTCGTTTGGCTTGGGAAAGGGGAATGCACCAAAGAAAGTTCTTGTCGTGAAGGCGGCTTGGGCGCAAAAGAAGAGGCAAATAGCGCCTGGCACCAGGGTTTAAGCGGCTCTCGGTGCCATAAAAACTCTCTTAACGAAGGGGCTAGCGTTTCATAAAAGGTGGCAAAGTCCGCAAGATCGGTTGATGTCGTGTCGAAGGGAGATGTCCGGTCGAAGGGAAAAGAATTTTTTTTCTCGGTAAAAAATAATCGTGACCAACGACTCAACTGGGGTACTTTCGTATGAAGCCCGCTCTCTCCCGGCGGGGCCTCACCAAGTGGCAGCTCAGGGGCGCCTGCGAAAAGATCCCACAGCTGACAGTGAAGTTGGGCGTCTGAATGTTCCAACGCGGAACGGACATAGGGCAGAAGCACGTCAGCGCGTTGCCCAGGGGGGCTTCGCAAAGCCAAGTATTCGGCGGCTTTAAAAACAGCCCCCTGCAACAAGACTGAGCCAGATAACTTACCCCAGGGCAGAACTTTCTGCCACGCGCCCATCGCTTTTTCATGAAAGCCTTGCCGGTCCCACAAAATTCCTGAATTGACCCAGGCACGTGCCACCTGATACCAATCCTCGGGGTTTTCGAACTCGGGGTTCTCAACCTTGGTTTGACGGACCTGAGCATACAAAATTTCGGCCTCTTCGGTGCGCCCCGCGACCGCCAGGCGCACAGCTTTGTCCATCAGACGTTCTAAGGGAGAGCGGGAAACAGGATTCGTTGACATGGCTTTGGCTCCGTGCTATTTTTACACAAATTCTCGACCAAGGACAAACCATGCCTTCGAAGCCTACCAACACGGTGAACCTACCTACGGGAAAGCCCCCTAAGGAAAAATCGCCGATGAATGCCATAACCCTATTTTCGGCAATCATTTTGGTGATCATTGTCGTTACCTTTATCGGAGCGCCCGTGGTTTCCCGCATTGCGGGGAGTTCCAATGTGACCTTTGGCTACTACGACGGCATTGCGATCGATTATCTGCCGGGCAACTACTTTGCCCAGCAGGTTGAACAATATAGCCGCTACTACGAACAATTTAAAAACACCAATGTTAATTTGGAACGGCAGTTGGTATGGCGCCAGGCCTTTGAACAGGCGGCCCAGAGGATTGCCTTAAAAGACCGGGCCGATAAAGCGGGTATTGTAGTCACAGACGGTGCTATTGATAAAGTTCTGGTTAACTACCCGGCCTTTCAAAAAGATGGTCATTTTAGTACTGAACTTTATCGGGCCACTGCGGCAGATGATATGATGCGGTACCGCAAGGATGCTGCGACAGAACTTTTGATTCAAACTTATGCAGGCGACCAAATCCAGGGAGCCATGATTCCCGAACAGCTGACCTCGTTTGTTCAGAATATGGTTTACCCCCAGCGAAAGTTTTCGTTTATCGTTTTCAACGCCAAAGACTTTCCCGCTTCGGAAGTAACGGCCTATGCGAAGGCTCATCAACAGCTATTCCGTTCAATCAACCTCAGCAAAGTGACGCTGTCCTCGCAGGGGGATGCTGAACAAGTTCGCGATCAGGCGTTGAAAGGCTCAAAATCCTTTGAAGATCTCGCCAAAATGTATTCAAAAGACTCCCTGGCCCAATCCGGTGGTGCCCTTAATACTTTGGAATATCACGAACTTCTCAACCAAATTCCTAAGAAAGAGCTGGATCAAATCTTCGCTTTAGGTAAAGGGCAAATTTCACCAGTGTATCAAGACGGCAAGCAATGGGTATTCTATAAGGTCATTGCTCCCGCGTCGGACCCGGACTGGACAGCGGATTCGACCATGACCGATGTTCGAAACTACATCGAGAATAACGACCGGGGTGTCTTAGAAGACTACTTGATGAAACAAGCTAAAACCTTTGTCTCTGCGGCACAAAAGAATTTCACAGACGCAGCCATAGCAATCAATAAAAAAGTAGAAACAACAGGTTTTGTTTCGCTTAACTTTGATAATCTTAGACTTTTCCCGGTCTTGACCAAGGCGAGCTCAGACCCCGCCTTCCAAAGTTTGGCAGCCAACCCCAGCTTTTTCAAAAAAGCCTTTACCCTGGCGAAAGGGCAAGTCAGTGAACCTGTGCTGTCAACACCTTCTGTCTTGGTGTTCAAAGTCGATGATGTCCGTGAGGCTCCTGTTCAGCCAGCAACCACAGCCAAAGGTGTTGCTCAACAGGCTAAGCCTGCCGACGAACCTGCTCCCATTACGTCTAGCGACTTGACCCAACTGGCTGAGCGTGATCGCAGTCAAGCCCTCGAACAGAATCTTCTCAAGACTCCTCTGTTTAAGGATGACTTTGACGCTGCCATTTCTCACTTGCGCTAAAAGGTTATTTTACGACCGAGGATTTTCCTCTTTCTTGGCAAGGCCGACGGCTGGTTTCAGACCAGCCCGAGACTGAAGCCCTCAGTCGCTTACAACGCCAAAAGTTTACCCCCCAGACTTTAATCGTCATCCCCTCGCCCCTTAGGGGCTGGGGTTTGTCTTTTCTTTTGAGTACTCTCCCCGAGAATTCCTACGTCTTACTGCTCGAAGCTGATCCAGAACTTAGGGCACTCAGTCACCCTTTTTGGCCTGTCCACCCCCGCCTTTTTTCTTTAGATTTCAGTCCTGAATCCTGGAACGATTTTCAGAAGCGCTTTCCTTGGCACCACGTACGCAGGGTTGTTCTTGTTCCGCTCACCGGCGGCTGGTTGCTAAATCCTCAACTCTATCGCGACGTAGAACGCCGTTTAGCCGAGCAAATTGCCCAAACCTGGTCCAACCGCCTTACTCTCATGACCTTCGGTAGCCTGTGGCTTCGACATTTAGCCACCCACCTTGCCGGTCCTAGAACACCCTGGCCTGACTGGGGCCAAGATCCCGTCCTGGTTTGTGGTGCCGGACCAACTTTAGAAACGGCTCTTAAAGCCCTGGCGAGGCCTGACATCCGAGCTCGTTTTCGCGTTCTTGCCGTCGACACTGCCCTGGGGTGCTTTGCACAAGCCGAAATTCGTCCTGACGCTGCCGTGGTTCTCGAAGCAGGGCATCATAATCTGATGGACTTTGCAGGTTTTGCAGCCAGCGGTTTGCCGGTTTTTGCCGACTTGACCGCGGACCCTTCGGCGGTACGAGCCTGCGGGGGGCCTGTAGTCTGGTACTCTGGCCGCTTTGCAGACCTACCCCTGTTTTCACAATGGGAGCAAGCGGGTCTCCTTCATCAAGTTGCCCTCTTTGAGGCGCTAGGTTCGGTGGGTATCGCCGCCGCCCACATCGCGTGGCGAATTACTCGCGGCCCTGTCTTTTTTACAGGACTCGATTTCGCCTTTCCTTCAGGAAAAACTCACGCTCGCGGGGCTCCTGCTCTTCAACGTTTTTGGGCGCAGACCAACCGACTTAGCGGGGGTGAGATCCCCGGGACGGGAAAGCAAGAGGCTTTTCGTGTCTTACCCCAGGGGTGGCTAACAACCAGTGTTTTACAGGGTTACGCCCAGCTTTTGCAAGAAAAAGTAACCGAGCACGCCGACCGAACCTTTTTTTGGGGTCCCAGTCCCAGCGTTTCGCTAGAGGCCTTACCAGCCGAAGGCTGGGTTCACAAGCTTCTGGTTTTGTCAGATCCTTTACGATGGAATGCCCCCTTTAACGTTCCGGAAGCTGAGCTTTGGCGTCAGGAGGAGCGTTCGCTAACTGGGGAACTGTTAGAGGCGTTGTCAGGACCCTATCAAGCAGAAAACGTTGAACGGTTGGCTCATCACTTTGCGCACCTGAGTATGTCTTTTCCCGACCCCGACTTTCAAGCCTCTACCGCTTGGTTGGCTCGCCTAAAAGCCAGCGCCGCCTGGTGGTATGGACTACTTTCGCCCACCAGGTTGCTCTAGTCGTCCTCGGTTGATTTAAGAACAGAAAGGAAGGCGGACTGCGGAAGTTCGACACTTCCCACCATCTTCATTCGTTTTTTGCCTTCTTTTTGTTTCTCTAAGAGCTTACGCTTTCGGGTAATGTCACCACCGTAACACTTGGCCAAAACATCCTTGCGAAAGGCTTGAACGGTTTCACGCGCAATGACGGTATTACCAATGGCGCCTTGAATAGGAATCTTAAATTGCTGGCGAGGAATTTCTTCTTTGAGCTTTTCACAAACCCGCCGAGCTCGATCATAGGCGTTACCGCGAAAAACAAGCATGGACAACGCATCCACAATTTCGCCATTGATCATGATGTCGAGTTTAACCAAATCGGTGGCCTGAAAGTCTGACATTTCATAGTCGAAAGACGCATAGCCTTTACTGATTGATTTCAATTTGTCATAGAAATCGAACAAAACTTCGGCCAAAGGCATACTGTAGCGAAGTTCTACACGCTTTTCATCGAGGTAGGTCATATTTTCCTGTACACCGCGTTTGTTCGTGCACAAGGTCATAATGCCGCCCAAATAATCGGTAGGGGTGATGACCGTGGCTTTAATAAAGGGTTCTTCGGCTGTTTCGATTGTCGTAGGGTCAGGAAAAGAAGCCGGGGATTCGATGGTGTAGGTCTGTCCTTTCTTATTGGTCAGTCGATACTGCACCGACGGGGAGGTTAAAATAATGTTGAGGTCAAACTCGCGTTCAAGACGCTCTTGTACCACTTCCAAGTGTAAAAGTCCCAAAAAACCGCACTTAAACCCAAAGCCAAGAGCAACCGAGCTATCCTTTTCGTAAATTAACGCAGCATCGTTGAGCTTAAGTTTTTCGAGAGCTTTGGCCAAATCTTCATACTGATCAGCATCAACGGGGTAAAGGGATGAAAACACCACAGGTTTGACATCACGGAAACCCGGCAAGGGCGCATCACAAGGCGCCGCTTCAGTTGTGACCGTATCGCCAACACGAATATCGGCGATAGT
Source organism: bacterium (assembly GCA_021782055.1). Next base: position 11,207 of record JAJXVP010000025.1, on the reverse strand, counting down.
TTTTATCCCGGCGATGATATAACCGACTTCGCCTGGTCCTAAAGATTTTGTTCTTTCGAGGACGATACGAAAAACCCCAACCTCTTCGACGGTGTGGACGGCTCCCGAATTCCAAAAGCGAATTTGATCCCCTTCGCGCAGTGTTCCTTGAAAATTCCGAATATGAACAATGACTCCCCTAAAGGGGTCGTAATGCGAATCAAAGATAACGGCCTGCAAGGGGGCTGTTTCGGTTCCCTTCGGAGGGGGAATCCAGTCCACGATGGCTTGGAGGAGTTCATCCATCCCAAGACCGACTTTGGCTGAAACAGGCACAGCGATCGAACTATCAAGGCCTAAATCATGATCAATCTGGTGTTTTACCCGATCGATATCTGCCCCTGGCATATCAATCTTGTTGATCACGGGAATAATGAACAGGTCATGCTCCATAGCCATGTAGAGGTTCGACAAGGTTTGTGCTTGAACCCCTTGGGTAGCGTCTATCACTAATAACGCCCCTTCACAGCTGGCAATGGCCCGACTGACTTCGTACGAAAAGTCGGCGTGCCCGGGGGTGTCGACCAGGTTCAAAATATAGGTATTGCCGTCAGCGGCTTTATGCGGCAGAGCAACCGCCTGACTTTTGATGGTAATCCCCCGTTCCCTTTCAATATCCATGTTGTCCAGAATCTGATTTTGAAAGTTCCGGTCATCAATGATCCGTGATCGTTGAATAAAACGATCGGCCAAGGTGGATTTACCATGGTCGATATGGGCAATGATACAAAAATTGCGTAGATAGGGAACAGGGTGTGGCATGGCGCCAATGTACACGAGATAACGCTTTAGTTCAACGTCGAAGGTTAAGTTAGCGTCTAAGTGTCGATAATAGCCCGCAGGCAGCCAAAATATCCTCGCCCCGCGACCGCCGAATTGTCGCTGGAATACCCTTTGTCGCTAAAGCCTCTTGTAAGCTGGTCATTGCTTGTGGCGTCGAGCCTTTCAAAGGAGTGCCGGGGATGGGGTGAAAGTGAATTAAATTGACGCGAGTTTTTAGCCCGTGCAGAATTTTAACCAGCTCACGGGCATGGCGCGGGGTGTCGTTGACACCATCAAAACAGATGTACTCTATCGTGATTCGTCGGGCGTCCTCTTCTTGAATGGTACGCAAAAATCCAAGGACCTCATGCAGGTTGTGCACATTCTGGACCGGCATCAAACTTGAACGCTCCTCGTCAAAGGGGCTGTGCAATGAAAGAGCGAAGCGTACTTTGCTTCGAGCAAAAAACTCTTGCAGAGCCGGCAAAAGCCCCACCGATGAAAGAGTAATACGTTGAGACGACCACCCTAACCCCCAGTCGGAGGTAAGAATTTCAAGACTTTTAAGAACTTCGTCGAGATTATCGAGGGGCTCTCCCATTCCCATATACACCACATTGGTCAACAAGGGACCTTCTGGCAAGCTCAAAATTTGGTTAACGATCTGCCCCGCCGTCAAGTTCCCTTGAAAGCCTTGCTTTCCCGTCATGCAAAAAAGACAGCCCATTTTACAACCCACTTGCGAGCTGACACAGAGGGTTTTTCGGTCCTCTTCGGGAATGTACGCCGCTTCAACCGTTCGGCCGGCTACAGGAAAGAGGTACTTTTTGGTTCCATCAACCGATTCCTGACCCTGCAGTGGGACTTTTCGACCTACGTCAAAACTGTCGGCAAGCTGTTCGCGCAACACCGCAGGCAGGTCAGTCATCTGATCAAAGGCAGTAGCTCGTTTTTTATACAGCCACTGCGCCAATTGATTTCCTGTGTAGGATGGACGTCCTAAGCTTTCGGCTAGCGTTCTGAGTTCTTGTCTTGTTTTCCCTAAAAGAGCGGGCTTTTCAAAAGCAGTGGGCTTTTCAAGTAAAGTAAGGTTCTCGGTCAAAAATATACCTCGGACACAATCTGTTGAAAGGGTACACCTTTTTCAATCAGAACGTCACGGGCTTCGACCACCATTTCCGCACTGCCGCACAACCGATAAGCCATTGTCGGTGAAAAAAGCGGGGCCACCGGTGCACCAAACCCTAGTGCTCCCCCCCCTTCAGCGTGAGTCGCACCCTTCAGAATATCTGTCACCCGCCCGAAGCTCACCTCAGGGGCCTTTTCACGCGAACAACACGGAAGGTAGCGTTCCCCCAAAACCTCACGCCACAACGTGGCAAAATATAAACCGTCGAGGGACCGAGACCCTTGAAGTAGTTGCGTAAGCCCTTTTAGACCCGATTTTTGTGCCGAGAGGAACGGAGCGATGCCCGTCCCAGTGGCAATTCCTACATAGCGAGAAGGAAAGCTGAACATTCCCTGTGGCTGAGTCACGTAAAGCGTATCTTGAGGTTTCAAGGCCGCCAAGAACGGCGTGAGTTCACCACCCTCGACCTCGGTATAGAGTACCGAAGCCCAGGGGTCCTTGTTCCCCGACGCCAAGCTGTACCAGCGAACGGCTTGCTGGGGCGAAACTGTTAGTCCCACCACTTGCCCTGGACGAAAGTCAAAGCGTCGTTCCCAGCTCAGCCAGAACCCCGGCCCCAGCCGCCGGTTTTCACAAACGGCGACAGGAGTCAGCCCCATCAGATCACCGTATTATCGGGGATCACGGCGTTCTTGGGAACAATCACGATCCCGTCACGAATGTAGTAATTCTCTCCATCCAGCCGATCTACCGAATCTTTGTTATAAATGTGACAGTTCCGACCAATTCGGGCATTCTTATCAATAATGGCGTTGCGAATCACCGTATTTTCGCCAATTCCAATTTCCGGGATGCCTTGCTCGCGGTTACGCTCACGGTCTTCTTCGCTTTCAAAGTCATCCGACCCCATAAGAATCGAATTCTCAATGATGGCACCGCTTTTTAAAATACTGCGGACTCCAATAACTGACCTTCGCAAAGTAGAACGATCAAGGATACTGCCTTCGCAAACGAGAGACTCATCGACGTTGCAGGCGTCAAAGCGCGAAGACGGTAGGTAGCGGGCATGTGTGTAAATTTGAGTGCGATAAAAATCAAATTGGGGAGTACGCTTGGCGAAATCCAAGTTTGCTTTCCAAAACGAATGAATCGTTCCGACGTCTTCCCAATAGCCATTAAACAAATACCCGCCGACCCGACGATTCTCAATAGCGTTAGGAATCACTTCTTTGCCAAAGTCTTTAAAGTCGTTATCCAAAAGTTCTAAGAGGGTTTCAACGTTAAAAAGGTAGATCCCCATCGAGGCCAGCCAATGCTTTTCGGGCTCAATGGTAGGAAATTTGTCTCGAATAAACTCAGTACTTTTAAGGGAATCTAGCACAGCAGGGTCTTTGGGCTTTTCAACGAACTGCCGTATCATCCCCCCTTCTAACCTCACCAAGCCAAAACCTGAGGCATCTTCACGGTTGCAAGGGAGCACCGAAACGGTGAGTTCAGACTTCGTTTGTTCGTGATACCGAAACATTTCTCGAAAGTCCATCGTGTAGATTTGGTCACCCGACAGAATAAGGACGTGCTTGACACCTTTAAACGAAGTAAAATGCTTGATATTTTTACGAACCGCATCGGCGGTTCCTTGGTACCAGCCCGAGTTTTCTTGAGTCTGCTCGGCCGCAAGAATATCGACAAAACCGTCATGAAAGTTGTCAAAGCGGTAGGCTTGGTTGACGTGTTGATTCAACGAGGCCGAGTTGAACTGGGTCAGAATGAAGATTTTGTAAATGTCTGAATTCAGACTGTTGCTGATTGGGATATCAATCAGTCGAAACTTGCCCCCGATCGGCACCGCAGGCTTGGAACGGTCCTTGGTTAGGGGAAAAAGCCGACTGCCTTGTCCTCCTCCGAGAATCAGACAAATCGTGTCTTCCATCATGATGAACTCCTTAGCTTAAGTTTCAAACATTGGCGCCAAAATGTAAACTAAAAAAGTGTTCCCTTTCACCGGGAAGGTATCTTATACTGGGTTTATGAAGCAAAAAGCGAATCTTCCAAAAGTACTTCTTGTCGCCTCTGAATGTCGGGGACTAGCCAAAGTCGGGGGCTTGGGTGACGTTGTCCGAGACCTCGCCGAAGAACTATCCGGTCGTGGCCTCTCGGTCAAAGTTATTGTTCCTGCCTATCAGAATTTAGGTTTAACCGGAAAGGTGGTCACTGACTTTTTAGTACCCTTCGGGGGAGTTCCCACCGCCGCCCGCCTGTTGGAAGCGCCTCTTACCGCGAAGCCCACAAGCAGTTCGTCATCAGGTCGTTCAGGGGCTTCGTTTTTTCTTTTGGATGCCCCTTTTTTTCGTGACGACTGGGGCGATGTTTATGTGGATTCACAAGCACGTGGTAAAGGTCCCTTCGAAGATGACGCAGTCCGGTTCGGCTTTTTTTCACGGGCCGTCCATCAGCTCCTCAAAACCTCCGCCGAGTGGGGTGACCTCGATATTCTGCATCTTCACGACTGGCACACCGGCCTTTTGTCGTGGTTAGTCAAACACGATCCTCCTCGGCAACGTCCCGTCACCCTTTTTACCATTCATAACCTTGACTACCAGGGGATTCGGCCTTGGCAAGCCACCTCGCCTTTAGCCGGTGTTAGGGATTGGTTACCAGACCTCTGGGAGGGCTTAAGCTCTAGTGCTGAGTTTTCTTTAGCCACTGACCCCCGTTATGAAGACTGTTTTAATCCTATGCGTGCCGGAATTCGTCTTTCAGATGGCGTAAACACCGTTAGCCCCACCTACGCCCGTGAAATCACCAAGCCCGATCAAGAAGAAGCCGGATTTTTTGGCGGAAGGGGCCTAGAAAAAGATCTTCTCGTTCGTAAGCAAGAGAAGCGGTTATGGGGAATCTTAAACGGCTTAGACCAAAAAACCTTTGACCCGGACCGGTTAGTCCCCCCCTACAACGCCGAAACTCCCGGAGTTCTCGAAGTAAAGCAACAGCATAAAAAAGCGTTTCTCACCGGGTTATCGCAAAGACTAGGTGACCTGGCGGCTCGCCTAGGGCCACGTTTTAAAAACACCTCCGAGGCGGCCCGCCACTTAGACGCCTTTCAGTCGCTCGCTATCCACCGCCCCCTGTTTGTCATGATCACTCGTGCCGCATCACAAAAGCTGGGCCTGTTTCTCGACACCTTACACAATGGCAACCCTGTGGCTCGCGCCTTTTTAAACCTGCCGCTTTCACTTTTGGTCATTGCTTCAGGCGAACGAGAAACCGACCTTGCCTTTCTTAACACCCAGCCCAATGCCCTGTTTTTAAACCTCTTTGATCCTGGCCTAGCCGAAGCAGCCTATGCGGCGGCCGATGTTTTTTTGATGCCCTCGGATTTTGAGCCTTGTGGCCTGAGTCAGTTGATTGCCATGCGTTTTGGTACACCGCCGCTGGTTCATGATCGGGGAGGTCTACACGACACGGTCGAACACGAAAAAACCGGTTTTGTTTTTTCAGGAACCACCCGCCAAAAAGCACGAGAAGCCTTAATCAAAACCGGCGAACGTATCTTAGCCCTACGAGAATCCCGCCCCGCCTGGGAGACCTTGGTGCGCCAAGCCATGCGTCAAAACTTTTCGTGGGACGCGTCGATCACCGAATACTTAAAAGTATACGCCAAGCTTGGTTAAGAATCGGGCTGAGAAGACCACCAGTTTTCAAGAAGTTGCCCTGCCTGCTCGAGGGTAGTCGTACACCAGGTCGGAACGTGGCTAGTTTCATCGCCAGGCAGGTATTTGCCTCTACGAAGCAATAGTGAAACCGCCCCCACAGAATGGGCCAACGGGATGTCGGTGGCTACGTCATCGCCTACAACGCAAGCCGGTCCGGTAGCCTTCAGGCGATGACGGGCTACTTCAATGACCAAAGGATTAGGCTTGCCAAGAATCACAGGCGGAACAGCAAGAAAAGGTTCCAGGAGGCGAACAAAGCTCCCCGTATCCAACTGCCAATTGGCCGCCCTGCGGTAGAACAAGGAGGGTGACAATGAGGCAAGACGAGCCCCTTGGCGTAAATCGTTGACCAGGATGTTCAAGAACTCGAGGCTCCACGAAAAGCTTTCAAGGTCCCCCAAAACCACCCAAGTCGGCTTTTGCTCTGGACGCTGTTGTGCCTGTTGCACCAAAGAGCGCCGGGACAAGCGCATGGCCTGCTGGTGCGAACCTACCCAACGAAAGTCCCCCATTTTCGTTTCCGGATATTCTTGTTCTAAAAACCGGTTCAGCGCGTCAAAAGGTGTCACAAAACGCCAGGCGGGCACCTTTAAGCCCTTGCGGGCCCACTTTCGCGACAGCTGTTCGGGGCTGAGACTGACTGTGTTTGTCAACACGACATAAGGCCAGTTCTGCCTCTGCGCTAACGCTAGGAACTCGGCACTGCCAGGAACTGGCTGACCCGATTCCCAGAGCGTTCCCTCAGCATCAAAACAAAAGAACGGTTTAGACGCGCTGGGCAAGGGGCTGGTAGTCGGAACGTTCTGAAACATTTTTGTAAGCAGGCCGGATAATCCGTCCGCCTGAAACGATCTCTTCAATGCGATGGGCACTCCAGCCCGCGACCCTAGCCATGGCAAAAATGGGCGTATAAAGTTCGCGGGGAAGACCCAACATTTCATACACAAATCCCGAATACAGGTCGATGTTAGCGCAAATTGCTTTTTGTGAGCCTTTGACTTTACGCATCACTTCGGGAGTCAAGCGTTCGATCGCTTCGTAAAGCTGAAAGTTCTTTTCTTGACCCTTTTCGGCGGCCAGCTGTGAGGCTTTTGCTTTTAGCAGTTCAGCTCGGGGGTCCGAGAGCGTGTAGACCGCATGACCCATGCCATAAATAAGACCTTGCTGATCAAAAACTTCCTTGCGGATCATCCGTTCCAAATAGGCCGCCAATTGGTCGTCTTGATCCCAGTGGGGGCAGTTCGCCTTAATGTCGTCTACCATCCGCATCACGCGGATATTGGCTCCCCCGTGTTTAATGCCCTTGAGAGAACCAATGGCCGAACCCATAGCGCTATACGTATCGGTACCAGCACTACTGACAAGGCGGATGGCAAAGGTGGAGTTATTGCCACCGCCATGTTCGGCATGAAGCACCATCGCCAGGTCTAAAATCTCGGCTTCAAGGCGGGTATAGGCATTGTCGGGACGAATCATGTACAGGAAGTTTTCGGCCGTTGACAAGCCCACCTGCGGGTGATGGATCGACAGACTGTGTTTGTCGTAATAGTGGCGTTTAGCTTGATACGAATAGGCGATGTAGATCGGAAACCGAGAAATCAGCTCGACGCACTGCCGAAGAATGTTCTTAATGGAATTATTTTCAGGCTCAGGGTCAAAGGAATAGGTGAATAAAACGCTTCTGGCCAGCTGGTTCATGATATCGGGGCTGGGAAAACGCAAGATGACATCTTCAACAAAACCTCGCGGCAACTGCCTGAGCGAACCGAGCAAAGAAGAAAAATCGGTGAGTTCTTGGCCGCGGGGAAGATTCCCAAACAAAAGCAAAAAGGCAGCTTCTTCAAAACCAAAACGTTTTTCGCTCTGAAAACCCGAGACAACATCTTTAATATCGTAACCACGGTAGCGCAAGCGGCCAGGAGCGTCGGTTTTTTCACCTTCGTCAATAATGTAGCCATGAACCTCGCCGATTTCGGTGAGCCCGACCACCACTCCCGAGCCATCTGTGTTTCGAAGACCGCGTTTGACATTAAACTTTTCGTAGAACGCCGGATCAAACAGATTATTTCGCTCGGCGACCGCCGCGTAGCGCTCCACAAACTCTCCTTCGATCTGATCTATCGGTTTTTCACCGTTCCTAGACTCGCCCTTCATGGAGCCCCCCTCTTTTCAAACAGAATTTCGCGGATCGGACGGTTTTCTTGCCGGCCTCGTTTTTCAAACTTTGTGCTAGGACGCCAGGTTAGGCCTTGCGCCCACCCTTGGTAGGGGTTACGCATTTCCGAAAACGTTCCCAGCGCAGCCAGGACTTCTTCAGCGTATTCTTCCCAGTCTGTAGCAACATAGACGAGGCCACCCGGTTTAAGCGTCGCTATCATTTCCTGTAAAAAGGGACTCTGAAGGAGGCGGCGCTTGTGGTGCCGCTTTTTGGGCCAGGGATCCGGAAAAAAAACATGGTAGCCATCCAGAGATTCCCTCGGTAACGCTTTGACGACTTCGACAGCGTCATGACGCAACACCTTGAGGTTGGTTAAGCCTCGACGGTGAATTTCGCGCAGCAGTTGTCCTACGCCAGGAGTATGAACCTCTAACCCAATAAACCCCGTCTCCGGTCGGTTTTGCGCAATTTCAATGGTTGCTTCCCCGTTACCGAACCCAATTTCCATCACACTGCGCTCACAGTGGGGAAAAAGCTCTGACCAGTTGGGAACAGGAGGAAAAGTTAGACCATACAGCGGATACAGCTCGTCGACGGCGTGGCGCTGGGCCTCCGACATCCGGGCGGCTCTTAGAACATAGCTGTGAACCTGACGTCGGGCTTCCATGACGGCATTTTAACAAAAAGAGGGCTTTTCCGCAAGGGATGTGACTAACGAACAGCTCTTTAAACGGGAGTAATCCCCAAATACTGTTGAATTTCCCGTATTGTGCCCAACGAAGCGAGCTTTTCGGAAAGAACCTGGCAGTCACGCACAGAAAGTTGGGTAACAACTTTTTGCACCTCGGGCAGGGACTTGGGGTTAACGCTAAGCTTGCGGACCCCCGCTCCAATAAAGAAAGGAATCATCTTAGGATCGGCGGCACTTTCGCCACAAATTGAGATCGGACAATCGTGGTTTCGTGCTGCGCGGATGGTGCGGTTAAGGGTACGGAACACCGCTGGGTGATACGCCGTATACAGGTTCGACACGGCTTCGTTGGTACGGTCAACGCCTAACAAGTATTGAACCAAATCGTTGGTCCCGACGCAAAGAAAATCACTTTCGCGGGCCAACTCAGAGGCTACTTCACAAGCCGAGGGAAGTTCAATCATGGCACCCACGAGGGGGTGATCGTTGTGCGGTATGCCTTCACGAAGCAATTGCCGCCGACATTCGATCACATGACCCTTGGCTTCGCGAAAGTCGTCAAGCGACGAGATCAAGGGAAACATAATTCGTAGGTCGTGACCTTCGCCGGCACGAAGCATGGCCCTAAGCTGGTCATGAAAAATCGCTTCGTTCTTGAGCGAAAAACGAATTGCCCGCAAGCCCAAAAAAGGGTTGGATTCAGAACTGGGAGGTAGGTAGGACAGCACCTTATCGCCGCCAATATCAAGGGTGCGCAAGATGACTTCTTTTCCGGCCATTTCATCCAAGAGTTTTCGATAGACCCGAAATTGTTCGTCTTCGGTAGGAAAATCGTTCCGAATCAAAAAGGGAAACTCACTGCGGTAGAGGCCAATGCCCTCCGCCTTGTTTTTTTTTGTAAGAGGTAGGTCCGAGATAAGATTCACGTTTGCGTAGAGATGCACCAGGTGTCCATCTTGGGTTTCAGTTGTCTCAGAAACCTCACTTTGCTGAAGACTGGCTTCTTCGAGAGCTTTACGCTGTTGCTCAAAGTGTTCCCACACAGCGGGCGACGGGTTAACGTAGATATTGCCTTGATACCCATCGAGAACAAGACCATCGCCCTCAGCAATTTGAAACAGGGCCTTGTCTTCGGTAAAAAGTACCGGTATGCCAAGGCTCTTGGCAAGAATCGCTACGTGTGCCGAAGCGCCCCCCCCAAACAGCAAAAGGCCTTCGGCCTGTTGCGCCGAAATCTTAACGAGTTCCGAGGGGAGCAATTCTTGGGCCACAACAATTTGCCCAATATAATCGCCTACGTCTCGTTCATCACGATTTAAATTGGCCAAAAGCCGGTGACCTAAATCTTTCACATCTTGGATTTTTTCACGCAAGCGAACGTTGGGACTGGAATGAAAAATCTCGATGTATCGATTCACCACCGACACCACAGCCGCTGGAGCCGAAGTGCCGGTTTTGATGAGAGCTTCCATCTCACCCGAAAAACTCTCATCTTTGAGCATCAGAATATGAGTGCTAAAAATCAAGCTGGCAACGTCGGCCAACCTCGTTTCCATATCTTTTTGCAGACTTTCGACCTGTTCGATAGAACGCCTCAGAGCCTGATGAAACGATTTAAGACTCTCGTGATACAGTTTGAGGTCCGGAGCGCTCAGCAAAAGGTTGCCTTCGGAAGTTCCCAAAAGCACAGCCTTACCCAAAGCCACGCCATCGCTGGCAACCCGGCCGCGGATCAGCTCGGGTCGAATAGCGGGAGCCGCTTTTTCACTGGCTTCTTTGGTTTGGGTAGCATCAAGCAACAACTGAATATTTTCTAGCGCGGCCGAAAGCTGAGCACCCAACTCGCGTAACAACCGAACATCTTCATCGCGAAAGGCAGCTGCTTGCCGGTTTTGCAGGGCGATGACACCGACCGGAGAGGTTCCTCGTAAAATTGGCACAGAAAGGTAGGCTTGAAAGTCTTCTTCTTTAAGGGCGGGAACCACTAAATAGGCCGGGTTATCCCGCCCACGAGCCTCGCGAACGGGCTTTTGTTCCCGTAGGGTCAAACCAACCAGCCCTTCGTTTAAGCCCAAGGAAAATTTGCCCACCAGCTTTTTGTCAAAACCCTGGGTGGCCCGTAGAACCAGACGTCGTTCGCTCTCATCATACAAATAGATGGAACCCGAGTCGGCTTTCAGCGTGCGAATCACACGGTCAAGCGAGCGTTTGAGAAAATCTTGCAGGTTGGCGGCGTCCGCCAGTAAATCAGCAAAGGCATCTGTCTTCATAGCAATCTTGAGAGCCGCTCCCGAAGAAAGATAGATTTCTCGGCCAACCCGATCTTCTTAGTTTCAAAAACCAGAACATTGGGCTTATCGGGCAAACTCTTGACTTGACCTCCCGATTCCCTCAGCAGGCGCATCGCCTTATCAAAGGGAAAATCGACCATGCGGCCAAACTCAACGGCACATAACCCATTTCGTTCCCGAACGGCTTTGACCTTGAGCTTGCGGCAAATAATCTGGATCTCGGCCAAAGACATCAGGCTGTGTACTTCGTCCGGCAAGGGTCCAAAACGGTCGTGGACCTCTTGGTTAACCCGGTCTAAATCTTCCTCGGTAACCACCGAGGCGATTTTCTTGTACACATCCATTTTGTCTGTGGGATCCTGAATGTAAGTATCGGGGATGAAACCCGAATAGTCCAGCTCCATATAAATTTCTTCGATTTCTT
>JAJXVP010000235.1 GCA_021782055.1 bacterium | reverse complement strand
CTCAAGAACGGTTTTGAACTTTTGAACATTCCTTTTCTGCGCAGCATGTGAGGAGTAAAGGGGGATTTATGGCCATGGTCAAACGGCCCGAGGCTTGGGGATTATATGAGCCGCAGTTTGAAAAAGACTCTTGCGGTGTAGGATTTTTAGCCCATATTAAGGGTAAACGGAGTCATAAGATCCTCGAAGATGCTTCGGGAATCCTTTGCCGTATGGATCACCGCGGTGCGCGCGGCGCAGAAATAAACACCGGTGACGGGGCAGGAATTTTAACAGCCCTTCCTGTTAAGTTTTTGTCAAAAGTTGCCTCCCAAGCCGGGATTGTCTTGGGTGCTGAGGGGACATGGGCAGCTGGTAACGTCTTTTTGCCCAAAAATGACCAAGAACGAGCCGCTTGTAAAAAACAGTTACAAGACATTGTGACACAAAAAGGGCAGAAGCTCTTGGGTTGGCGCCGTCTACCCACCGTGGATGAAGGTTTGGGGCCAACCGCTTTGGCCTCCGAGCCGGTCGTTGAAACACTCTTTGTTGGAGCCGCTCCTGGGCTATCTTCCGACGAGTTCGACCGTAAGCTCTTTTTGATTCGAAAAATGGCGGTGCATGCCCTGCGAGGACGCTCAGGACTCGATCAGGACTCCTTCTTTTATGTATGTTCGCTGTCTACGAGAATCATGGTCTATAAGGGGATGTTAACTCCCGATCAGGTTTGGAGCTATTATCAAAAAGACCTCTCTGACCCCGACTACGAAACGCATTTGGCCATGGTGCACAGCCGCTTTTCGACCAATACCTTCCCTTCGTGGGACCGCGCTCAACCTTTGCGCTACATGAGCCACAACGGTGAAATCAACACCCTACGGGGGAACGTCAATAAAATCTTTGCCCGCCAAGAATCTTTAGCCAGTGACCTTTTTGGGGCAGAACTTAAAGACGCCTTTCCGATTATTGAGCCGGATTTGTCTGACTCGGGGTGTTTTGACAACGTTTTGGAACTGTTGACCTTGTCGGGGCGCACTCTGCCCGAAGCGGTCATGATGATGATTCCTGAAGCTTGGCAAAACCATGGGGCAATGGAGCCAGCGAAAAAGGCCTTCTATAAATATCATAGCGCGATGATGGAACCCTGGGATGGCCCAGCCAGCATCGCTTTTACCGATGGCCGTTTTATTGGAGCCGTCCTTGATCGTAATGGTCTTCGGCCCAGCCGCTTTTACGTTACCAACGACGATGTCGTTATTATGGCAAGCGAAGTCGGCGTCATTGAGGTGCCCGAAGCGCAAATTCGGCAAAAAGGACGACTTCAACCCGGAAAGATGTTCCTGGTCAACTTTGAAGAAGGCCGGATTGTCGATGATAACGAACTAAAAACCAAAATTGCGGGACAGCGTCCTTATGCCGATTGGATTAAGGCTCAAGAAATTAAACTTTCGGATCTGTCATCAAAAGTTGAGCCGCATGGGTATGACGAAGCCACGGTTGATGTACGTCGAAGAGCGTTTGGCTACACCTACGAGCACCAAGAGATGGTTCTTAAGCCTATGGTCGAAACGAGCCAAGAGGCCTTGGGCTCCATGGGTAACGATGCTCCTTTAGCGGTTCTTTCCGAGAAGCCACGCCTTCCCTACGAATATTTTAAACAGCTATTTGCCCAGGTAACCAATCCTCCTATCGATTCGATCCGTGAAGAGATCGTCATGAGTTTGGAAAGCTATATTGGTCCTGAGAAAAACCTCTTGTCCACGACTCCTGAACATGCTCACCGTTTGCTTTTGCCTAACCCTATCCTGACCAACGAGCAGATGGCCGCTCTTAAGCATATTGACCGTAAGGGCTGGAAATCTAAGATCCTTGATGCGACCTTTCCCAAAGCAGAGGGGGAAGCTGGGCTGGAAAAGGCTTTGGACCGCTTGGCGTCCGAGGCTGAAAAGGCTTTGGCTGAAGGCTACGCCCTTTTGGTGCTTTCTGATCGGGCCGTCTCGGCAGAGCGTGTTCCTGTTTCGGCCCTGCTTGCCGTGGGAACCGTGCACCACCACTTGATTCGCCTGGAACGCCGGAATCAGATCGGTCTGTTGGTTGAATCCGGCGAACCTCGCGAAGTTCATCACTTTTGCTTGTTAACCGGCTATGGCGCAGATGCCGTCAACCCCTACCTGGCGTTTGAAGTGATGTGGCGCATGGCGCGTGATGATTTCTTTGATAAACCCTATAGTGACGAAGAAATTGTGGCACACTACCTCAAGGCTGTGGCCAAGGGTATGCGCAAAGTCTTCGGAAAAATGGGTATTTCAACCTTAGAATCTTATAAAGGCGCCCAGATTTTCGAAGCGGTGGGCTTGGATGAGTCGGTAATTCGCAAATCTTTTGCGGGTACCGCCAGCCGAATTAAAGGAGCGGGCTATGACGTTCTGGGCCGCGAGGCGCTTGACCGTCACCGCATGGGTTGGCCCGAAGGCAACGCTCCGGCGTATGACCGCTTCTATTCGCCCGGGGATTACCACTACCGTTATGGCGGCGAAAAACACATGTGGGACCCTGAATCGATTGCCGATCTTCAACGAGCGGTCTGGCAACAGGACCCTGCGGCCTGGGCTCGGTTCAGTGCCCGGCAAGCTGAACGGTCGGCTCAACAGGCCACCTTGCATGGTCTTTTGTCCTTTAAAAAGGGAACACCGATCCCGGTATCAGAAGTCGAACCGGCTTCTGAAATTGTGAAGCGGTTTGTCACCGGCGCTATGAGTTACGGTTCAATTTCGAAAGAAGCCCACGAAACTCTCGCCATTGCCATGAACCGTTTGGGCGGAAAGTCAAATACCGGTGAAGGCGGAGAGGATCCTGCTCGGTTTGAACGACTCCCCAACGGGGATTCCAAGCGTTCTGCCATCAAACAGGTGGCTTCGGGACGGTTTGGCGTCACGATTCACTATTTGACCAATGCCGACGAAATTCAAATTAAAATGGCCCAAGGGGCCAAGCCCGGCGAAGGTGGCGAGTTACCAGGACATAAAGTCGATGAAACCATCGCAAGAACCCGTGGCTCTACCCCGGGAGTTGGGCTGATTTCACCCCCGCCGCACCATGATATCTACTCGATTGAAGATTTAGCTCAATTAATTTTTGACCTGAAAAATGCCAACCCCAAAGCTCGCATCAGCGTTAAGTTAGTTTCAGAAGTCGGTGTTGGTACCATTGCGGCCGGTGTGGCCAAAGGTCATGCCGATCATATTCTTGTGTCAGGGCATGAGGGCGGTACCGGTGCTTCACCGCTGACGGGGATCAAAAACGCAGGTCTTCCTTGGGAACTTGGTATTGCCGAGACCCACCAAACCCTGGTGATGAACGATTTGCGTTCTAGGGTGCGGTTGCAGACTGACGGTCAGTTAAAGAACGGTCGCGACGTAGTGATGGCGGCTATGTTGGGTGCCGAAGAAATGGGCTTCTCGACGGGCCCGCTCATTACCTTGGGCTGTATCATGATGCGAAAGTGCCATAAAAACACTTGTCCTGTCGGGATTGCGACCCAAGACCCGGTGCTTCGAGAAAGGTTCAAGGGAAAGCCCGAATATGTAGAGCGCTTCTTTCACTACATTGCCGAAGAGGTTCGCCAGATTATGGCTGATTTAGGCCTACGAACCTTTAACGAGCTGATCGGACGAGTTGACCTGCTGGATACAGACGCCGCTGTACGGCATGCCAAGAGCCGCAATATTGATTTAAAGCCGCTTCTGACCATGGCCCGCAAGCCTTACCCTGAGGCTGGTGTCTACTGCACGCAAAAGCAAGATCACGGGTTAGATCATGTGTTGGATCGTACACTTATCACCGAAGCGGCGGCCGCCCTTGAAAACAAAACTCCTGTAAAACTTAAACATAAGATTTCTAACGTGGACCGCGCCTGTGGCACGCTCTTGAGTCATGAGTTAACCCGACGCTGGGGTGCGCAGGGCTTACCAGAAAACTCCATCGAAGTACAGTTTCACGGGCATGCGGGACAAAGTTTTGGCGCTTGGCTTGCCAAAGGTGTTACCTTCCATTTGGAAGGCGATGCGAACGATTACGTTGGCAAAGGCTTGTCAGGCGGACGACTTGTCATTGCTCCTCCGTCCGAGGCGCAGTACAAACCCAGCGAAAACATCATCATCGGCAACGTTGCGTTTTATGGAGCAACCGGCGGAGAAGCGTTTATTCGTGGTGTGGCTGCAGAACGCTTCTGTGTTCGCAACTCGGGCGCGATTGTCGTTGTCGAAGGGGTTGGCGACCACGGTTGCGAATATATGACCAGAGGTACCGCGGTCATTCTTGGCCCGACCGGTCGTAACTTTGCTGCGGGTATGTCGGGGGGCGTTGCCTACGTCTGGGACCCTCAAAGACATTTAGAACATCAACTCAACACGCAAATGGTTGAGCTTGAAAAACCTGGTCAAGAAGATTTTGACCTGCTCAAAGGTCTAATTCAAAAGCACTATCAAAATACTGGCTCCGATGTTGCCGAAAGCCTGCTCGCGGCTTGGGAAAAACATCGAACAGAGTTCGTTACCGTCATGCCGACGGACTACAAAAAGGTTCTGGAGGCTCGCAAGGCCAAGACCGCGGAGGTGTCTCATGGGTAAGCCCACTGGCTTTCTGGAATTCGACCGACAAAAGGTTAAAGATCGGAATCCTAT
>JAJXVP010000234.1 GCA_021782055.1 bacterium | reverse complement strand
TGATTGTTGAGGTACTTGCGGATTCAGAACACCTCGAAGCTCTTCGGCATACTTTATTAAACCATTCTTCCACCTTGGGTTTTCGCGAGGCTCGAGTGAACCGCGTGACGTTGCCCCGTGAAGAGACCCAACAAACAGGCAAATGGGGAACTGCCAGGCTGAAAACAGCTCACCTGGACGGCAAAGTCAAAGCTAAGTTCGAGTACGAAGATCGGGCCCGCCTGGCTCGGGAATACCAAATTAGCTTAGATGAAGCGAACGACCTCCTTGCAGGAAAAGATCATGATTGAACCGTTTGACTTTGCAGTGTTAGATGCACACAGGGCCCAGCGAACCGGGTATCCAGAGGCCGTTTTTTGTCGAGGAAAAACCCTCGAGCAAGCTCAAGCGATTATGGAACAAATGCGGTCTCAAGGTATCCCCGTCTTAGGAACCCACGCTTCCAAAGAATTAGCCGAACGACTTGCCCCGCAATTTCCTGATCTGGAATATGATGACTTATCAAAGGTGTTAACCCTTGGACCAGCCACCGAACCCAAAGGACTAGTCGTCGTTGTCGCCGCGGGAACTTCAGATCTCCCCTATGCCCGAGAAGCCTTATTGACCTCACGGTTTTTAGGGAGCCACACGGAACTGATCACAGACGTGGGCGTAGCTGGGATACATCGACTGTTTCAACGCTTGGATTTTATTCGAAAAGCTAACGTTGTGATTGCCGTGGCCGGCATGGAAGGTGCTTTGGCCAGTGTCTTAGCCGGTTTAGTTTCAGTACCCGTCATAGCCCTTCCCACCAGTGTGGGGTATGGAGCTAACTTTGGTGGACTTTCGGCGCTTTTAGGGATGCTCAATTCTTGCGCACCAGGACTCGCCACAGTGAATATTGACAACGGTTTTGGGGCTGGTTACTTGGCCAACCAAATCAATCGACTTACGACAAAAACCTAAACTATCAATTTCAGCCACACCCTGATTTAAAGTTTCCTTCGGCAACGTCCTTTCTAGCCTCTTGGATTGCTCAACAAGCACCATTAGTTTTGCCGTAAAGCCTTGTAGTCATAGCCATGGCTTACGGCTAATAGGATTTCTTGTTCGAAGGAGCATAGGCGAATCGGCTTGAACTCGTTGGTTTACGATTTCACAACCAGTTTTCCAGTCTTAGACCCGAGACTCTTGAAAACTCATCAGTATTGTTTGTCACCAAAACCTGATCATGAAACTTCGTAATTGCCGCAATAAGCAAGTCATTTGGACCGATGATATTGCCACCTTTTTCAAGCGTGGATCTTATTTCTGAATACTGGTATGAAACTTGGTCTTCAAATGGAATTATTTCAAAGGGTTGCAAGAATTTTTCGACTTTCTCTAACGTCTTTTCCGGTGTTTTACTTTTGAATGCGCTCAAGACTAATTCTGCTTTAACTATTACTGGTATGGCTATCTCATTTGGAGGTGCTTAGGTCGGACGAGCTCGTTTTCAGTTACTGAGCCGAACAACTCTTCGTAGCCCAAAGGATAAACAGGCTCTATCTTTGACCGGATCTGTTCAGATACCCACTTTGAAATTGAAACATGCTGCCGTTTCGCAGCACTCTCTACCTTTTTTAATGTCTCCTCATCAACATACAATGAAATCTGCGGCATTTGACACCTCAAAACAAGTATACATCATACTTGCGCTTTTTCAAGGTTAAATTTGCCTCCTCGTGGCACACTGGATGTTAGCCGATTTCTCCCACATTAGTGGCCATGCGAAATTGCTTTGCCAGATCAAGCATCCTAGAGTCATACGAAAAAATCTTGAATTCATGATTTCCTTTTATTGTATTGAATTCGAGAGCTGTAGCAATATGTATGGCATCCAGTGCCCGGCACCTTGCGAAGTCTTTTTTAAGGCTAATGGACTTCTCGATTTCCGCATCCACAATTCTATAGTTCACTTCTTTTAGGTATTCCTCAAGCTCTCCCAATTTCTGAGTCAACCAGTCCGAACCTAATTTCGCCTTAAAGTGGGAATATGTTCTTCGCACGACGATTGTAGTTTCAATTCGAAGTAAAATTGAACTAACACGCAAGTCGGCACTTGTCCACAAATCAGACGCATTCTTCTGGTTCTTTTCGTCTAGCAAAATTGCCAGAAGTACAGATGAATCAAAATATCCAATCATTCGAACCGGTCTTCTCTAGTCGCTGAATAAATTTCTTTCCAGTCAAGGTCAGTCGTTGTTTTTGGCAGTTTTGTTACGGATCCATTTCTCGCCGCCAGTATAACCTTTCCCATAGAACTCAGGCGCTCTAGTTCCTCTTCAATGGAGACGGTGGTTGTCTCTTCCCGAGGGAGTGAAAGCTCTGCAATTATTCTATTATGTTCAGTAATAATCACCCGCTCACCACTTTTCACGTACTGAAGGTATTGAGAAAGCTGATTCTTGAGGTCTCGGACACCGACGGATATCATAGTTAGCAAATTATAGCTTATGAAGCTACATATGTCAATTCTAAGATGCTTTGGGAACTTTTTTACTTGTCTCCGCTCCCGCAGGTTTCGGGGTCCGCACCGGCTAAGAAGATTACTCGTTCGTAGGAATACTCTTTATATCGTGCCCTGTATTTTCCCCTCTAAGCTGTCAGTGCCTTCACAACTTCCTTGACGGCCTCTTTTTCCAGCAAGGCACCACGGACGTACTTTTGAAGGATCATCGATGCCAGGGTCTGGTAAGGAATTCCATCGGCCTCGGCCCGGGCCTTGAGACCGGCAATGGTACTTTCGGCTAAGCGCATGGTGACGTTCTTACGAGGGCTCGACCTGTAGGGTTCCAATAGCTCTTCCTGATCTTCCTTGGGATAGGCCGTCACCGCATCGAGGTGTTCAAGCTCTTTCTCCTCTTCGTCGAGGAATTCAAAATTGGGAACGTATTCGTTACTCATGGTAAACCTCCATACTGCTTGTTCAGATCTCGGCTGGGATGGGGGATAATGTGTTTTTCTTCTTGAGGCTCTCTATTTCCAATCCTCATAAATCAATTCCACAACGTTACTAAATTCCGTTGTATTATTGGTCACGAAAATCATCTTCTTTGAGACTGCCTGAGCGGCCAATAACATATCAATTGGTCCAAATAACTTCCCTTGTTTTCTCAGATTGGCTTTGATCTTTCCATACTCGACAGCATCTGAATCATCGAAATTAAGTATATTGAAAATCGATAGAAACTTGACCAGAGAAATCCTATTTCTTTCTGGAAACTCGCTAAATGAAACTCCGTATTCAAGTTCCGCAACGGTCAGAGACGAAATGAAAATTCCGTCTTTCGATCTTGTCTTGATATTTTCTAACGTTCTCGATGATTTTTTATTTATCGCGAAAATACAGGTATTTGTGTCAAGAAGATACATCAATTCCACTCACGGATCTGATCTGAACCTTGATCTCTTCCATCCTTCATGAAATCTTCTGAGAACCCGTTTAGTCCTTCCATAAAAACTTCCCATGCTTTTTCGTGTGGTATAAGGATCACTGCATCCCCGTGTCTCTGAATATACACCTCGTCCCCAGAAAACTGGAATTCCTTGGGGAGACGCACCGCTTGAGAACGACCGTTTTGGAAGAGTTTTGCTGTTTGCATATTACACCTCGAACAATAGTATATACCACGATAGATATCCAGTCAAATTCTTCCGCGCTCCTGGCAACCATGGACCTAAAATCAAACCAAGAAACTTGAAACGCATGTTTGTTTTTTTCAACCTGCGCTTTCCATCTTTGCAGTAAACAATCTTAGTCTTATCGGGATGAACCATAAGCTGACACTCAGTAAGCCGTTTTATGCCGGGGACCACAAACACGGTAATCAGGTTTCCTGCTTGTTGTTAAACCTCGTGACGATCTCGAATTGAATTGTAGTGAACCTCAATATTTCCACAATCTCAAATTTTGTTTTGATTCCCATCCATCACTTAAAAACCCAAGTTTTTTCATCGGTATCAAAACCCCCTTTTTCTACCTAAATTCGAGCTTCTTTGCTACGTAATAGTGAGGCTCGATAATAGGTTATAGTGCCCCTCACCCCTTAGTATCAAAATGACTTTTCTTTATCTAGCAAAATTTCATTCTTGTTTCAGGCTCAGCACATTGGGATTTACCGGAAGTTTTCACACGTGAAGGATAGTCTTTGCACACATTTTGACAAAATTTCATTGTAGACATATAATTCTTTCATATTTCTATTGAAAGTGTGGCCTTTATTATGAAATTTGAAACTCATAGATTATTAATCCGACCTCCTTTACTTGAGGACGCGAAGGACATTTTTAACAACTATGCTCAAGATGTTGAGGTGACAAAGTATTTAACTTGGAAGCCACATAAAGAATTTCAAGACACCGTAAAGTGGATTAAAAAATGCATTTTAGACTCAAAAACAGAAAAGAGTTTATTTTTTGTCCTCTCTTTAAAAGAAGAAAACCAGACAATCGGCATGATCGACTTCCGTTTAGATGATTTTAAAGCTTCTTTTGGCTATGTCTTGGCTAAAAAATATTGGAATAAAGGTTTTATGACAGAAGCCATGAAACCTGTTTTGGAATATGTCTTGAACAAACCCAATATCTTTAGAATATGGGCTACACATGATCTGGATAATGAAGCTTCTGGAAAAGTTATGCTCAAGTTGGGGATGACTTTTGAAGGAATA
>JAJXVP010000233.1 GCA_021782055.1 bacterium | reverse complement strand
AAAAATCCTTTCAGACGTGGAAGCCTTTAATCTTATCTTTGAACCTGGGTTTTCAACGGCAGAAAAGGTAACCAACATTTCTGGTCGTGGTGTGGGGTTGGATGTCGTCCGAAAGCAAATCGAAAAACTCAACGGAACTGTCAGTATTTGGTCAGAAAAAGGCTTGGGGAGTAAGTTTACGATTAAGCTTCCCTTGACCTTAGCGATCATTCAAGGGCTTTTGGTGCGGGTGGGGCGTGAAGTTTATGCGATACCCATAACCTCGGTGATTGATAGCCACAGAATTAAGGCCACTGAAATTAAAGTGATAGATAATTACGAAGTGTTCAATGTTCGTAAAGATGTGATTTCTCTGATGCGGCTCAATCGTTTGTTCGGGATTGAAGCTGATGAAAATGTCCCCTTCCATTATGTCGTTGTTGTGGGGAGCGGTGATAAAAAAATAGGTTTAGTGGTCGATGCCTTAATTGGCGAAGAAGATGTTGTGATCAAACCGTTGAAGGACCAATACACCAATACCCCTGGCATTGCTGGTGCGACTATTTTAGGTGACGGAAAAGTGTCTCTGATTATTGATGTCAGTCAGCTATTAGATTTGGGGCTTCGTAATGAGAGAACTGCCCGACAAAAACGCGAATCTTGGACGAAATAGGAAGGTATCATGACCGCTTCCCCAACGAATACCAGTGTAGTGAACCCCGAAAAAGTTCAAAGAATTGATTTTAAAATGGTATCGTTTACCCTGGCTGGTAAAGAGTATGGGGTCGATATCATGAAGGTAAAAGAAATCCGAAAAGCGGGAGATTTTACTAAGGTACCCAATACGCCCAATTTTGTTCGCGGTGTGGATAACCTTCGTGGTGATATAATACCTATCATTGATTTGCGGATAATGTTTCATTTACCAGCCGAAAGTCACGAAGAGCACGCTCTCGAAAATATTATCATCTTGCGTTTAGATGATCTTGTTTTAGGGGTTGTCGTTGATACGATTGAAAAAGTCATTGGTATTTCTAAAGATTCTATACAACCACCTCACCCACTATTTGGCGATATCAATATTCAATACATTCAAGGAGTCGTTGAGTACAACAATATCCTTTACATTTTGTTAGATGTTGATCGGATTTTTGGAAAGCCCACACACAAAGAAGAAAATATTCAACATCAAGCTGAAGACATACCAGTGGTCGATCCTTCACCAACTCCTGTTGTTACCGCGAAGGATAGCGACTTAGATTTACAGTTCATAACTGAAAGTTTGGCATCTTTAGCTGGCTTTTATGTTGGGCCGCATAATCGTGACTGGGTTCGAAATCGCTTAATTCAATGGAAAGCTGATAGAAAAGCTCAAGGGCAAGATTTTCAGTTGCAAGCTCGCGAAGATACCGAGGAGTTTCTAAAAGGATTTTTAACGGGCAATTCCTCGCGGTTTTGGACCGAACAGGAAATTCAACTTTTAGCACAGAATTTGCATTTTAGCGGAAACACTGTTTCAGTGTGGAACCCAGGCTGTGGTAAGGGTTATGAAGCGTATAGTTTAGCTGTTTTTTTTAGGACTCAATTCCCTCAGACCGGAGTAAAGATTTGGGCCAGTGACAATGATTTGTTGAATATTTCTATCGCTCCAAGTTTGGCTTTTTCGGAAATGGAAGTGGATGAGTTTTACAAACCTTTTTTGGTTTCAACAAAAGCTGGCTTTCAATTTTCATCCGAGGTTAAAAACCAAGTTTTTTTTGAGTTTCATGATATTCGAAACATGAACCCCATTACGAGTGTATCTTTAATTGTCGCTCGCGATATTGTTTCGTTTTTAACAACAGAAGAACGAGAAAAGGTTTTTGCCGAATTTTTTGAGAAATTAAAACCTGAGGGATACCTCATTTTGGGTCAAAATGAAGTGGTAACCCAAGAAGCAGATTGGAAACGAATTGGAGAAGGCCCCTGGACGGTCTATCAAAAAAACATCTAAGATAAGAAAAGCGGGAGTTCATAACGAGGAGTTGCTATGCGCGTGGAATACATCAATCCCTTTGTGGAGGCTGCTTACAATGTCCTATCAGAGGTCTTGGGCGTAGAGATCAAACGGGGAAACTTATACCTCAAATCTGCAACGAAATCCGTGATGGGCGTGGCTGCAATTGTGGGGTTGGCAGGCGAAGTAGAAGGTCGAGTGCTTTTTGATATGTCTAAGGTGACGGCTATCAAAATTGCTTCTGCGATGAACATGGAAGAACTTCAAGAGTTTGATGATTTGGCCAAGGCAACTATTACAGAATTAGCCAATATGATCACAGCACAAGCCGTCACTAAGTTACACGACTTAGGGTTTCGCTTTGACCTGACTCCTCCGGCGTTGATTTCGGGGGATAATATGGAAGTCTCTGATCAGGAAGTCGAAGCTCTTATCGTTCCTATGGAAAGTGAATTAGGCAACATTGAAATTAATGTCGCTGTAAGAGAACGAGGTTAAAACGTGAAGACAAAAGTAGATTTTCCTACCATTAATGAGCGACCTCCGGAAGGAACTCGTCCAGACGGTTCACCCTATCGTGTTCTGATCGTCGATGATTCCATGTTTGTGACGAAACAAATTGGGCAGATCTTAACTTCTGAGGGTTTTGATGTGGTAGGAACTGCCGGTGATGGCGAGGAAGGTTTAGAAAAATATAAGCAATTGTTTCCCAATGTGGATCTAGTGACGATGGATATCACAATGCCAAAAATGGATGGTGTGACGGCGTTAGAAAAAATTATGGAATTTGATAAGAACGCTAAAGTCGTTATGATAAGTGCTTTAGGAAAGCAAGATTTGGTAAAACAATCCTTAATGCTGGGGGCTAAGAATTACATTGTTAAGCCGTTAGACCGTAAAAAGGTATTGGAGCGAGTTGTCCATTCTTTACAGGCTTAAATGGGTTAACTCTTCATTCTTAAATCTCATGTGTTCTTGACAATTTTTACGTCTTCAGGTAAATTATGATTCGTTCAAGGGGGACTAGCTCAGTTGGTTAGAGCGCTTGCTTGACATGCAAGAGGTCGACGGTTCAAATCCGCCGTCTCCCATTTTGTTTTAAAAACCGGCTTTTTAGTCGGTTTTTTTTATTTTCTTGACCTCCTGATACACTTTGAATACTTTGAAATTAAGCTGGAGGAGGTGATATGAAGCATTTGAAAGCGATTGTTGTAGCCATTATCCCAAAGGCTTTAAAACAACTTGGGACAGGTTATTCCATCAATTCATCGATGAAGTGTTAAATATATGGTAATAAAATCTACAGATATAGCTTTAAAAAGAAAAATCAAGACAATAGCCTTTGATGTTTATGGGACTCTTATTGATACAAATGGTGTTTATTTAGTCCTTGAAAAATCTATAGGAAAAACTGCCGAGTTGTTTATGAATACCTGGAGAACCAAACAGTTAGAGTATACATTTCGAAGAGGTTTAATGCAAAATTATGTAGATTTTGAAATTTGTACTTCACAAGCTTTTGATTACACTGCTGAGTTATATAGTCTAAATTTTGATTCTCACGAGAAAACGAAAATCATTGATGAATATTTTTATCTTCCAGCCTTTCCCGATGTTATTCCTGGTCTCAGTTTATTAAAATCTATGAATTGCCGTTTGTTTGCTTTCTCTAATGGAAAATCAGAAACTGTTTCCAAGCTGCTAAAAAACGCTGATATTCGAGAGTATTTTGATGGTGTCATCAGTGTTGATGAGGTTAAGAGTTTTAAACCAAATCCTGCCGTATATTCACATTTACTGAGAAGTACTCAAACGATTTCAGAAGGAATATGGCTAATTTCTAGCAATCCTTTTGATGTTATTGGTGCAGTTTCAAATGGCTTACTATCTGCCTGGATACAGCGTTCCAAAACGATATTTGATCCTTGGGAAATTGAGCCAACCGCAATACTTCAATCAGTTCTAGACGTGGCTGAACTGGTCAAGTAGCCTATTGTACAATAAGGATGGGACCTATCTTCTTATCTTATTTTTAACCCTTAAACATGACAAATTCTTCGAACTAAATCAGCTTTTTTGGGGAATCCATTTTTCAGAAGCCAAGTATTCCGCCGTAAGAACTGCACCTCCAGCAGCTCCTCGAACCGTATTATGACTAAGTGCGACAAAGCGGTAATCAAATAGAGCATCAGTTCTAAGACGTCCGATACTTATGGCCATCCCATTGCCAGCGTCACGGTCAAGTTTAGTTTGTGGACGGTCATCCTCTTGGAAGTAGTGGAGGAAAGGACGGGGGGCACTGGGGAGATTTAATCGTTGTGCTAACCCTTCGTAGGTGGCCCAACGGTCAAGAATTTCTGCAAAAGCAGGCTTATTTCGAAAAGAAACACTAACCGCCGCCATGTGGCCATCTGCAGCGGCGACACGAAGACATTGGGCCGAAATGAGAGGCTGTTGTGCGGGAACAATGACCCCATTTTGTACAGTCCCCCAGATTTTCATGGGCTCTTTTTCGCTTTTTTCTTCTTCACCCTTAATAAAAGGAATGACGTTATCAACCATTTCAGGCCAAGATGTGAAAGTTTTTCCAGCACCGGATAAAGCTTGGTACGTGCAAACGGAGACTTTTTGGATTCCAAAATCTTTGAGCGCATGCAGGGCTGGCACATAACTTTGAATCGAACAGTTTGGTTTGGCGGTCACAAAACCTACTTTAGTCCCCAAACGTTTT
>JAJXVP010000232.1 GCA_021782055.1 bacterium | reverse complement strand
AACCCCTACTACCTGTTGTTGAACCTGGCGGTCGGTGGCAATTGGCCTGGTAACCCAACGGCCTCGACGGTCTCACCCCAGTCTCTCGATGTTGATTGGGTTCGGGTTTACGCCGCACCAGGAACGAACACGTCCTACACCTTGTCTTTTGACACACAGGGTGGAACTCCTTCTGCTTCCGCTGTATCTGTTCCTTCGGGGACAACTTTGGGTGCCGCTGGTGTTACTTTTCCTACGGCTACCAAAACTGGTTACAACCTGGTTGGCTGGTTTTCGGCCACGAACGGGGGCGGAACAGCGATTACCAGTTCGACAGTATTGACGGGCAACCTAACGGCGTATGCCGATTGGGCACCGGCCGGACCTGTCAATTTCGGTCCTAACGTTCTGATCATGGACCCGAGCATGTCAGCGTCGACGATTCAGTCGCAGGTTGATGCGGTTTACGCGTCACAAAAGACCAACCAGTTTGGGTCACAGCGGTATGCGATCATGTTCAAACCCGGAACCTACAATGTGAATGTCAACGTCGGGTACTACACACAAATTCTGGGCTTAGGGCAATCGCCTGACGCGACGCAGATTGTGGGCTCTATCCAAGCC
Source organism: bacterium (assembly GCA_021782055.1). The sequence continues at coordinate 4,108 of JAJXVP010000232.1, read as the reverse complement.
GATGGCTCTTATGACCCTAACATGAATGTGACCAACAACTTTTGGCGAGGAGCCGAGAATATCGCGGTGACCCCCACCAATGGGACCGATATGTGGGCGGTCTCGCAAGCGTGCCCGTTACGCCGTGTGCATGTGAAAGGCGGGTTGTGGTTGTTTGATATTAACCCCAATACTGGTGCCAGTGGTTGGGCCAGCGGGGGCTTTATGGGTGACACCTTGGTCGACGGTCAGGTTAATTCAGGTGGACAACAGCAGTGGCTTTCGCGTAACTCACAGTGGTCAAGCTGGAACGGTAGTGTGTGGAATATGGTTTTTGTTGGTGACGTAAATGCCCCGGCGACGACCTTTCCCAATCCTCCCAATACCACTGTAACGCAAACCCCGGTGGTTAAAGAAAAGCCCTACTTGTACATCGACTCTTCAGGGAACTACAACGTCTTTGTACCGTCCTTGCGAAGTGCTTCGCAGGGGGTAAGCTGGTTGAATGGAAACACCCCAGGGACCTCGATACCGATCTCGCAGTTCTATGTCGCTCAAGCTTCCACCGATACGGCCGCGACGTTGAACGCCGCCCTTGCGGCAGGAAAGAATCTGCTCTTAACCCCTGGGGTCTATAGCTTGAATGACACCTTGAGGGTAACCAACCCCAACACCATTGTGCTCGGGATTGGTCTGGCTACGCTATTAAATACGACCCAAGCTCCGGCTATGACGGTTGCCGATGTTGACGGCGTAGAGATTGCCGGCATCTTGTTTGATGCGGGCCCAGGGTCCCCCTATCAACTGCAAGTCGGTCCAGCTGGTAGCTCTGCAAACCATGCTGCTAACCCCATCCTGTTGTCCGATCTGTTCTTCCGCGTTGGTGGGGCGGCTCCAGGAAGCACAACAGAAAGTCTCGAGATCAACAGCAACAACGTTATTGGCGACGACTTCTGGATTTGGCGTGCTGATCATGGTAGCAGTTCAGCCAACGTTGGCTGGACGGTGAACCCTGCGGATCACGGGCTTGTCGTGAACGGTCAAAACGTTACCATCTACGGCTTGGCGGTAGAACACTACCAAAAAGAACAAACCCTGTGGAACGGCAATGGCGGACAAGTGTACTTCTACCAAAGTGAAGAACCCTATGACGTTCCAACCCAGGCCGATTGGATGGACGGCTCTGAGTACGGGTACCCCTCGTACAAGGTAGCCGATACGGTGACCTCGCATCTGGCCATGGGGCTAGGGGTGTACTGTTTCTTCAATGTAAACCCCTCAGTGCAACTCACCAACGCCCTTGAAGTTCCTTCGCCTCTGTTAAGCAGTATGCAAGATCTCACGACGGTGTCGTTGGGAGGGACTGGGACCATTGATCATCTGATCAACGGTCTAGGTACACCTGCCAACAGCTCCAGCAATATTCAGACTTACAATCCTCTTCCTTAAGCCTTGTGGTTTCCTAAAAACCTCCGCCTTACAGCGGAGGTTTTTTTTCTTGACAGGACGTTTTCACGGGACTAGGCTTTTTTTAGCTACCAAAAGGTGGGGTGTATGGCTACAGAAACTCAAAAGCTCCGAAATTTCTCAATTGTCGGGCATGGCGGTACAGGCAAGACTTCATTATTTGAACAAATCCTCTTTCAAGGAAAAGTTATTCCTAAAGCTGAACGGGTAGAAAGCGGACGAACAGTAAGCGACTTCACGGACGAGGAAATAGCCCGAGGACTATCGATCCACACCACTTTGGGGAATATCACCTGGAAGGGAACCAAGCTCAACCTCTTTGACACCCCGGGAGCTTCTGACTTTTCGGGTGAAGTGATTTCCGCTTTCCGCGCCAGTGAATCTGCCGTTCTTGTTGTAGGGGCCCGCAGTGGCGTTCAAATTGAAACACTTAAACTTTGGCGTTTTCTTGATGCCCATTCCATGCCTCGCATGATCTTTATCAACAAAGTTGATAAAGCGGCCTCGGACTTCTGGCAAACGCTCGACGATTTACAAGAAAAGTTTTCGGTACCTTTTATTCCCGTTTCAATCCCCATGGGGCATGACGAAGAACATCGCGGTGTCATTAACCTTCTTGAAAATTGTGCCTATTTTCTGGACCCGTCAGGTCAAGGAGAAACACAAGGTGAAATTCCCCCCGAGTTTCAAAAGGAAGCGTCAAAAGCCCGCCTTAACCTTATAGAGGAAGCCGCCGAGGGCGACGAAAACCTCCTTGAAAAGTATGCGTCCACCGACACGCTTAGCGACGACGAAATTAAGCAAGGTCTACGGCAAGGCTTAGCGAGAAATCAATTTGTCCCTGTTTTTTGTGGTTCAGCACTTTTAAATTCGGGTATTGTTGCCCTTTTAGACTTTATTTCAGCGGACTCCCCTTCTCCCTTTCACGTTATTGAGCCCTGTGTCTCTGGCGAAAAGGAACGCCAAATTTCTCCCGAAGGAGAATTTTCAGGCTTAGTGTTTAAAACTGTCCTCGATCAGTTTGCAGGCCGGCTATCCTTTGTCAAAATTGTCACAGGATCGTTAAATCACGGCAAAGATTTTTTTGTCCCGCGTCTTGGCAAAAGCTTTAAGGTTGGGAAAATTTTTACTTGCCAAGGAAAGAAACTTCAAGAAGTTGGTGACCTCTCGGCCGGAGACATCGGAATCGTTGCAAAAATTGACGAGCTAAAAACCAATGACAGCCTTTGTCCCAGTGAGGACGTGATTCACTATCTGCCGTTAGAGCTTCCCCGCCCAGTTCATGCCATCACCGTTGCGGCCAAAGCTCAGAAAGATGAAGATAAGCTCAATCAAATTCTTGTCAAAGAAGCGGAACAAAATCTGACTTTTCAGGTGCTCTACAACCACGACACCAAAGAGACAATCATCTCCTCGATGGGCGAGTTGAGTTTAGCAATTCTGCTCGATAAGATCCGGAACGCTAAAATTGATTTTCTCACTCGTTTACCCAAAATCTCTTATCGCGAGACCCTCACCAGAAGTGCCGAGGCCGAATACACCCACAAAAAACAAACGGGAGGACATGGCCAGTATGCAAAAGTCCTAATGGACTTTCATCCCCTACCCCGAGGCGAGGGGTTTAGCTTTAGTAACACTCTCAAAGGACAAAATGTTTCAAAGGGTTACCTCCCTGCGGTTGAGAAAGGCGTTCAAGAAGCAATGCTTGAGGGCTTCCTTGCCGGGTTTCCGCTCATCGATCTGAAAGCAAACCTTTCTGACGGAAAAGAACACCCTGTCGACTCGTCAGAGCTAGCCTTTAAGTTAGCGGCACGAGGTGCCTTCCGCGAAGCTCTTACCCAGGCTCATGTCATCCTCTTAGAGCCTATTATGATGGTATCGCTCTTTGTCGAAGAAAAGTACCTGGGCGATATTCTCGCGGATATCTCGGGAAAACGCGGTCGCGTCCTAGGTCAAGAATCTTTTGGAAAAGATATCGTCGTCGTGAAAGCACAGATTCCTCACGCCGAGATGTTGCAATATGCTTTGAGTCTCAAAGCGTTAACGAGCGGAACCGGTGCATTTGAAATGGAGTTTGATCACTACAGCCCTTTGGGAAGTCGTGAAACAGAGCTTCTCGTCAAAGACTACCAGGCGCATCGTAGAAATGATGGCGAATCTTAAGCGGGTTTGGGTTGAATAACCTGGCCTCACAGCGTAAAATGCCTTTAAAGGAGTATTCATGGCCGAGAAAGAAACCCTCGTTATTGCCTCGAAAGTCAAGGCATATATTAAGGAAGTAGCGGATTTAAAGTGTTCTGCTACTGTTATTGATGTTCTCTCCGAAAAAGTACGTGCCCTCTGTGATGCCGCCATCGAAAAAGCCAAGGCGGATTCCCGAAAAACTTTAATGGACAAAGACTTCTAGGTTTTTTGGTTTAAAAAAAAACCGTCTTTTCAGACGGTTTTTTCTATTCAGAAATGTTGTTACATGAGCTCTGAAGGACGACGGGCTGTATTGCCAGTTTTTTCACAAACCGCAACATGCTTCATTTTGCCATTTTCAAAAACAGATTTCATGCGGATTTTTCCACCCCATTTACTGAGCAGTTCCTGGGCGCCTTCACGGCGGGCGTTCTTAGAGATGGCCTTCTTTGCCATGATATCCCTCCAAAATAATCAC
>JAJXVP010000231.1 GCA_021782055.1 bacterium | reverse complement strand
AAGCTCGGCATATTGCCCTTCAAACGGCTTCGCAGTTCCCCCCAGCAGGCAAGTTGTTTATCAACTTTGTGCCATCCGCCATCAATGACCCCCACAACAATCTTGAAAGCACCATTGATTTGGCTGAGAAATTGGGAATCGAGCCTTCTCGAGTAGTTTTTGAAGTCGTTGAAACCGAAGAAATTGAAGACTGGGATCATTTGGACACGATTTTGGGGTACTACCGAAGGTGTGGTTTTCAAATTGCTCTCGATGATGTCGGCACGGGTTATTCTTCCTTAAGCCGTTTGGTTACCCTAGACCCCGATATCATCAAGGTCGACATTTCTATCATCCGCGAAATCGATCGACACCCCCTAAAACAATCCGTTTTCAAAGCGTTATCACACATCTGCCGGGACAACGGTATTAGGTTATTGGCTGAGGGCGTCGAGACCCAGGGCGAGTTTGAGTTTGTCCTCTCGGAAGGTGCCGACCTCGCCCAAGGCTTTTTGTGGGGCAAACCCCAGCCTACACTGGGCGGGGAGCAGTTCCAAATTGCCTAGTCTGTTCGAGAAGCGCTGTTCGAGAATTAGGGGGCTAAAGCCTCGACTGAAAGCTTTTCCAACTCTTTGGCGGTGATTACCAGCATCTGAAGGCGGTTCTCGATATTGGCAAAGCTTGTATCGGGGTCGTAGTCCAACGCTAGAATCTGAACATGGGGTAACCGTTTTTTTAGCGGCTTGATCATTCCTCGGCCCGTCACATGGTTGGGCATACAGCCAAAGGGGTTAAGAATCACAAAGGAATTCACGCCTTCTTTGGCAAGCTGGAGAATTTCGCCCATCATAAGCCACCCTTCGCCGGATTCAAAGGTTTCATCAATCATCCCTTGAATGTTGCGCGCCAGGTCGTTTATGTCAAAATGCTGCCTATAGTATTTAAAGTCTTTAAGAATATTCTGAAGGCTATCGGAAACGGCAACAAAGGCCGACTCCGCCAGGTTGGCAAGGGCTGAGAAAAAGAACTTGTGTTGAAGAAGGTCCCGCTTGGCCTTAAAGAGAATTTCGACAAAGTCCTTGCGAAAGAAATCCGACAGCGTCGGCTGAACAACTTCCATCCCATGGCTTTCGAGGTAGCGTTCGATCTGGCCATTGGCAACGGGGTGAAAGTTCATCAGGACTTCACCTAAAACGCCCACACGGGGACGTCGCACCTCGCGGTTCGACGGAATCGCATTGAAGCGCTCGACGGCTTTGCGCATGACAGCCTTGGCTTCTTTGATTCCCTTGGGAATAATTTCGGTCACTTCCGCCAAACACGTCTCAAACACGCCATCGGTTTGGCCGGGCACTTCTTCGTAGGGTCGCACCGCCCTGAGCATCATCTCGAGGGCATCAATCATCGCCAATGACCAAATCATACGGATCTGGAACAAGGGTGACAGCTTAAAGCCGGGGTGCATTTGTTTATTGTCGGTGCCCGTAGTGATGATGGGCACCTGCTCAAAACCAGCCTCATCGAGGGCTTTTCGCGCTAACAAGAAGTATTGCCCCGCACGGCAGTCAGCGCAGTTTTTGGGCAAGCCCGCCGCCGCGTTTTGCGGGTCAACCTCGCCGCTTTTTAAAACCCTAAGGATTTCACCAATATTGATCTGCGCAGGGTAGCAAATGTCGTTGTGAACATACTTTTTGCCCAACGCTATCGCTTCGGGGTCGGCCAACTTCAAAACATGGGTTTTGTACCCTTCGCTCTCGATAACTGCCGAAATAGCCTTCGAAAACGAAACTGACATATTGGGAACCAAAATGGAAAGTCGCGCTTTGTCTCCCGGTTGAAACTTGACCGGATAGGGTTCACCCAGGCGGCGGTAGGCGTTCAGTACTGGCAGGCGGTTCTCTCGCTTATTGCGGATCGTTTCAACAAACGATTTTACACGGATTCCCAACGGACCACGATTTTCACCTTCATCTAGCTTAAGAACCAGGAGCTCTTTGCCCGACTTTTCGCGAAGAATGCGCACCATTTCGTCACTGATGATTGCATCATGCCCACAACCAAAGCTGACAATTTGCACCAGCTCAAGGTTAGGGTTCTTGGCTACATGGAAAGCCGCGCCGATCATACGCGTATGAAACGCATTTGCTGCGTCCATTCGGCTATAGGCTACATCTTCTTCATGAATTTCAGGAAGGCTATCAATAGTCAGCACGGGAATTCCCATGCGGGTAAAATGGCTAGATAGGCTGTGATTGATCAGCTCATCGGAATGGTAGGGCCGACCCGAGAGCACGATGGCCCACCGATCTGTTCCCTCTAGGTCAGCAAGAACTTTTTTACCAGCCTCTTGCAGCGCATTGTACGCCGCACTCTGACACTTGAGACCCTCCTGGAAAGCCTGAACCGAGTGGGCTTTACTGACGCCCAACACGTCATGCAAATACCTAACAACTTGTTTTTCTTTATGGTGTTCGTCGTACCAGTGAAACGCTGGATGGTCAAACGGCACACCAAAACGAGCCGTCGGCTCATCACTAGCTTCGATGACTGCCGGGTAGCCCTGAATGAGGGGGCACATCACCCCGGCTTTGGTTTTTTCATTTTCGACAGGAATTTTCATCATCATGGGCATGAAAACCCGGTCCACTCCTTGATCAATTAAATCGCGCACGTGCCCATGGGCCAATTTGGCGGGAAAACATGCCGTATCAGAGGGAACATTGGGTAAACCCTTTTCAAAAAGTTCATACGAGCTCTTTCGGCTGATTCGCACCTGAATTCCCAGGCTCGAAAACACCCCCTTCCAAAAGGGAAGCGACGACCAGAACTCTAGGGTTCGTGGAATCCCTAGGGTCATATTGATAGGCTTACCGACCTTTTGTACGGGGTAGTCCCTTAACAGAACTTCACGGTGAAACTTCATCAAGTCTGGCGTTTCTTCAACACGCTTCGCGGCAGATTTGAGTTTTTCGCGGGTCACAGGGTCTTTTGGGTCGCCCACGACCTCACCTTTTTCACAGCGGTTGCCCGTCACGTAAGTGTCGCCATCAGGAAAGGTCACAACGGTACGATTGCAGGCATTGGCGCAAAACGGGCAAATGTTTCCTGGTTCTGAGGTATAAGAAAATTGCTCAAGAGCTTCCCAACCCACAAACGACGAGCTAAACCCTTTTTCTTGGGCTTCAGCGTAACGCTTGGTCAGCAAGGCAACGCCGATCGCCCCCATTTCGCCCGGCAGTTCGGGCCTAGTTACAGGGCGTCCCAGGTATTGCTCAAAAGCTCGCAAAACGGCGTTATTTTTAAAAGTGCCGCCTTGAACCACGACCACCTGGCCCAATTGGTCAAGGTTTGACAAACGGATCACCTTGGTAAAAACATTTTCAATGATGGATCGGCTCAGTCCCGCCAGAATATCGGCGCTGGACTTTCCTGATTTTTGTTCGCTGATAATCGAAGAGTTCATAAACACGGTGCAACGACTCCCCAACAGCGAGGGGTTTTCCGCGCTAAACGCCAAATCAGAAACTCTTTCAATCGCAATCTTTAAACTACGGGCATACGTTTCAAGAAAACTGCCACACCCCGCCGAACAGGCCTCGTTCAAGACAATTCCCGTGACCACACTTTTATTTAAAAAGATGGCCTTCATATCCTGGCCGCCGATATCCAAAATAAAGGTTGCGTCCGGTTTTAAGGAACGAGCCGCTTCGGCATGGGCAACCGTTTCTACTGTATGAAAATCGGCATGCAGGGCCTTGGCAAAGAGGTTTTCAGCATAGCCAGTTGTACCACAAGCCAGAATTTCAAGATCGCTGCCAGCGTCCAGATATTTTTGCCGCATCTCAAGTAGGGCAGACTGAAGCACCTTTAACGGGTCGCCTGTATTGTTTTTATAGAACTTATCAATGACCTGGCCCGCCTCATCCATGAGAATGAACTTCGTTGTCGTGGAACCACCATCGACCCCCAAGAACGCACGGACCATTCCAGGTGTTGGCGGAACAGGTTTCCAGGCAGAGACAGGGTAACGTTCCTCGAACTTTTCCCGTTCGCTGGGCGACTCAAAAAAGTGAGGGGCATTGCGTCGGTTTTCAGCATCAAGCTTTTCGCGTGCGGCTTGAAAACCTCCCAGCACCGACACCCCCTGGTAGGCGACGGGGCGGTCACCATAGAGAGTTTCGCCTGCTAAAGCGGCACCATAAGCGACAATCACTTCGGGCCGTTCGGGCATAACGATTTGGTGGTCCATCAGATTGAGGCGGCTTTGAAACACCTTTACCAAGATGGGATTAAAAGTCATCGGCCCACCTTCGAAGATCACGGGTGGCCTAATATCCATGCCCTGGGCCAGCCCGCCGATGGTTTGTTTCGCAATGGCGTGAAAGCTCGACAAAGCAATGTCGGCTTTGGCTACCCCCTGATTTAACAGGGGTTGAATGTCGGTTTTGGCAAAGACGCCACAGCGTCCCGAAATATCGTAAACAGTTTTTCCCTGCGCGGCTAAACTGTTAAAATCTTCAATACGAATTTCTAAAAGCTCGGCGATTTGATCAATAAACGCGCCTGTGCCCCCGGCACAACTGCCATTCATGCGCATATCAGACGCCACAAGTTTGCCTGTACGCTCATCGGTGCGAAAAAATACCACCTTGGCATCTTGCCCGCCAAGCTCAACCGCGACACTGGTTTGAGGATGTAACTCTTTGATGGCGATGGTGTTGGCGACAACCTCCTGAA
>JAJXVP010000230.1 GCA_021782055.1 bacterium | reverse complement strand
GGAGACTACCTTGGCCGTAGTTACCATGAAGAACCTTTTGGAATCCGGTGTCCACTTTGGCCACCAGACCAAACGCTGGGACCCCCGCATGAAGAAGTTTATCTTCGCGGAACGGAACGGCATTCACATCATTGACCTGCAAAAAACCATTCAGGCTATCAAAGAAGCGTATAACGAAGTCCGAAAGACTGTGTTGGCCGGCAAGACGGTGCTCTTTGTTGGTACCAAGAAACAAGCCCAACAGGCGATTCAGCAAGAAGCTGAGCGCTGCAACATGTTCTTTGTCAACAACCGCTGGCTTGGTGGTATGCTGACGAACTTTTCGACCATTAAGAAATCCCTACTCCGCTTGAAAAAGATTGAAAAAATGGAAGTGGACGGTACTTACGGCCACTTAACCAAGAAAGAAATCGCTCAGTTGGGCAAGGAAAAAGCTAAGCTTGAAAAAAACTTGGGCGGAATTAAAGAGATGAAGGAGCTTCCGGGCGTCCTTTTTGTTATTGACCCCCGTAAAGAAGCTATCGCCATCGCCGAAGCCCGCCGCCAGGGCATCCCTATCATCGCGGTCGTTGACACCAACTGTAACCCCGAAGGTATCGACTTTCCCATCCCCGGCAACGATGACGCTATCCGCGCCATTACCTTGTTTACCCAGATCATCGCCAACGCTGTTATTGAGGCTGATAACGAAATCGGCTTGACGGTCATCGACAGTCTGCAAGAAGATGAAACCCCAGGTATGGAAACCGAAGGCTTTGCCTCGGGTGAAGGCCTTGCCGCGAATTACGACGTTGACGAAGACGAATTGAACTAAGGAGACCCTTATGGCCGTTAGTCCCCAAGATGTGAAAAAACTCCGAGAGCAAACTGGTGCCGGTTTCGGTGACTGCAAAGAAGCTCTTGAAAAAGCCGGTGGCGATTTTGCCGCCGCAGAAAAGTTCCTCAAAGAAAAAGGTCTGGCGTCGGTAGCAAAACGTGCTGGACGCACCGCCAATGAAGGCCGTGTCTTTACAAAAATTCAGGGCGGCTTTGCTGGGTTGCTCGAAATTTCATGTGAAACAGACTTTGTTGCCCGTAACGGCGACTTTGTCACTACTGGTCAAGATATTCTTGACGGCATGGTCACGAACAGCCAGAACCAACCGGGTGAGACCGAAGACGCTAAGCTTAAAGATTTGGCCATCAAGACGAAAGAAAACCTGTCGCTGAAAAGCTACAAATTCTTGAGCGCCGACGCCGGCGAGCTCCTTCAGGACTACATCCATGGCGAAGGTCGCATTGGAGTTCTGGTGAAAGTTAAGGTTGCTGACCCTTCCAAGGTGTCTGACCCTAAGGTAAAACAGCTTGCTATTGAACTCGCTCTTCATGCCGCTGCCTTTAACCCTGCCTATCTGAACCGGGATAAGGTTGATGCTGGCTATTTAAAAGAGCAAGAAGAAATCCTTCGTGTCCGCGACGCGGATCAATTGGTCGGTAAGCCCGAAAACGTCGCCGCGAACATCATGAAGGGCAAAATTGAAAAGTTGCTGAAACAGATCTGCTTTGTCGATCAGCCCTTTGTTAAAGACGACAAGTTGACGGTCGCTCAGGCCGCCGATAAAGTTGGTAAGGAGCTGGGGACCAAAGTTGAGCTAGCTGACTACGCCTATTGTCAAATCGGTGTAGAAGCGTAAGCGACAAAAGTTGACCCGCTAAAACAACTGCAGGAGGAGTCATGGCCTATTCGAAAGCCGATGTGGATGCCAAAATGAAGAAGACCGTCAAAAGTCTTCAGGATGAATTCAACACGATCCGAACAGGCCGGGCAACTCCGGCGTTGTTTGACCGGATTCAAGTCGAAGCCTACGGGTCGAAAACCCCTTTAAGCCAAGTGGCGAATATCTCTGTTCCCGAAGCCCGCTTAGTGGTGATTCAACCTTGGGATAAAACTGTCATTGGAGATATCGAAAAGGCAATTTTAGCCTCTGACCTCTCGCTAACGCCCAGCAATGATGGAAAAGTCATTCGGCTCAACATTCCCCCCCTCAACGAAACACGGCGCAAAGAGTTAGTCAAACAAGCCAAAGCTGTGGCTGAAAACTTTCGAGTCTCGATCCGCAACATTCGCCGTGATTACAATGACCTTCTTAAGCGTGAACAAAAAGATTCCGGCATGACCGAAGACCAGGTCAAGAAAGCACAAGAGGAAATTCAAAAGCTTACCGATGCCGCCATCAAAGATATTGATAAGGTAGCCGCTGAAAAGGAAAAGGAAATTCTGGAAGTTTAATCATGGATAACGCCTGGAATCCGGCCTTGGCCCCCGCCCATGTGGGTATTATCATGGACGGGAATGGCCGCTGGGCCAAGAATCGTGGGCTTTCCCGTTCCGAAGGACACAAAGAAGGCCTCAAGGCCGCTAAACGTGTCACCAAAGCCGCTTCTGACTTAGGAGCCAAATTCCTTTCCTTGTATGTTTTCTCGACCGAAAACTGGAAACGCGCCGAGCAAGAAGTTTCCTTTCTGATGTTCCTTTTGAAAAGTCACTTACTGAAAGAGTGGGACTTTTACCGAGAAAACCGCATTCGGGTTGTACATTCTGGCGACCTTGGTGGACTTCCGCCCGACGTTCAAGCGGATATCCGTCAAGTTCGCGAGGATACCGCCGGTTTTGACGGTTTGACCGTCAACTTGGCAATCAATTACGGGGGACAGGATGAGATCATCCGCGCCGTCAAACGCTGGGAAGGCACGCCAAATCGACCTGAATTGAGCGCCGAGGTGCTGACCTCTTTCCTTGACCAACCCCAACTTCCTCCTTTAGATCTTGTTATACGCACCGCAGGAGAAATTCGCCTGAGTAACTTTTTGCTATGGCAAAGTATTTACGCCGAGTATTATTTTAGTCCCAAGCTCTGGCCGGATTGGGACACCGAAGATCTTCGACAAGCCTTCGTCGCCTACAGCGGCCGCCATCGGAAGTTCGGAGGGGTACGTGAAAAGTAAGCTTGCACAACGACTTATTACGTTCTTTGTGGTCTTTCCTATCTTGATCGTGATAATGTTTTGGGGAGTATGGCGTCATTTCCCGCTGGTTTTTTTGGTTGTTCTGGCTTCAGTTTGGGGAGCTTTTGAAATGGCCGCCCTACTAAGGTCAAAAGACATGCAGACAAATGTTTATCTGCCGGTCGCTTTTGGCCTCATTTTTCCTGTGCTAGCCTATGCCCAACTCTCCGGCTGGATTCATCCCGCCCATACCGTCGCCGCAGCCGGGATTGCCATTATGTTTGTCTTTTTGCGACAAATTTTTGTTAATACCGAAGAGGGCTTTGAGCCAATCTTGGGTAAGGTCGCAGGCAATTTGCTCACAATGATCTACCCTGGCTTCTTTTTGTATTTTTTAATCTTGCTCCTGGGCTTTTCGCACGCTTCTTTACTGATGATGGTTTTTGCCCTAGCTACCTTTGGTAACGATGCAATGGCGTGGCTTTGGGGGACCTTGTTCGGCAGGAGTAGTCCCAAACCATTTTTAGTGAGTCCCAACAAGAGCGTGATCGGGTTTATTGGCGGAATCGTAGGAACTTTTTTGGTTCTTGTTTCTGTCTTTTTTATCTTTCCCGGACTTTTGGGCAAAGACCTTTTCGCCGTTCTCGTTCTAGCGGCAATTTTAGCGTTAACCACCATTTTGGGGGATCTCTTTGAATCGTGTCTGAAGCGAAGTGCCGGTGTCAAAGATTCCGGCAGTCTTATCCCCGGTCGAGGTGGTATCCTGGATTCCATCGATAGCCTTTTGTTTTCGGCCCCGATTTTTTATATCTTTTTGATGTTTATTCATGGGAGACTCTAGTGCAGACCGTTCTCTTTGTTCTTTTAGGTCTTGTTGGCCTGGGAATTGTTGTTACCATTCATGAACTTGGTCACTTTTTGGCAGCTCGCGCGCTTGGGGTTGAAGTAGAAGCCTTTGCGGTGGGTTGGGGACCAGCCTTTTACCGTTGGAAACCAGGAAAAACCGAGTATCGCTTATGTTGGCTCCCCTTGGGTGGCTACTGCAAGATGAAAGGCGAAAACTACCTCAAACAAGCCTTACTTAACCCTCAAACCCAACCAGAACCGGAACCCGGTAGCTTTTTTGCGGCTCCCCCGTGGAGACGCATCGTCATTTCGCTGGCCGGACCTCTTTTTAACCTCCTGATGGCGGCAATTGTCCTTTCAGCTTTAGCTTTAACCGGGGTCCCACAAAACTCGCCTTCCTCGCGAATCATCTTAGCGTCCCAGTATGAACACACCACCTACCCAGCCGACCAAGCAGGCCTGCAATCAGGCGACATCATTACCGCCATCAACGGTCATCCCGTCCAGAACTTTCGCGACCTACAGACTCAAATCGGGGCATGCGGTGGCAAACCCCTTTCTGTTGAGGTTAACCGCAATGGGGCGCAACTGACGCTGACAGTTATTCCCCGTTGGAACCCTGCCTCGAGCAGTTATCTGGTTGGGGTTTATCCCTGGATTGACCCTATTGTTGCCTCGGTGCAGCGCGACTCGCCAGCGCAGATTGCCGGGATCAAGCCTGGAGACCGTGTGCTTTCGTTTAACGGACACCCGACACCCAACACCCGCGCTATTGTGCCGCTTTTGAATGATCGTGTCCCCAGCTATACCCTTCAGCTAGAAAGACAGGGCAAGCAGATCGATACTTCAATTATCCCCGATATTGTCAACGGTCAACCGCATTTAGGAATCGAGTACAAACTTCCTCATTA
>JAJXVP010000229.1 GCA_021782055.1 bacterium | reverse complement strand
TAAGGCCGATGACGACCAGGATTGCTAAAAAGACACGCCCTGTGGCCCCTTGCACCGCTTGAATACTAGGGGTGTTGCCCGAATGACCGAGTACCGAGTTTGCTAACGCACCAAACAGGGCTATCCCGACCGAACTGCCAACCGCCCTAGCAAACTGATTGGTGCCGGTTACGACGCCTCGCTGGTTCCAGTCTACGCTAGCTTGCGCCGCAACAATAATCGGTGTCGCCGCCAGCCCAAAACCAACACCCATCACCAGGCAAGTGCCTATAATTAACGGAAGCCAGGGGTGAGCGGCCTGGGTATACAACAAAAGGCCCCCCAGCAAGAGAAACCCTATACCTGCCAGTGACGTCTTTCGAAAACCAATACGAAGGTAGATACGACCCGAGTACGAGGCCGCCAAGGGCCAACCGATCATTAAAGCTGTAATGACAGAACCGGATACCAGCGGGGGTAGACCCAAAGCACGTTCCAAAAAGGTGGGCAAGTACGAGCTGATTCCTAATAAGATGGCTCCCACCCCAAACGAAATCAACGAGGTGGTTAGTAACAAGGGACGCGTAAACACCCACAGGGGTAGAATGGGTTCTGCGACTCGTGTTTGGGTCCAAAGAAATACTGCTATAAATAGCGCCCCTAAACCAAAGGCCCCCAAGCTCCATACTGAGTTCCAGGTCCAGCTGACACCGCCCTCTAAAAGGGCCAAAATCAAAAGGGACAAGCCTAACGTTAAAAGTGCACCCCCCAGCCAATCGAGTCGGTGATCGCGGTGATGAACGGTTTCATGAAAGTTTTTAATCAGAAGGACCATGGCAGCCAGGCCCAGAGGGATGTTGAGCACAAAGATGCCTTGCCATGATAGGTATTGGCAGAATAGACCCCCCAACGCTGGCCCCACCACTGACGAGATGCCCCACACACTAGCCATGTAGCCTTGTACCCGCGAACGCTCTTCTACGGTATACAAATCGCCGGCAATGGTAATCGTCATCGGCATAATGGCACCAGCGCCCAAACCTTGTAGACCGCGGGACAGGATCAAGAAAAGCATAGAACCAGAAAAGGAACAGGCAATCGACCCTAAGATAAACAAAGCAATCCCCAACAGCAAAACCGGTTTACGGCCAAAAAGATCAGAGATTTTTGCATAGAGCGGTACTGTTACCGACTGAGCTAAAAGGTATATCGAAAACAGCCAGGGAAATTGTGCAAAATTGCCTAGATCTTTAACCACCGAAGGAACTGCCGTCGACAGAATCGTGGTATCCAAGGCCGCCAGGCCTGTTGCCACCATAATCGCTAAGAGGATGGGGCCCCTCTCGCCCGATAAGCCAACGTTACTCTTACTCACACTGCCTCCCTCTGTACTGTTTAAGTCATAAAATCGACTTAGACGGAGGGGGAGTCAACACCTTCTAAAAGCAAATAGTTCACGCAGTCCCTCGCTTCGACACGAAAACCCTGACTGCCCTGGGTTAAACGTGCCGAAAAGTGCCCAGAACAACCTGCTGGGCAACGGGGACCCTGTTCTGGCCGTTCGGGTGTACGGCCTTGCAATTTTTGGTTTGACCAAGTGCGTGCGTCAAAAGCGGCTTCTTTGGTTGGGGTCACATGTGCTTGCTGTGGAGCCGAAAAGCTATTCCTAAGCATACAAGCTCGGCTGGTAAAAATTGGCGGAACGTAGGAATGATCGGCTTTCTCGGTTTCGAGCCACCCGACCGAAAAAACAAGACCTGGTACGGCCGAGGCTAGGTTGGACTCTAACCAGCCGTTGGCTCGGTGAAAGCCCCAATCGGCAAACCAGGAATTGACGGCAAAACCCTCTTGTCGTAGACGTTGGAGCCAAACTAAATGAGCGGGGTTGTTGACGCCCAGCACGATTGGCTGGTCTTTAACCGACGGCAACGCCAGAAAGCGTCGCAAACGTTCGAGCGCTGCCTCTTCATTGGGACTAAACGGGGCAAGGGGAAGTGAAAGGCCCCAAGGAGTCGAGGCAAGCTGTTGTGGGGTTAGACGTTCCCATTCGACAATAAAGCCCAGTAACCGATTGACCCCTTCGAGGGGACTAAGCTGAGCACGGGGTAGGGGAACCTCTGTGAGCAAGGGTTCCTCGCGTTTAACCTTTTGCGCTTGGGCTTGGGCCCACTGGTCAGCTTCGGCCTCGAGCTTGGCCAACCAGTCCCGTCTCAGCTGTTTGAGGTCACGAGGGTTGATGAAAAGATTTTGAAGATCGCTGTGAATAGCAAGGTTTGAAAAGATAAAACGATGCGACGATGCCATCAACGCATTGCGAAGAGCCTGTTCCAGCCCCTCGGACGAAGACGAGGGTTCACAGGGCAGGGTGGTTTCTAGGTTGATCACAGGCCCGAACGACGTCGAAAGGGCTAGCGTTACCAAACCGGGAGCTGGTTGGGTCAGTCGTAAGGTGGCCTGTAAAGGGAACTGAAACGGACGAGTTGCTTTTTTTTGGGGGAGTTTGCCATCATGACGACTAGTCAGCCAGGCGCTGGCTCCCAGGGACGAAAAGGGGGGCTCTTTCGCTAAGGTGAGTTCAAGAACAGGCGGATGGCTTGCGGAGGGGGCGTGTACAGACGTTCGAAATGATTGTCCGGGTAAAGTTCCTAAAACAAGAACGCCGTCGCCTCGAGTGGGGAGGTGGCCCACTTTGAGTTGATCGGCTTGCAACACCAGGGTTGAGCCTTTGCTTTGTCGGACCTCGCCGAGAGGCAAGCCCAGCGTTCCGGCCCACTGGGGGTTTGTTTGGGCTAGGGCTTTGTGGCCGTCGAGCCAGCCCGCACTTGGACGTCTGCCGTAACCTAGGCGGGCTTCATCCAAGGCCGACCAGCCTTGAGAATCCTTACCGTCAAGAAAAGCACGGTAAGCTTTGGCTGTATAATAAGAGTAGGCCGGCGGTTTCATCCGCCCTTCGATTTTAAAGCTTGTGACACCCACCGCCGCCAATTGACGGATACGGGGGCCCAGCTCAAGGTCGTTCATGCTGGCAAAGGCACCTTTTGTTCCGGGCTGCCAAGTACTTTCCCCTTCGGGGGCATGAATTCCAACGGGGAGCCCTTCTTCATGAGGGCTTTCACGACGGTGTGGGCCGGGGATAAGGTAATCAAGCTCAAAGGTAGTACGGCAGACTTGGCCGCAGTCACCCTTGTTGGCTGACCGGCCAAGCATCAAGCCCGAGGCCATGCAATTGCCCGAGACGGCATAACACAGCGCTCCGTGAACAAAGACTTCGTATTCCATGTTAGGGTCGGCCTGAACAATCTTTTCTATTTCAGAAAGGGTAAGTTCCCGCGCTAAGACGACTCGGCTAAAGCCTAGGTCGCGTACGGCACGCACCCCATCGGGAGTGTGGACAGCGGCTTGAGTTGAAGCATGCAAAAGAGTAGGCAAGCCAGAAACTTGCAAGGCTTTTGCAACTCCAAGATCTTGAAGAATTAGGGCATCGACGCCACACCAGTGGAGTTGCCAAGCTAAAGCTACCGCCTCGGATACCTCTTGCGAGGTTAAAATGGTATTTACGGCGGCGTAAAGGCGGGCGTTTTTGTCACGAACCACCTTGGCTAGCTGACGAACTTGGTCGAAATCGAAGTTTGTTGCATGACTTCGGGCCGAAAACTTTTGAAAGCCAAAATAGACAGCGTTTGCCCCACCTTCTAAAGCCCATAACGCATGATCGAGGCCCCCCGCCGGGGCTAAGACTTCGTGATCCATAGCTCGATCATTCCTTAAGATTAAGAATGTGTCTAGGCTAGGTTTTAGGCTGTGGTTTAGTCAAGCGCTTAATTTCTGCAAGAATTTTGGAAGAACTGGTAAAGCGCGCATGTTCGATTTTTCCATCTCGGGAAGCACAATCGCACTGATTTTCGAAGATGCTACTCCAACGTTTATCTTGCTCTAGGGATGATTGCACCTTCGGGTCTTGGGGTGGCTTGAAAAGATAGGCCGAGTAATAGGTGCCAGAGTAATCGTAGTGCAAAAGTTGCGGCCAAGCACAGAGGATGATCAATTCTGTTGTTCCGTAAACGCTGTCAAAAAATACTGAACGTATTTCGGGATTCCCACCATCAGACTCAAAGGTAGCGATAGGAATTTTGTGATACTTCATTCTTCCCAACGGCCAAAAAAGGTACCCTATAATGGCTGGGTAAGTTTCTCCGTCAACCATTTCCTGATATTGATAAAAACAGATGATCGCTTCATTCTTGTGCGACCAAGCTCTTGTCTTGACGATTTTGTCCACAGGTTGAGAATTTGACGGTTTAAACCTTTCGACAAAAGTTTTTGTCGACTCACCATTTTTGCGGGTTACTGTTTGTCCAGAAAGTGATGAGCCAAAAACACTTATGAAAATCAAAAAAAACAGCAGAGGCTTTTGATTTTGCATCAACCCACCGGCTACCAGCGTACAGGTTTGCCAAAACGATCAAGGAATCGCAGACCGGGCCTTCCTTCTTGTAAAGTAAGAGTATCGACTATGTTGCCGATCACTTCGTCAACCGAAAAGCTAGCATTTTTGCCACCCATATCGGTTTTTATCCATCCTGGAGCCAGAAGGAGAAGGGCATGGTCTTTTCCTTGACGGGCCGCAAAACTTCTCATGACCATATTTAAAGCAGCTTTGCTCGCCCTGTAAACGTCATTGCCCCCGTGTTCGTTATCGGCGATGCTTCCTTGCCCTGATGACATGGCACCGATGACGCCTCCTGTTCTCACATAGTCCTTGAGCCGCTCAAGAACT
>JAJXVP010000228.1 GCA_021782055.1 bacterium | reverse complement strand
TCTCTCCAAGGGCAAACCAGAGCCAGTTGATGACCGAAAGAAGGAAAAGAATTCCCATAAATTGGAGGAATTTAAAAGGTTTATGGGGTTTAAACTCTTCAAATTGCCTTAAAAAAAGTCCCCCCGCTAAACCAGCCGGGGCACTGAAGGTGCCAGTGAGGAAACAAAGCGTGGAATAAAGAGCAAACTTCCCAAGCTGAGCTTTCCACCGAACTTGGGGTATGCGTCTTAGCCAAAACACGAAAAATCCCCCAAAAAGGGCGACATTTAGCAACCAAAATAGAAAGGGATTTTCCGATTTCTTCGATGGTTCTCGTTGATTTTGTGAAATGAGAGGACTAGCCAACCCTTTTAGTAATTTTGAAATTTGGGCTATGTTGTCAGACTGAACAAACAGTTTTTCACCTTGAGGTGTGTCCCACCACGATTTGAGTTCTTTTAAAAAAGGATCCCAACGGGGGTCCTTAGGCAAAAGTCTTTCCTCGAGGGTAGAAACGGGAACTTCGATCAATCGATCAAATTCACCCAAGGGCACGGTAGCAGATGACCACGACAGACAAAAGTAATGCGCTTCTTCCAGAATAGAAACGGCCTGTGCAGACTTTGAGGGAGGAACCAACCAAGTAGACCAACTGTCTGAACTTGCAAAGCCCGGAAAAAAAAGTGCTAACAAACAAAGAAAGAAGAACCTAAGTTTCACTGTGTGCAAAAGGCTATTGCCAAAAATATTCCTAACAAAATTCCCACCACGACTTCAGAGGCTTTGTGTCCACGGATTTCTTTGACAGTTTTATGTCCGCCCCCAAAACGTTCATTTAATTCGGAAATGATTTGATTGAGTGCTCGGGCCTGATTACCTGCCGCTTGACGAACGCCCATGGCGTCACGAATGGCCAAGGAGGCAAAGAAGAAAGATACTATAAACAAAATGGAGTCAAAACCAGTTTTAATACCCACCGCCACGGTTATGGCAGAAACAACAGCGGAATGACTGGAGGGCATTCCCCCTGTAGACCAAACCAAGGAAAAGAATAAATCCCTCTTACGCATTTTTCCTCTGGTTCTAAAAATGCTAACGATGGCTTTAATAAATTGCGCTGAAAACCACGCAAAGATGCCCGAGAGAAAAATCGGATGTATAAGGAGATTTTGCAGTGTTTTCATGAAAACTTGAGGTTAAGTTTGTCGGGGAGCGTTAACTTTGTCAAGTTCGAACAATTCTCTACTGACTTTTCTTGACAAGTCTGACCAGGAAAATTACCTTGGCGGCATGGCTTCCGAATGGCAAGCGGTCAGATCGACCATAATAAGGACATGGGGGGACTTTTTTCGCGCCTTAATCGTAGGCCCGTTTCCCTGGCGAGAAACTTTACGTCAGTTTGTCCGTGTCATCAATGACGGTTGGGTAACCGTGGTCGCAGGAAGTATTGTTCAAGGCATTTTTGTCATGTGGTTAGCAGGCTACTATGGAAAAATGTTCGGGGCCTATATTTGGGTAGGTTCCGTCACAGCTTATGCTGTTTTTAGAGAATTTGCGGTTCTTATGACCAGTGTGCTATTTGCAGGTCGCATTGGTACGGCTTTTACCGTAGAAATTGGCTCAATGCAGATGTCGGAGCAGATTGCGGCCATGAGCTTGATGAACGTCGATCCGCAGCTATATTTGACGATACCTCGTGTGGTGGCTTCATTTATCGCTTTGCCGATTTTTACGGCGTTTTCTTTTGGTGTAGCCATCCTCTCCTCCTGGCTTTTAATGGCCACCTTTTGGGATATGTCCGCCCAAATTTTCTTTCAAAATGCTTTTATGTTTACACCCGCTACCCTTTTAACCAATTCCTTGATCCGAGCCTTTGTCATTGGATTCACGGTTGCCCTCAATGCGGTGGCCTTAGGGTTTCATCGTTGTGCCGGTGCCGAGGATTTAGGGCGTTCCACCACAAAATCCATTGTTTTGAATCTTTTTAGCGTACTACTTATCGATTTGCTCTTGGGTATTCTTTTTACCTCGCTTTCTTCGGGGCTTCGGGGATGATTGAAATTCGTGACCTTTCTGTAGCGTTTAGCGGGCGATTGGTTTTGGATCATTTATCCATTGAGGTGAATGAAGGAAAAACCTTGGTTGTCCTGGGAAGAAGCGGGATTGGAAAGTCTGTCTTGCTAAAAGCCATTTTAGGTCTTGTACCTGTTCAGAATGGTCAAGTAGAAATTGATGGGGTAGATGTTTTAAAAGCCTCAACTTCAATGGCTCGTGAATATCGGGGCCGGGTAGGCATGCTTTTGCAAAACGGTGGTTTATTCGATTCGATGTCCGTATTTGACAATATCGCTTTTCCCCTTCGTTACCACAAATTAGCACCTGAACCAGAAATTCGTAGTCGAGTTGAGCATTATGCAGAACTGGTAGACTTAAAAGAGGCCTTACAAGTTTTTCCTCAGGATTTATCTGGGGGGATGAGGCGACGTGCTGCTCTAGCTCGTGCTATCATTCAAAATCCTAAGTACCTTTTTTATGATGAGCCTTCTACAGGTTTGGATCCCTCGACCTCCGCTTTAGTAGAAATCCTTATCCGTCGGGTTAAGGAAGAACTTGGGATAACCACGTTGATTGTGACTCATGATGTCGATATGGTCATGTTTTTGGGCGAAGAGGTTGCCCTGCTATCCGACGGTCATATCACAGCCAGACAAGATATTAAAACGGCGATGACCCCGGGTTCAGAAATCTGGGATCAATTTATTAGCCAGAGGGAGAAGGCGCATCGTGAACACGGATTCTAAACCCAAAATTGTGCGGGTCGTGATTTTTGTCACCCTTTCCTTCCTTATCCTGATAACTCTTTATCTCTTAGTTAATCGCGTGGATTTTTCGGGACAAAAAACTCTCCGCGTTAAATTTGACTACATCGGCTCGATTCAAGTCGGTTCCCCAGTGCGAAAATCCGGTGTGAAGGTGGGGAGTGTCCGTTCGATTGAAATTGATCCCGTGGATCAAAAAACCGTTTATGTCACGCTTTCGCTATACCCAGGGCAAATTGTTCGCACTTCTGACCGTGTGAGTATTGTTTCAGGAGGAATTTTAGGCGATCAATACGTCGAAATCTTTCCTGGTGAGGTATCTGCTTCTATTCTGCCTTCGGGAGCAACCATCGAGGGGAGCCAAGCTTTTAACCTTCAGGGTCTTGAAGCCAAAGGAGCTGCTATTTTGGGTGATGTGAGTTCGTCCACCAAAATGCTTTCAGATTTCCTCAGCAAAAATCAACAAAAGCTGGATCATATCGTCACCAATGTCGAAACGATTACGACGAATCTCGCTAAATTGTCTAACTCGATGGAAGATGTTCAAGTGACTTTACACAACCTCAGGGAAATCACAGACAGTACTAAGGATATCACGGAGACTCTTGATGGACCGAAAGGCCTAGTAAGTCTTTTAAAGAAACCACAAACCACCGAGGCTGTTTCGCAAACCTTAGGAAATATCCGAGCTCTCTCTGAAAACCTCAAACAAATCTCCGATGAACTTAAATCCTCTCTCCGATAAATCCCCTTCTTCCTCTAGTAAGACAGTCCCATCGGAAAAGAGGCATATTTTTACAGTAGGCCCTGATGATGAAGGGCGTCGTTTGGATGTGATTGGGCGGAAACTCTTATCGGGACTTCCCTTGTCAAGGCTTTTGAAAGCCATTCGCCAGGGGGATCTTCGCGTCAATGGTCGCAAGATGCCCCCCGAAACGCGACTTGTTCCTGGAGATCAGCTTTCGGTTTGGGCGGGTCTAGTCAACGCGACTTCAGTTCCTAAACACCTTGCCCTCAAAAGGGAAGACTCCTCTTCCCTTTTATCCTCCTGGATTCTTCAAGAATCGCAGGATCTTTTAGTTTTAAACAAACCAGCGGGAATTTTAGTTCACCCTGGTGATCAACGGAGTTCCCCCCAAGGTTCTCAGGAACTATGTTTGGATCAAATGGTCAAAATCTGGTGGCAGGCTCGGTTTACGGCGAGTTTGTCGTTCCAACCAGGGCCTTTACACCGATTGGATCGCAATACTTCAGGAATCTTAGTATTTTCGCTTTCTTTGCGTGGTGCCCGTCATTTTTCTCAGTGGCTTACCCAACATTTGGTTCAGAAGACCTATTTTACCCTTTTGTACGGAAAATTACCGCAAGAAATGACTTGTGATCTGCCCTTAGTACGTCAGGATCTTGAACGACGTACCCAAGTTGTTCAACCCGAACTTGAGGAAACAGGCTTAAAAGCCCAAACTCAGTTTATTCCTTTGGCACATCATAATGGACTCACTCTGGCTAAAGTTCATCTGGACGGTGGGAGAACTCACCAAATCAGAGCTCATGCCGCAGCACTAGGTTATCCGTTAAAGGGCGATGTCAAATACGGGGCCCCTCCAGCTGGCTCCTGGTGGTTGCATGCCTATTCCTTGGTTTTACCCGATGACCACTTAGGCTGGATAAGCTGTCAAGCGCCCTTCCCGCCATCATGGAAAGCCGAATCTTGGATAAGAAATAGTTTACCCCCAGAAGGGATCTGAGTTTTTACATCTTTTTTGAAAAAGATACTAAAGTTTTTTTCTTCTTCAGCCGAAACTGTGAGGTGAAGGAGTCGAAAGGATTTGACTCCACGAACAGTTTGGTTCGTCTTAACCGACGTAATTTTCAAGGAGGAAAATTATGATCATCAACCACAACCTGAGCGCCATGTTCGCTCAGCGCGTTCAGAACGAAGCCGCTCAGAACGTGCAAAGCGATATGGAGAAG
>JAJXVP010000227.1 GCA_021782055.1 bacterium | reverse complement strand
GCGAGGCTACCGAAGAGTTATTCCGTGCCAAGGCCGAAGAACTGGGCCTCAAGCTGGGCGACTTTATGCACCCCCTTCGGGTCGCGGTTTCGGGGAGCAAAGTCAGCCCCCCGATGTTTGGTTCGATGAAGGCGGTGGGTGAGGCGCGGGTCAGAGCGCGGCTCGAAGCCGCTAGGCGTTTGCTGACCACTTAGTCGGCTTTCTTGCCAAAACTTCGTCAGAACGGTAAAGTGTTTAAGGGCCAGAAGTGCCCCTGGGAGTACCTTGATGAGTGAAAAATCTGACGCGGTGAAAGCGAATGTCACCCTTGAAAAGCTGGTTTCGCTATCCCGCCGTCGCGGCTTTGTGTTTCAGTCTAGCGAGATTTATGGCGGTCAATCCGGAGCCTGGGATTATGGTCCCCTGGGGGTAGAGCTCAAGAAGAACATTCAGCAGGTTTGGTGGAAAGAAATGACCCAGATGCACGATAACATCGTGGGTCTGGATGCCGCCATCTTAATGCACCCCAAGGTCTGGTCGGCCTCGGGCCATGTGGAAAACTTCACTGACCCTTTGGTCGAGTGTAAAAAATGCAAAGGTCGTTTTAGAGCTGACCATATTGATCTGAAGGGGCCTTGTCCAACGTGCGGAAGTCGCGACACTTTGGGGGAACCCCGTAAGTTCAACCTGATGTTTACCACTCATATTGGGCCAGTCGAAGAAACCTCAAGCCTCATTTACCTGCGCCCTGAAACGGCGCAGGGCATTTTTGTTAACTTTAAGAATGTGGTGGCGTCGAGCCGAGTTAAGGTTCCTTTTGGCATTGCCCAGGTGGGAAAGGCCTTTCGCAACGAAATTGTCACCAAAGCGTTCATTTTCCGCACGGCCGAATTTGAACAAATGGAAATGCAGTTCTTTATTAACCCTAAAGAAGAACCTAAGTGGTTTGAATATTGGAAGCAGAGCCGTATTGACTATTACTCGAATAAGCTTGGAATTGCACCCGAGCATTTGCGCTTTCACCAGCATGGCAAGGATGAGCTAGCGCACTATGCCATCAACGCTTTTGACATCGAGTTTTTGTTCCCTATGGGCTGGCAGGAACTTGAAGGAATTCATAGTCGTTCTGACTACGACTTGCGGCGTCACCAAGAGTTCTCGGGCGACAAGCAAGAATACCTCGATCAAGAGACCCAAGAACGCTTTATCCCCTACGTTATCGAAACCAGTGCAGGGCTCACGAGGTCGGTGTTAATGGTTTTAACCGATGCCTACGAAGAAGAAACCCTGGGTGAAGGCGATGTTCGCACGGTCATGCATTTTCATCCCAACCTGGCTCCTGTCAAAGTTGCAGTCATGCCGGTTGTGAAAAAGGATGGACTGCTTGAGCTGGCACAAGAGCTTGAAAAGAGCCTTCGTGGCGACTTTACCACCATGCTGGAACCGACGGGAAACATAGGTAAAAACTACCGACGTCAGGATGAAATTGGTACCCCGTACTGTGTTACTGTCGACTATCAGACCAAAGATGACCAAACAGTTACCATCCGCTACCGTGACAGTATGAAACAAGAACGGGTCAAGATTTCTGAGCTTGAAAACTTTATTCGTAATAATATAAAGAATTATCGGCGCGGACAGTAAAATCTGATACGGCGACAAGAAAACAAACCGGAGGTTAGACCTCCGGTTTTTTTTTGCATGAAAAAAAACTTGCCAGGTTGAGAAGGTGGGTGTATAAAAAATTTAGTAGGAAAATTAACGTGTGCAACGTAAGTAAAAAGCATTACGAGTTTCGCGCACACGACATTTTCTACAAAGCATCCGTTGTTGGCGGATGAAACCATCAAAGAAAAGGAAAGGCTTATGAAAATGATTTTAGGGCTCGTTGCCCTTCTAGCATTGGCCGTCGGTTGCAGTACTCCTACTGCTTTAGTGTCGAACAGTAGTTCTAGTACTGCCAACCGTTCAGTCATGTCGAACATGACAACGTTCGCAGGTGACGGTGTCGTGTTGGACTTGTGGCAGTGGTCGTTCTCGGCGATTCAGAATGTTCTGCCGCAGGTTGCGGCAGACGGATATTCCGCGATTCAAGTTTCGCCAGTTCAGGGAACCAAGAACAACACATCGTTAGCAAACGGTTTTGCTTGGTACCTGTTTTATCAGCCGTGTAATTTAAAGGTCGGGAACGCCCAATTGGGTTCTGAAACGGACTTCAAGAATCTCTGCGCTGCGGCTAAGCAATACGGTATCAAAATCATCGTCGACGCCGTCTTGAACCAGGTTGCCGATGATGGCACCTCGGGGCAGTTTGACCCGGCCGTTGACCCCAGTATTGCTAACTATTCGTACTTTCACAATTTGGGAACGGTACAGAATTGGCAAAACCGCTACGACGAGACTCAACAAAACCTAGGTAACGGCCCTGACTGGGACACACAAAGTAGCACCGTCCAGCAGATGCAGTTGGCCTTCTTGAATGAATGTGTTGCTGACGGTGCCGGTGGCTTCCGCTTTGACGCCGCTAAGAGTATTGAAACCAACGTGGGGATCGACGCTGGTCAGTCGTATGCTGGTAACTGGTGGGAAACCATGATGAATGGTATCAGCAACTCTTCGAACCTGTTCATGTACGGCGAGGTTCTTCAAGATGTGAATGACAACGCCCAAGGCTATCAACAGTTTGTTCGAACCACTAACGTAAATTACCTTAGCCAGGTTTCGTCAGCGATTGATTCGCAAAATTTGTCGACCGGGAATTTGATGAACTTTACCCATGCTGTCTCGGGCAACACCTACAATGATAACCCCTCGAAGATTGTGACTTACATCGAAGACTGGGATAACTACGAAGGTTCCGTTGGCGTTAATACGTCATCGTTCTCGTACAACAAGCGACTCTTGGCGAACGCCATCATGGCTAGCCGCGCCGGTGCCGTCGATATCGTTTTTGCTCGTCCCAACGAAAACCTGTGGAGCGACCCGGTTTTGAAAGCCGTGATCAACTTCAAGAATGCCGCGGCAGGGCAGGGCGAATACCTGCGCAATCCTTCGAATGACAATGCCGTTTTGATTGTGGAACGCGGAACACTTGGGGCTACCCTGATCAACGCAGGTGGTTCAGCGTACATTACTTCGGCCACAGCTTTACCCAACGGCACCTATACCGATCAAGGCCCGTCGGGTGCGGTCTTTACCGTGTCGAATGGAACCTTGACGGGGACTATGCCAGGAACCACGGCGGTGGTTTTGGAAGCTTCACCAAGCCCCACCCCCACCCCGACTCCGACCCCCACACCTTCAGGCTACACCTCGAACTACAGTACGATGTATCTGCGGGGAACCATGAACTCCTGGGGAACTACGCCGATGACCTTGGTGGCAAACCATGTGTGGCAAGCTCAGGTCAGCTTGTCAGCTTCGACCGCTTACCAATACAAGTATGACGCGACCGGCACTTGGGCGTCGAACAGTAACTGGGGAAGCTCTTCTACTGCAGGAACCGCCGCAGTAGCAGGTGGCAACATCAGCTATACAACGGGCGCCGCAGGAACCTATACCTTCCAGTTCAACGACAGTACGTTGGCCTATAGTGTTTCTACTTCAGCAGTAACTCCAACAGCCAGTGTTCCCACCTTTAGTGTGGCCGCCGGCACCGTAGCCAGCGGAACCTCGGTGACCATTAGCTCGTCGACGCCGGGTGCTACTATTTACTACACCACCAACGGTTCGACTCCCACCACGTCAAGCGCTAGCGGAACGGCAGGTTCGTCGTCAGCGACCGTGACAGTAAGTGCGTCCGAAACTGTTGAAGCGATCGCCGTTGAGTCCGGCTATAACAATAGTTCGGTGGCCAGCGCCGCCTATACGGTTTCGACCAGCAGTAGTGGAACTTTGACCATTGTGTTCATCGATAATGGCTCGTCGCAAAGCGTCACCTTTCCCGGTGATGCCAACAACTGGAGCCTGACCGCGAATACCCTGTCTGCCTCACCCAACACGACCTCGACCATTACGGTTCCTAATGGGGTGACGGCGACAACCATCGCGAGGGGCAACAACGCCAGCGCCTTGGAATTGCAGGTGTGTAACACCGCTTCGGGTTGGAGCGGCGCTTGGGGCTTTGGGTCATGGAGCAAGTCGAGCAACATCAGCTTTAGCAACTCTACGAATACCCAAATCAGCATTCCCTGCTCGGCAGGACAGAATGTGACGCTGACGATTAATGTCAGCACAACGACACTGAGCGCCACCGTTCAGTAACGACTTTCGAACTTTTAAGTGGGCTGTCTAGACCCTTTGGGGCCTAGACAGCTACTTTTTTAGGGGATACCATGGGGAAAATCTTAGCCGCGCTTGCGGCTGTTCTTATTTTAGGTTCGTGTGCTCAGCCGACGGGTTCTGGCAGCTCAGGAAGTTCTTTGGCGCCGTTAAGTGGAACCTCCGCCAGCGTTTCGAGCATCGTGGCGATCAAGACGCCTTCGAGCTTACCAACCGAAACTTTGTCTGTGAACGCAAAGCTACCGGCGTCTGTGGCGAACAGTGTCGTTCTGGACGCCTGGATGTGGTCCTTTTCGGACATTCAAGCCAATTTAGCCAACATTGCGGCGGCAGGGTATAACGCTGTAGAGGTTTCTCCTTTAGAGCCCATCAAACAATCCATGACAGCGGCCCAATGGTATTTGCTTTATCAACCTTGCGATTTAACGATTGGCAACCCCACGCTGGGCGATGAAACTGGGTTTAAGAACTTAACAACGGCCGCAGCGTCTTACGGTATAAAAATCATCGTTGATGCGGTGCTCAATCAAACGG
>JAJXVP010000226.1 GCA_021782055.1 bacterium | reverse complement strand
AGCACCTACGGCAAAGTCTGGGCGTGACCATGGGGACTCTGGCACTGGTTTCGCTCACCCTTTGCTTTTGGCCCAGCTATTCCTTGTTAAGTCTAATGCTTTTGGGTGGTGTTTTCTTGGGAAAAATCGCCAAAGACCTCAAAATCGTGCTGAAGTACGGCCCTTTCATAAAAACCTTGCTCCAAGGCCCACTCCCCCTTCCTCTAAAACACTTTGTAGAAGAGACCCTGCTAAAAAAGACCGCTGTGGTATTGGTCACCAGCGTTTGGGGTACGGCGGCCGTGTTGCTCTGCCTGGTGAGGTAAGCGCGAAGAGCAGAAGAACGCGAGGAATTATGTCCTTAAAAAGTCCGCTTTGTGCTTGACTGCTTGCTTCTCACGGTGAAGTAAGTTAAAATCTAATTTGTATTCATTTAATTATTATTTAATCTAAAGGAGATATTTTTGAAAAAAGCTAAGTTTATTCCCACTTTGTTGGGGGCTATGGGACTTTTTGTCCTTGTTCTGTCGGGGTGTAACACCCCTGTAAGTTCAACCCCCTCTTCAGCGCCGTCAAACTCGGGCAAATTAACCATCAGCCTCGGCGCCAACACGGCACGTAGCTTGGTTCCTACGGTCGACATGAATGTCACGACCTATAACCTTACCGGCACCGGTCCTTCGGGAGCGAACATGACCGCCAACAACGTGAGTGGGAACTATGTCGCCACCCTAGCTGTGGGCGCCTGGAAGATTGTTGCCACTGGTCTGAATGCTGCAGGAACCTCGATTGTTAGCGGTACAGTCAACGTTACGGTTGTGGCTAATACCAACACCCCCGCCAGCATTGTCTGTACCCCGATTGCCGGGCCTGGCACGTTGAATTTGTCACTTAACTGGCCTACCGGGCTTTTGACGACCCCCTCGGTGGTGGCCACCTTGACGCCAACGGGAGGAAGTACTCAAAACCTCACCTTTACCGTGGCGGGAACGACCGCTACCTATAATTCAACAACCTTGACCAATGGCTATTACACCCTGTCCCTACAACTCGAAGACACGTCGGTGACCCCCGCAAAGGTTTGGTGGGGAGATACCGAGACCGTCGAGATTATAGCTAGCCAACCCACGACCGGCTCGTGGACACTGACCAATGCTGTTCTGACCGGTACCGTTCCAGCAGGTCCTGTCACGGGCGTGACCCTGAATAAGGGTAGCACAACCTTAGCGGTAAATGGGACTGAGCAATTATTCGATACAATTCTGCCTGCCAATGCCGCCGACCAAAAAGTGACCTGGAGCACATCCGCCGCCACGGTTGCCACAGTCTCGGCAACCGGTCTGGTTACAGGTGTCAGTGCCGGTAGTGCCACCATCACCGTCACCACCGACGACGGAGCCAAAACTGCCAGTTGTGCCGTCACGGTAACAGCAACCCCAGTTTCGGTCACAGGACTAACGGTGGCCCCAACAACTGCGAGCGTTGGGGTTGGTTCGACTCAACAATTAACCGCGACTATTGCCCCTGCTAATGCTACCAATCAGAATGTGACGTGGTCGAGCGATACTCCCACAGTTGCCACCGTTTCGAGCTCAGGGCTCGTTACCGCCGTGGCCGCTGGAACAGCCAATATTAAGGCCACCTCAACAGATGGGTCGTTTACCGGCACCTGTGCCGTGACAGTTTACCCCCTAACCTCAACCGGAGGGGTCAATCTGTCGCTTTCGAGCAACACACAAACCCCTTTAACAGTGACCCTGTCGGGCTATACGAACTGTTTAAAACAAGGGGCGTCGATGACGGTCATTGCGAGCACCAGTGTTCCCTACATGTCTAATACGCCAACGTATGTCTGGTCGCTTAATGGAACTGTTGTCCCCAACCAGGCCTCCTCTACCCTCACTCTAGGCTCAACCCTAACGTCAGGAATGTATTGGTTGAGTGCCGTCGCTACAGCTACCTCCTCCACCGGGGGAGCCACTACCAGCGGTTCAGCGACCGTTCAGTTTTCGGTGAGTGCGACACCCACTACACAAATTGTTCAAACGGTGGCCGGTCAAAACTTTACGGCCGCCTTAAAGTCGGATGGAACGCTCTGGCTCATGGGGTACGTACCCGGCATTAACGCCCTCAAACCTATTGAAATCCTTTCGAATGTTCAGTCGGTGTCAAGTTTCTGGAATTACACTGGCCCATATTCATCGACAATCGGTTTGTTAGCAGTAAAAACCGATGCTTCCCTGTGGTCATTCTTCTACGGTAATGCTACGCAGATAATGACGGGGGTCCAAGCTGTGGCTTCGGGTAGTGACGGCCATACCTTGATTCTTAAAGCGGACGGCTCGGTGTGGGCCATGGGTAACAACACATGGGGTCAAATAGGTGATGGTAGCACAACAGCACGCACCACGCCTGTTCAGGTTCTTACCGGTGCCATTGCGGTCACTGCCGGCGTAGGGACCTCGTTTGCCATCAAAGCCGATCACTCTTTGTACGCCTGGGGGTATAACGGTTCCGGCCAATTAGGGGTTTCAGGCTCCTATTCGGTACCAGCAGCGGTGCTCACCAATGTTGCCGCCGTTTCGGCTTCACAAAGCGCCAACTACAACTTTTCTCCTCAGGGCTTTACGCTGGCCTTACTCACCAATGGCAACCTGATGGCCTTTGGCTACAATGCTCAGGGCCAGTTGGGTAACGGAACAACTACCAGTGCCACAACGCCAATCTTAACGGCAACTAACGTTATCGCAATGGCTGCCGGCAACAACTTTTCGGCGATTGTCAAAAACGACGGAACACTTTGGACCTGCGGAGACAATACCAACGGGGAGCTAGGCCTGGGGACCAGTGATACCACTGTTCATTCAAGCTTTCAACAAGTCGCCACCGGTGTTACGAATGTTTCTGCCTTCACTCAACTCGCCGTTCTCAAGAACGATTACAGCCTGTGGACTTGCGGTACCAATACCAGTGGCGAGCTTGGAATCGGAGCCTCGGACACCAATCCGCACCCGACCCTGCAACAAGCCTACCTACCATAAGATGAATTGCTAACGAATCCCCTCCTTTCGTCCAAGACAGGAGGGGATTTTTTTAACAAAAAGAATTTGACGGATGTTAGAGAATGGACAATAATGAGTGGGGAAAAAAGGAATTTTTATGGGAATGTTTAACCCTATTTTTATACAATCAATAGACTTCAAAAGCCACCCTATCCTTCTATGCAAATCTAAACTCAAAGTTCATTACTATACTGTGCTTGAATACACAGTTCAACTATTTGCGAACAACGATGAATATACGAATGCTAGGCTTAACCAATATCAAACAAATATAGTCGGAAATACAAAAATACCCACATTAAATAGCAAAAAAATCAAAAGACTGACTAAATCGTTAGTTAACAACCGAATCAAACCCTGGAGAAAAGCCTACAGGTACTGGTTAGTTTGTGATATTGCTACAATTCTTTTTAATGAATCTAGAGTTATCCAAGCCACAACATACCTCAAAGATTACTTAAGTAAACGCCAATCATTAGTTGTAGATATTCTTCTCAAGATTCTATTTAACGATCCTCCCCCCCCCTACACAGAAACATTTAATCTCCAGTTAGCTAAACAATTTCGAAGTAATAGAATCTTTAGTTCAAAACCGGAAATTCGTTATATTGTAACAGCAAATGTTAGTGCAGGTAAATCGACTCTAATCAATGCTTTGGTTGGAAAACCAGTAACAAGAACATCCCAAGAAATCTGCACCGGTAATCTTTGCTACATCTATAATAAACCATTCGAAGATGATCGGATCCACTTATCTGGATCTCCACCAAACCTCAATGCGAACCCCGAACATCTAACAAATTTAGATCAATCTAAAGTGAATAGCATTGCTTTACACTTCAAGATATCTCAAGCAAACACAGAAAACCGAATTTGTATAATAGATACGCCAGGTGTAAATTCTGCAATACACAAAAACCACAGAGAGATCACACGGCAACGAATTAAACAAAACGATTACAATAAACTTATCTATGTTCTAAATGCGAACCGACTAGGAACAGATGAAGAAAAAGATCATTTGCTATGGGTATCAAAAAATGTCGAGAAAACAAAAGTATTATTTGTCCTAAATAAACTAGATGACTTTAAAAAAATAGATGATTCAGTCATAGAAAGTATAACCAAGGTAAAGAACGATTTGCTTGCTCTGGGATACAAAAACCCTGAAATTTTTCCAATTTCGTCCTATTTTGCATATCTTATTAAACGCAATGAATCAGATATACCAATGCCCGAAGACGAATTGGATTCATTTAATCTTTATGTCAAAAAATTCAGTAAAGATGGTTATGACTTATCGATATACTCAACTGATAAACATCCTAAAGAAAATGAATCTGAGAACTTTAGGATGAAAATAAGATCTGGACTATATAGCTTAGAAAAAGCACTATTCAAAGGAGCTCGCTTATGAAAAAAATCTCAATAACCTACAACCCTTACAAACTTGAAACTGCAATTAAAATAGACGGGAAGGCGCCTGCACAAAACAGCAAAATCTCTGAAAAATCCGTCAATGGTACACGCTTACAGGAATGGATTGAGGAGCTTCCTCGTATTCTCATCGAAGAATATAATGATATTGTCTTTGAAGTGATTTTTCACGGAATTCAACTTGACTACGACGACCTCGTTGCTGTTTTTGTTATCACCGGTGATAAAGTTCCGGAAATCATCGGTTTCCGAGTTCCGCTTTTGACATGAAAAGGGCGGCCCTTTATGGTGTTGTTATTCAGGCAATACCAAAAGGAA
>JAJXVP010000225.1 GCA_021782055.1 bacterium | reverse complement strand
TGTACCCATCAAGCCCTTGATTACACCTGTGAGAAATTAGGACTCGACCTTTCGGACGACAAAAAAAGGGATTTGTTAAAGGTCTATGATAGACTTCCCGCTTTTCCTGATGTCGAAAGCGGTTTGGCAAGTTTAAGAAAACGGGGTTACCGACTCTTTGCTTTTTCTAATGGAAAAGAAGAAAGTGTCAAAAATCTTCTCAACACAGCCAAAATATTTCAGTATTTTGACGCAGTTGTCAGTGTCGATTCAATACAGACCTTTAAACCAGACCCTGCCGTCTACGCTTACCTTTTAGGTCAAACAAAAGCGCAACCTTCCGATTTATGGCTTGTTTCGAGTAATCCCTTTGACGTGATTGGCGCAATTTCATTCGGTTTACCAGCCGCCTGGGTTAAACGGTCACCTCAGGCCGTATATGACCCATGGGGAATTAAACCGTCTTTGACCATAAAGTCTTTAAGCGAACTTGACTAATAGGTGAGTTTTAAGCGCCTGATCGGAGTCGAACCGACGTCATCAGCTTGGAAGGCTGAGGTAATAGCCGTTATACGACAGGCGCAAGTTCCTGTATCTAATCAAAAAAGCCTTGTCCTGTCAAGTCCTTAAGAGGGGTGAGGTGCTTTTCATGATGCCAAAGGTTTTGTTAGTCTAGACCAGTAGAGTAAAATTTGAACTTTCGAAGAGGAGGATTCTGTGGCACTCAAAAAGGTCTACGATTTTCCGTACAACAAAGTACAGTCTCAAGTGATCGGCGCCTTCCGCAAAAATCAGCGGCAAGGTACGGTAGCTGATGTGATCTCGGTGACTGGTCTACCGAAATACCAGGTCGAAACGGTTCTTCCGGCAGTGGTTAATGACTGCCGAGGTCAAATGAAAGTCACTGACTCTGGCGAAATCCTCTATCATTTTCCCAAGGGGATGGTACGGCAATCACAGACGAACAAACTTAAGCAGTTCCTTAACGTCTTAGCCAAAGCGGGTGCCTTTCTGTTTAAAATCTGGATTGTTGTCATGCTCGTCGGCTACTTCATCTTGTTTGTTCTTTTGATTCTGGTGGCTCTCGTCGCCTCGATTGCTCTTTCAGCGTCGAAGCGTGATGACCGTGATTCGGGGGATGGCCTGTTGGGAATGTTTGCCGTCTCGAGGTTGGTCGAGTTTGTTCTTTTGTTATGGCTGTACTCAGGCGACCCTGTTGTCCGGACCCAGAAAAAAACCAAACCTTTTTATAAGGCTGTCTTCGAGTTTGTGTTCGGTTCTGAACGTCAGCCCGAAGCCTGGGGAAAAATGGAACGGAAAGCGGTTATCTCGTGGGTGCAACGCAACAAAGGGCTTGTGACGTTAGAAGAACTGATGGCCATGACGGGGCAAAGTCGCGAAGAAGCCAATAGCTTTGTCAGCCGTCTTTTGATGGAATATGAGGGTGAACCCCTGGTTAGTGACCGGGGTACCCTGTATTACGCCTTTCCGTCCCTCATGAAAACCTCGCAGGAATCGCGCGAATATCGGCTCCCCGAAGAGGAGCTTATACCCTTTACCCGGAACCCAGCCACAACCAACCGTTGGATCGTTTTTTTTAACGGTTTTAATGCTGTTTTGAGCGTGTATTTTCTCAGTGGTTCCCTGGGATGGTTAAACCCGCACGAGGCTATCAGCATCGTCTATCAGGTGGCGCTGGCCCTTGGTGCTTCTAGCGGAATTTC
Organism: bacterium; assembly: GCA_021782055.1. The sequence goes on along the minus strand of JAJXVP010000225.1, from coordinate 3,116 downwards.
TTACGCAGGTGTACATAACCTTGTGTTATGGATTTTAGGGGTTGTCCCCGCCGTGTATAGTTTGCTTTTCTTTGGAATTCCCGGCTTACGTCGTCTCAACGAACGTCGTGAAAACCTGATGATTAAGCTGCGGAACTTTCGACGCAAGGTTGTCGCTCGAATTCTGGCTCGGCCTAAGCAGATAGAGTTAACCGTCGAGCCCGACAGTGAACGTAATGCCCCCGGTCACCCTGGGCAAGAACGCCAACAGTTGCAAGAAAGCATGCTTCGTGAGCTGGCCGACCAACGTCCTGTCGAAGTGATCGGCGAAGCTCCTCATTTTCATTATGCTGTTCCCGAGCTGGAAGCGGAACAGTTTGATCTCGATAAAGTTCGAGCCCAGGTTGATCCGTCTAAGTTTTCGTTGGGCAAGGTGGTCTTTGACTCCGGGTCTTCCGAGCCGGTTTAAACAAAGATTCCTGGGTTTTGATGGCGTTGGTCGGGAACCCAGCGCCCGTTTTCGAGCCTCATGGCGTAGGGTCCGGCAAGCAAGGCTTTGAGTCCTTCATGAAGAGAATCGGCAATTTGGGCCCAGGGTTGACCTTCGTGCGAAAACCATGGGTTATCCCGGTGTAGGGCACTGGTGAGTAAGCTATCAGTTAAAAGCTTGGCGGCCAAAAACCGCCGAGTCTTTTCGACACCTAAAATCAGGGGATGGTCCAGCAAGCCAATAACTTCCCACGTGTTGAGTTCGGCTTGAGCGTAGCGGCCCACATCCTTATCTTGTTCCGAGACGCGGACTGGCAAGTGCTGATTAAGACCATCAAGATCGGCCAGCAAATGGTCTAACGAAAAGAGCCCCGTAGCGCAGTTAAAAAGAATAGGTTGGCCCTTCTGTTCGGCTGCCTTGACAAGTTTGCCGTCCAGTCCAACGCCAATATCGGCACAGTCGAGTTTGCCTTCTGGGCGGCGGTAAAGAACGCCCCCTTTGACGTCCACCGGTGTCTTAAACGAAAAGTCAAAAGCGGCAGGGGCCCCTGTCAACGTAAGAAGAGCAAGACTCTTTAAACTCGGCAAGTTCCCTAGGTTATCGACATTCCCTAGCCAAACGAAACGATAGCCCTCGGCGTAGAGGGAACGGTAAAGGTCTGCGAGAACCCGAAAGTTTTGACCATGTCCCCCCGGCAAGGCGTAAGGTACACCCTCTTTTAAAAACAGTCGTCTTGGTAGACCTTCTCGCTTTGACGAGAACGTTCCCAGCAAATTTTGAACTCGCGTCGGAGTTTGACGCAGGGGGAGGGGGTATTCACCGTCAAGTAACAAAGGGCTTGTTTCATACTTCTGCAAGGCCTCGCGAATGGGGCCATCGGTAGCGGCGCTGGTCATTTGAAACAGCACCATGCCAGGTCCTTGATACCGCGCTTGAGCGGAGGCCTGGTTTATCTGACGCAGATGGCGCAGTTTGAGTTCTAAAAAGGAGGGTCCAGGGGTTCCATCGGGCTGAATAAAAGCGGGAGTTATTCCCTTAGGTTGTCCACGAACGTTCTTGGCCAAGCGTTCAAAGTCCTTATGGTAGACTTGAAAAAGCCCTTCGGATAACCCCTGGTTCTTTTTGGAATCCCCATAACTCGTGGCCATTCCGCCGTTGAGGACTCCAAAGGCCGAACGTCGAGACAGTCGCAGGCCTAACTCTTCAAGCGCTGACAACGTGAATCGGCGGTTGCCGCCTTGCACTGTGGAATAGTCGTCCAGGTTGAGTTCGGCGAAAAAGGTGTTAAACGCTCGTTTCGCTTGCTCGCTATGAATTACGGCCTCTTGAGGTGCACGCCAATCCCAGACTTGCTTTCCATCGATGCCCGGAAAGCCAGCCACCTCGATGGGAGGTGACTCTAAAGTTCCTTGATTCAGGCGTTCTAAAATAGACAGAGTAAGATCAGCGTCAGCACCCACAGCTTCTAGCTGTGAAACCCAAGATGAATCCACAAAAGCCTCTTAGACCATTAGACTGAGGGCGGCATTGGCAGCGCCATACAACGAAATCGAGTAGTCCTTAACGACATACAGGGGAATCTCTTTGAGCACTTTGCGGATGTTGGGGTTGCAGTGCTCTTCGAAGGTTCGGACAAACAAATGGTCTTCGGTCAGGTACTCGAGATTCTTGCTGGTAATCCCGCCAGCCAGATAAAATCCGCCTCGGGGAAGCAAAAAGCAACAGATGCTCGAAATCAAACGCGCATAGATTTTTACAAATAGCTTCATAATTCGCCGGCACCCCTCATGGGTTTTGCCGTGGCGAGAAATCTGAGCGGGCTTTTCAGAGTCGGGAGTTTGTAGAATCTGAACAATGACCGGATCTTCCTTGTCGAGGGTTCCATTTTCTAAGAAGTAGTAGAAAATATTCTTAATCCCCATACCCGAGACGGCCATTTCGTACTCGGGAACTAAACCGATCGATTCTTGAATAAAGGCTTTAAAGCCGCGGGAGTCTTCGTCAAAGTCTGACAGATCCATGTGCCCACCTTCGGAAGGAAAAGCACGCCACGCATTACCTTGTTGCGATAAAAATCCAACACCGAGGCCAGTACCGGGACCGGCGACTCCTCGCAGATCTCCGGAGGGTTTGACCTCTTTCCCCTCGGGCCGAGCCAAAATGGCGATTTGTGCAGGGTCGTGAATATCTAACAGCGGTAGACCATAGCTAATGGCCGAAAAATCATTGATAACCAGCGTGGGCACGCCTAAACTTGATTGAATTTCGTTGCCATCAACCGCCCAAGTTTGGTTGGTGAGTTTACAAAAGTTATCTTTAACGGGCCCTGCGGCCGAAATACAGCAAAGGTCAAAGGCGATATTGGGGTAGCGTTCTCGCGCTGTTTCCATGGTTTTGCGCACGCTGGAGGTAAAATCGGTCACCTTGGCGCTCTCAAAGACTACCTCTAAGAGCAGATCAATCTGACCTCGATCTTCACCGGCCAAACCAAGGTTGGTGTTCGTTCCGCCAACGTCGCCTACAAGAATGAGACGTTGGTATTTTTTTTCAATATCTTTGTGCCAAAGTGCCTTCATAATTTGTCCTTAATATGGTGTTATTTTACGGGAAGGAAGGAAAAGACGCAATGAGTTCTTCGTGGCTGTTT
>JAJXVP010000224.1 GCA_021782055.1 bacterium | reverse complement strand
CAATCTTTTCCGTGGCTGAGATGGTATTCGGATGTAAGAAGAGTCTCGACCCTCAGAAGAACCATCGTGCTTTGTTGGAATTCCTTCTCCCATTCAACATCATTGAGTTTGAACAACGTGACTGCGATAAATATGGCGAGGTGAGACATTTCCTTGAAATGAACGGCACACCGATTGGGACAATCGATACCTTCATTGGGTCGATGGCACTTGCTAGAAACCTCACACTGGTGACGAACAATGTGAAGGAATTCGGCAGGATTCCGCGTATTCAAATAGAGAACTGGATTTTGTAGAGATCCATTCAAAGGGTTCGAGTTCGTCGACCAGCTTGTCGCTCACCTTCCGCCCCGTCGGGCCCAGTTGGTGCGCCGGTATGGTATCTATTCCAGCCGAGTCCGGTCAGAAGGATGGACCAAAGCCCACGAGTCCGAACTAAAACCCACCGACGGTGCTACTGAAAAAGGTTTACGAGGTCGACCCGCTCCTCTGCCCAAACTGCGGCGGAACCATGGTGGTGGCCGGAATCATCGAATGGGCGGTCCTGCAACAATCGGCCTCACACGAGGTCCGTGGGCCGCCTATTCCTCAATCCTGAACCGAATCGCGTTTGGGATTAACAATCGCCGCTGTTCGCGCCCAAAATTGGCTTAGACCGCGTTGCCAAGTTCGCCGTTGTTTTGAGCTTAAAGAAGCTACCCACCAGCTGTGATGAGTTTTTTGGTCGAAAAAGACTCTGCTCAACCTGTTAAAAATTGAACAGGTTTGGCATCTTGCACGGCAAAATTTCTCCTTTTTCGGGCAAACGGGAACAGCCTGAAAAGGGGGAGACATCGTGATTACGTCATTGCCGTTTTGTGACTCAATCTGCGCTGTAAATAGCCGTAAACCTTTTCATTTTAAGTCACAGTTAAAGCCAAATCGTGATTGCAACTCCGCGCTTTTGTGACACGAACGTGAATTTTCGAAGCATAAGAGCGTTCTAGGATTGAAAATCTTGTACAGGAAGCCGGTCACAACCCCAATTTTGCACGGGAGCAAGGTTCTGTTGACGAGCTAGCCTGTTAAAATTTGAACAGGTTGGCGCATTTTAGTCGTTGTTTGAACGACCTGGTCAATCAGCTCGGACGCGCTAAGTGTCGAGTTAGAAACAGAACTTGAACTTGCCCCGGACGGACCGGAGACCTCCAAAATTCCCGACGGGTCCGATTCTTGGTCCAGGCTACGGCAGAAGAACGGGCTCGGTTGATCAAGAAGGTTTACGAGGTCGACTGTTTCCCGCAAGATTGAAGCCCGCCCTTGGGCCTGCAACTTTTAAACTCATGCGATTTGCGTCCTCAAGGGAGGGATGTCCCGAGCTGTCAAAGTTTTGAGACCAGAATCCCATAATGAATTGACAACTGCCACTTTCGTCTCGAAAATATAAGTAGTTCAGCGTTGCCGAGCTAGCGGGAAACGCTCCGGGATCAGCCTGGGTAATTTCAACTTCCCAGGGGTGGAATCTGTCCCGATTTGTCGACAGCCACGGCTTGCGACGGCATCAAAATTCCTCTATGAGTACCGACCTAAAAACTCTGGTAACACCTCGCCCTTACGTCTTCAATCCCGATCGACGAGCCATTGTTCTGAACCTGGATAATTTCTTGGATGGGAAGATCTCTGGAGAGGAGTACTTCCGCGAAAACTATGTGACCCAAGGGATGAAAACCCTACTTCGGTCCGAGGTTTTTCCAGACTTACCTGCATTGACTGTCGGTGAGGTTCGCGTCATCGGTTTTCACGGTCGAAATACCGATGTTCCGTTGGGAATCTGGGGTGAGCTTTCGCGCCAGTTGGGGAAGCAGGACCAGTTCAAAGATGGGGTTGACTACCTCAGTCTCTGACTGACTGTATCAGAATATCCTCGAGAGTTATCCTTTCCACCCTTCCTGGCGGGAACTTATTGGATGATTCAAGGAAAATCAGGACTTTCAGCAGACGCGTGGTGTCATTCGTCTCACCAACCAGTCGCCGCTAACGGGCAAGCGGAACAACGGGGCATCGGTTGGTGAAGGGAGAAGGTCTCTCCCCCAAGACTCGAAAGGAGCTTCTGACGCGGGGTCAGATGACCCTTTTTTGATGTTTGAGTATATCAGACTTTGGGGATATATTATTTCTAACGAGACCCCTCGCGACTCTGCTTGCATGCGCACCCAGAGGGGTTCATTTTTTGCCAGGAGGGTCGAGTGGCGACGCTGATCTAGCTGGACAACTGCTGCTTCAACCGACCGTTCGATAGCCAAGACCAGGTGCTGGTCAGGCTCGAAACCGAGGCAAAGCTTGTCTTGCAGGACCTGATCCGCCAGGGTCAACTGAGAACGAGGCCAACCCCTACCAAGAAAAGCGCGAGCAAATCGGCCCCTGGCAACAGATCGCCGAAACGTCGGTAAGCGCGTTGCCCGAAGTGCTCACTTTGGCCCGGGACTTCGTGCAAAGCCTGGGACTCAAGACCAGCGATGCCGCCCACCTGGCCTGCGCCCTCTACGCCAAGGCCGATGTGCTTTTTACCACAGACAAGAAGTTCTTGAGTGCCACCAGAGAGGTGGAGGGGATGCGAGTGATGAATCCTATTGACTGGTTCAAGGAGGACCAACCATGACCGAGACTCAGATTCGCGTGGAAGGCATGAAGGCCTTAGCCCAAAGGTTGGGCCCCGTCGACGCCGAGCGGTTCGTTTCGCTCCTTTCGAAAGATCGATTCGACTATACGGAGTGGCATAAGGGCCTCTGGAGCGACCTGACGGTGGATGATTTGTGGGGTATGGCCAGGGAAAAGGGACTCTAGCCCGATCTTCTCACCAGTTGAATGAAGGAGTGCGTGCCGTCTGATATAATTGGTTTTACGAGAACTAATTAGTCAGAAGGAGGCGACGCACCCCATGGAAACAGAGTGTATACAGTTTGAACTGCCGCTTCAAGGCGGCAAAAGCCGCAAGATGGTGGTTGTCAATGATGGTGCGGTGACTTCTTCGGACGGTGGTCTGGTGGTTCTGAGTCGCATCGAAGCCCGGCGTGGCTGGATCCGGCGTTTGGCTGGCTGTTTCCAGGACAATCGAGATCCCGACCGACCATGATCAATGGAGGTCGGACCCGATGTTGGCCGTCGCCTGTGGGCTGAAACCGTATCAAGATACCGGAGCCGGCAAGTCGACCCTGAGCCGCCTGCAACTGGGAGCCAAGGACAGTCCCGACCGCTACAAGAAGCTCGGGGCTGATGAGGAAAAATTGAAGCGGTTACTGGTCGAGATATTTCTCGCAAGTCACCACACTGCCCCAGAGCCGCCTGTCGGAGAAGTCTCAGCGAATATTCAAGGACTTCAGGTGGGAGACCCATGATTCGTGGTCGTGTGAGCGTCGCGTGGTCGCCAAGGCCGAGGAGCTGGTCGGAAAGACCAATCCTCGGTTCGGACCAGCAGTCACCAGATGCTGGCCAACCAAATGCGTCTATGGCTGAGTACTTTCGCCTACTTGTTGTTCGTCCAACTGCGCACAAATGTCTGGAAGGCGAGCGAAGCCAGCCACTGGGAACCCGCGACAATACGGCTCAGGATCCTGAAAGTTTCCGCTACCGTGACTGTCGCCAAGCGCAGGACCGTGATTCATCTTCCACGTTCTCACCCCTGGTGGGAATGGTTCGCCAAAGCCACGCGGATCTCACCGATCCTGGCCAGCCGGGCCGTGTCGCAAGTCCTCACGTATCGTCGCACGCTCCGGGCTCGCTCCCATAACCCGCTAGACCAGGCCGGTCAACTCCGCTGATCTATCGAAGATCTCATCGTGAGAAGATCGGGTTAGACGCTTGTTTCGCATAGGAAATCTCCTTACGAAACAAGCCTACACTACGATTTAAAATGGCGTAAATTGACGTTTATCTTCCTATTGCCATAGGAGAGGAGGCGGCAACTTTTGCGGCCTATCACATTCCGGGCGATCTTACAGCAAATGGATTTACAAGCTCGGTTCTGTTAGGTACCGCATTCGTAGGCAGGTTTCTTATGGAACTGTGGTTTCAGAATGGTTATGACGAAGGTGGACTTGCAGAATCAGTATTTGATCATTTTTGGTTGGATGCCGTAGGTGTATTTTCCGCTTTCCTGCTTTCCTCTGGAGTACCGGCATCTCAGTGGAGCACGTCTTCGGGTGCGCAAGTTGTTCAAATCAAGTTCTCGATACCGTTATAAAACTACAGGGAGGAAACCGTGGTCAATTCAACAGCGGTCATTACCTCCGTTTTGAGCTTTTTCTGAAGCAAACGACTTGAGGATGATCGGAAAAATCAAAAACCCAAACAAGAAGAGGGCAAAGGTACTCCAAAGGGCATCATAATGATAGAGAAAGTTCTGGCTGGAAGCTGTTCCCACTAATTTGTTGACAAACAGATTATTCAGTTCAAAAAAAATAATGGCAGAAAGTGCGAAAAAAGCGGCTACCCTCCGCTTAATAGGCGCTTGTTTTCCCTGCTGCGCTTCCACCGATTGCCGATTGAGCAAAAGAGTCACGTCAAGCACACTGGTCAAGACCAGAAAAAGCAGGGCGGGAACCAAATGTTCGGGTTTTGCCCCGTTTTGGCTGGAGACAAACATCGCGCCCACCACAAACGTCCATACAGGAATTCTTTTTAAGTATGCACTGATAGTCTTCATTTTTGTTGCAAGGTAATTGTAAGATTGTTAATATCAATTTGTCCAGTAAAGACCCATGACCGATCCACAACTTCTTCAGCTGTTACGTTCCTCGAAACGCCTCGTGGCCTTTACGGGCGCGGGGGTGTCGACCCTGTCGGGGCTCCGCGATTTTCGCGGTCC
>JAJXVP010000223.1 GCA_021782055.1 bacterium | reverse complement strand
CTTTTTCATGTTTCCTCCAAGGGAAAGGATAGAATTTGTCGGATTAAACCTCCGACAGTTCATGGTACCCCTGATTTTGTGTTTGGAAACGCTGAACCTTTTGCGATCTTGTGTGCTTTTTTCACTCGCGGTCCCTAAAATGACAAAAACTTCATACATTTTTTGACATCAAGATTATCCATGCTGAGGCGTTTTTTACATCCTTCGGTAGATTTCATCCTTACGATGAAAGCCATCCCGAACAATCACCGACAGCATATTTTTGGCATCCACAGGGATAGGTTCTAGCTTGACATAGGGAATTTGGTAGGTTCCGTCGCTGATAAATTGCGTGATGTTCAGCGGCTCATGTTTGGCTAACATGATTGCGTATTTTGCTGCTTTCTGCGCCAGGGGCGCAATCGGTTTGTACACCGTCATCGCCTGAGTCCCTTGGACAATATGCTGACAAGCCAGCAAATCAGCATCCATCCCTGTGACCAGCACGTGGTCCAGCATCCTTCGTTGCGCTAACACCCGTATGACGGGTTCTGCAATCAAATCGTCGGCTGCGATCACCCCGTCAAAATTCCCCAAGGTGGGAATGGCTTTGCTAAAAGCCCTTTCTGCTTCGTCGGAACTCCAGGCTTTTAACCAAATTTCGTCAAGAATTTTAGCTCGCCCCTCTTGAACCAAGGGGTCCAGCACGCGATGGTAGCCTTGATTCATTAACGTGCTATTGTTGTCACTTCGTGCGCCGTTGACGATCACAAACCGCATTACCTTTTTGTGTTTTAAGTGGCGTACCAAGTATTGCGCCATCAATTCGCCACTTTTGACATTGTCGTACGAGATGTACAAGTCGCATTTGCCGTTGAGCACCAAGCGATCATACGAAATCACGGGAATGCCACTATCGTGAACTTGCCGCACCACCGGTCCCAAGAGCTTGCCATTGTTAGCCACCACCACAAGCACATCGATCCCCTGGTTTTTTAAAGCCATAATTTGTTCACTTTGAACTTCAGGGTCCTCATTAGCGACTTGAACGATAACCTGGGCGCCTAGGGCTTCTGCCGTCGACACAAAAATATCGCGGTCGCGAATCCAGCGCTCAACCACAAAGCTGTCCATTGACAGACCAATTTTGATCGGTTTTGGCGCCGGCTCAGGGCTTTTGGCCCCTTCGGCGCAACTGGTTAGGAGTATCAAAACTCCGCACAACGAAAGCAGGGCAAAAGTCCCAGCTTGTCGCCTAGGGTGAACAGGTTTCATAGTTTCTCCCGCTTTCCTTGGGCAAAATCGCCCGGTGAAAGACCTTCCCATTTTTTAAACAGCCGAGAAAAATACCCGGGGTCCGAATAGCCGAGTTGTGCCGAGGTTTCTTTGACACTGCGCCCTTCGCGGAGCATCTCGCGGGCTTTGGCCATGCGGAGCCTGGTTAAGACATCCACAAAGTTTTGGCCGCGTTCTTGCGAAAACGTCCGGCTCAGGTATTGCGGGTGTACCCCAACATAGCGGGCCGCATCATCCAACGAAATTGGCTTTTGAAAATTTTCACGAAGAAATTCCATCGTTTTTTCGACAAGTGGGGAACCATCGCCCCCTTTACGAGCGCGGTACGTCCACCTCAAAATAAACTGGGTAAATGCTTCAGTGGCACTTGGCTCCGTGGGCAAAGCGTCACGGAGGTGCTTTAGCTCTTCACGGGGAATTTCAACGCCTTCTTGCGCTCGGGTGTAAGCCAGCACCGCAAGAAAATCGACCAAGGCGGTCGTTACTTCGGACTCAGACCTGGTCTGTCCCGCCAAAGCTTGCACATAAGCGGTAGCCAAGGGCGCGGTCTGTTCCACCTCGCCACGGCTGATACTTTTAAGCAACTCTTGTTCTAGCTCGTACGGATACGAGGGCGGACCTGCCGCTTCCTTGGCTTTAAGGTTCAAACAGCCCCATTCTGCCGTTCCTAAAGCCCAAAGGGCCTCGCCATACGAGTACGAAAAGCGCTCTAGCGGTTCGACAGTTCCTACAAACGCCCGCCAAAGGACCTTCTCGGGGGGCAACGGCAATTTTTCCCAGGGATTCGAATCGGCAACCACCGGAAGAAAAACCGCAAACCGCCCGTCTTTCCAGGGGCCCACAGCACACCTAAGTTTGAATTTTACCAGACTTCGCCACTGCTCAAACTCGGTCTTGCCCGAAAGCGAAGCTTTTTGCCACTCATACCAAACCACACAACCCTTATCAGCTTCGAGGTTAAGCAACTTTAATAGATGGTCAATCTCGAGGTTTTCTGGTCGGGCGGCCAAGTGGAACAGCAGGGTTTGCTCTAAAAAGACCTCTGCCTCGTCCTTCCAGTCTTTGGTGCTAATTTCGCGGAACTGCTGGTGACGCCGTTCCGAAACAAGGTGTCTGGCCCGGTTCAGGACATCAACCAAAGCTTCGCGTGCCAGTGGCTTAAGCAGGTAATCAAAAACCCCCAGTCCCACGGCTTCTTTGGCAATTTCAAAACGTTCGTAGGCCGTCACGACGATATAGACAGTTTGAGGACTAACCTGCTTTAACTCGCGAATCGCGTCAATCCCCGAAATGCCCGGCATTCGGACATCCATCAAAACAATATCAGGATGATGCAAACGGACCATCTCGATCGCTTCTCGACCTGTCCGAGCGATCGAACAGGTAAGGTCATCAAAATGCTTGGCAATGAGGTAACTCAGACCGTCAACTACCGGCTGTTCATCGTCGACTATGAGAACTTTATCCACTTTCCCGCTCCGCCCCTGGAGGAAGTATAATATGAATTTGCGTTCCGTAGCCTTTTTGACTTTCGATGTGAATCACATCCTTTCGCCCATAAAAAAGCCTCAACCGGTGAATCACATTACCCAAACCAATGCCGGTAGACTGCCCGCCCAGGGTCATTCCCCCTTCATCGTCGTCGAGATAGCGTTGTAAGACCTCACTCTCCATCCCTTCGCCGTCATCCGAGATGATCAAATGACAGCCTTTGGCATCGGGAGCAAGAACCTCGACTGTCACTGTACCGCCTGCCTCCCGTTCTTTTAGCCCATGCAAAATCGCATTTTCGACCAAAGGCTGAAGGGTCATAGGGGGCATCAGAACATTTGCCGCTTGAGAAAACCCCTTAAGGACAAACCTGATCCGGCTACCGAAACGAATACGTACCACATAAATATAGTTGGCCAAGCTGTCGAGCTCTTCGACCAAGGGAACCGGCTGGTCTAGCTTACGAATATTATGCCGCATGAGCCGCGCCAGGTTCTGCAAAAACATCTCGGTTTGCGGAGCTTCTTCCATCATGGCCAGCTGACTGGCGGCGTTCAAGGTATTGAATAAAAAGTGCGGGTTAATCTGCGCCTGCAAGGCCTGATACTCGGCATTTCGCAAAAGGTTTTTCATGCGCAGGTTTTCGGTTTCAACCTCGGAGGTGTGGCGAATATCTTCGATGCTTCTAATAATCGAAAGACGCATTTTATGAAAGGCTTCAGTCAGGCGTTCCGTTTCGTCCGTCCCCGAAGGCGGCAAGTCTACAAGGTAATTCCCCCGGGCAATTTCGGCCGAGGCTTTTGCCAGACTATCGAGGGGCTTGGTGAGCATGGTCGCAAACCAGAAACTTAACAAGATGGCCAAGCCCAAGAGCGCCGCCAACATGATAGCATTGGTCAACTGAAGAATGCCTAATAACCGATAGGCACGGCTTGCTTGAAAAAGGTTGGTACGAAATTCTTCGAGAGAGAGCTGATCGACCTCTTGAATCAAAAAACCCGCAATGGTCTGACTACGCTCGTACTCGGTCGAGTACTGTTCTTCTTCGCGGCCCCGTTTTGCATGAATTGCTTCGTGGCAAGCATGAAGAAACTCTTCACCTAACCCTAAAAGGTTGCGACGCATGCCCTGACTAACAGCCGAAACCGAGGGAACCTTAATTTCGACAGCGAGAGCCGAGCGTAACTTTTCGGCAATGCGGCTATAGCGCAAAAGAGCATCGCTCCCACGAAAAGCCAGGTACGATTCGACCGCGTCAGAACTTTCGCGAACATAGGCGTCAATATTCAAGAGCAACTTTTGGCCTTCATAAACTTCCCAAACGCCACGAAGCATGCCTTGGGCGTTGAATTGGCTATAAAAGCTCACCAGTCCAAGCAAGGTTACCGTTCCCAGCGAAAACAACAGAACGCGGCGTCTGATGGAACTAAACCATAAAAGAACGCGATTCATGGCAGAGCTTCTCCGCTGGTATAGCCTTTAACAGGGAGGCTGATGTACGACGAAACACTCTCGCCATGAATTATCGCGACGAGAGTTTTTACGGCAGTTTTTCCCCAACCCACGGGGTCGCGAAGAATTAAGCCTTTTAAGATACCCTGACGAAGGGCACTCTTGAGCTCATGGTCCTCACCAACAGCAATCAGGTTGACGGTACCCAATTTGTTAGCTTCGGTGACGGCTTGCAAGGCACTTAGCGAATCTTTGGCTGTGGTAGTCACTAAAACATTTAAGCGTGGGTCAGAATAAAATAGCTGCCAAACCAGTTCTTCTCCGGCAAACCGACCAGGCGGCGAAATCCGCTCGTCCATATCTAATGGCAAACTTGGCTTGCCTAGCCCTTCGGCTATCCCATTGACCAACAAGCTTGAAGACACTGTTTGGCGTTTTTGATCAACCTGACTCAACAAAACACCGACGTGAAGGTCTTTTAAACCGAGTTTTTCAATCAACCTTGCCATTTCACTGCCCTCTTGATAGGGACTGGGGCCAACAAACGCCCGACGCCGGGATTGAGGAAAATCCCGATCTAAGAGGACTACCGGCACGCCATGAGCTTCGGCTTGATCAATGGCTTTTAAAATACGAGGGTCTT
>JAJXVP010000222.1 GCA_021782055.1 bacterium | reverse complement strand
CAAAGCGGGACGCCGTAAAAAACGTTTAGAGGAACTTTTAGCCCGCGGAGAAGCCTTTGTGGTGTACGAGTCTCCGTTTCGAATCCTCAAACTTTTGGACGATCTGGCAGAGCTAGAACCGGCCCGTCCCGTGGTCGTTGGCCGCGAAATGACGAAAGCTCACGAAGAATTCGTCTCTGGCACCTGTGAAAGTGTCTTGAAAGAGCTGAAAGACCGGCCTATACTAAAAGGGGAGTTCGCCGTCTTGGTTGCTTCGGTACATTTTACCGAAGAAGACCTCGAGGAAAGTTAAGGTTCTCTGGTATTTGTGCCGATAAGGTGAACGAGGTGATTGGCCATGATGATTGACCGCATGGGTCCTGTGGAACCCGTCAAAAATCTCAATAAGACAGACTCTCCTAAAAAGGCGTCGGAAGCGGTGCGGTCAGATTCGATTGAAGTCTCCACCGAAGCCAAGGCCCAAGCTGAGTTGTTTGCCGCCCGTGAAGCGGTTCGTTCTTCTCCTGAAGTCCGCGAAGATCGTATTGCAGAAGTCCGCCGTAAACTCGAGAACCCCAATTATTTCGAGCAAACGGTGATGGAAGGCACGGCTGACGGCATTCTCAAGTCCTTCGGTTTATAGCCGAACCGGGATTTCTCCCCATGGATTTCTTCTTTCCCCAAAAGGTGAGGTTAGGACAGGGTGTCAGTTTAAATGTCGGGTTTGCCGCCAAAGAGTACGGGGCCCGAGCCTTATTGATTACCGAAGCCACTTGGGAAGATTCCAAAGAACTGACCATTTTGACCCAGGCCTTAGAACGGGCTGCAGTTCCCTACATTTTGTTAATTAAGAGCGCGGCCCAACCGGCTGATGGCTTTATCGAAGAAGCCGCTAGTGTCATTCGAGCGAGCCGTGCCGAGGTTGTCCTTAGCCTGGGAAGCAATTCGTTGCTTTCGCTGGGGAGAACCTCTGTTTGGCGTTCGCAAGCCCAAAAACCCCCTGCCCTGATTGAGGTTCCTGTCAGCGTGTGCTTTCCGCTCTTAATGAGGCGAGAGGCCTTTGTTGGCTCGGGGCACCCTTCTGACCTGCGCTTTGAAACTCTTCCCGAAAGTTGGCAACACCGCATCTTCTTAGACCCCCACATGGCTACCGGACAAACTCCGGCCTCGTCCATTAGCAACCTGCTTGAGACGCTTTTTTTTGCCGTCGAAGCGTTTTATCAGGACTCGTGCGGTTTAACCGAAGAAAGCCTCTTGCTGGGTGCCGTCGAAGAACTCTGGCAACGGATGGCCAAAATCTACGAAAACCCTGCCAACGTCGAAAACCGCCACGCCGCAGTTCAAGCCGGCTTTAACATTGCCCTGGCCCTAGGGCTTTTACCTCGAGGCGCGGGCCTGACGCTGGGCTTTGTCTTAAGCAGTCTTCTCGACACCGCCCCCACCGCCTTTGGTAGTCTATTCTTAGCTCCTTTTTTAGAAGAACTGGCCGTTCGAGCCCCCGAAAAGACCCAACGTTTAGCCCGGGCTTTTCACGTCGAAGATTGGGACGGTCCAGTCTTAGCTCTTGGCCCCAAGCTGGCTCAGGATGTGCGTAAGTTTCTCAATACGTACAAGCTGCCCCTCCGGCTTGCCGAGTACGGCATCGTCGATGCCCAAATTATCTTGGCCGCAGATGTCGTACGCAGTATGAAACTGGGACGTTCTAGCCTCCTGGATAGCGACAATCTCGAAGCCTTCTTACGGCAGATCTTGTGACAAGGACCTTCTTAAGGCGAGCTTGCGTGTTCGCCGGAATCACGGCATTGACCGTTTTTTTTCCTTCCTGCGGGGTTTTTAATGCGGGGCAAAAGCCTTTAGTCTTCGCGGTGAATCTTTCTCCCCATCCCGTGGATATTCAAATCACGGAAGACGGACATACTGTGGCCCAGTTTCAGTCCTTGGGGACCAATGATGTGAGGCCGATGATCCCCATCAGTGTGACCGGTGAGGTCAGCCTTCGAATTCTGACCCCCAGTCAGCCGCCTATTTCGTGGACGGACCAATCGGGCACCCCCTATACCTTGCATCTGTCAGCTCGCGATACCTATGCCGCCGTCGTGGACCCCCAAGGCCACCCTGCGCTGATGACCGTTCATCGGGACACGAGCCCCCACCCCAAGTTGTCACTGATTAATGTGACGTCGGGTACCTTGGCGCAAATTGAAGTTGCCCCCGACTTCAATAAGAACATCAAAGCTTATCTTCAGAATGTGCCCCCCAATCAGCCGGCAGAGTTCTCTTCTCTACCGTCTCGACCTTTGGCGATCTTTTGGCAAACGGCAGGACAAAACTTTACCGGGGATTACTTCAGCGTTCAGGACGCCCGGGGACGCCCTCTTTTTACCCACTTTGCCGATAACCATTTTTATTTAGCCCTACTGGGCAATAACCTCAACCCCCAAGAAAAGCACGGGCTGATTCAAGACATCACCCCGCTCTCGAACTAAGGAGACCCCATGCCCCCAGCGGACGACCTACTTCCCGGCCTTGAGAGCCTCCTGTTTTCAGAACACGAAGTCCAAGACAAGGTACACGAACTGGCACAGCAAATTCGTGCCGATTATCACGGCAGAAACCCCCTGTTGGTCGGCCTCCTCAAAGGTTCTTTTATGTTTTTGGCTGATTTAGCCCGCGAGCTAGCTTTTGACAGCGAAATTGACTTTATGTTGGTCTCGACCTACGGGAACGGCCAAGAAGCCACCGAGGTTAAAATTCTTCAGGATCTGACCACCCCCATCCAGGGCAAAGATGTTTTGATTGTCGAAGACATCATCGACACCGGGGTGACGTTGAAAAAGGTATGCGAACTTTTGGCCCAACGTCAGCCTGCGAGCCTCAAAATCTGCACGCTCCTGAATAAACCTAGCCGGCGCCTGGTTGATCTGAAAGTTGACTATTGCGGCTTTGCCATCGAAGATATGTTTGTCGCGGGCTACGGGATCGACTTTGCCCAGCGTTTTCGTTGTTTACCGTACGTCGCGGTGGCAAAAAAGCCGGGCTGATACCTTACATTTTCTATGAAGTTTGCTATATTGTTTGTATTATGACAGTCACCGAGAACAAGTACGTGACCATCGCGTACGATTTTTCCACTCCCGAAGGCTACCTTTTGGGAACTTCTGACCGCCAAGGCCCGCTCACCTTCTGCGCCGGGTCCGGCGATATTCTCCCTGGTCTAGATGCTCGTTTACAGGGCAAGCCCCTGGGAGAACCCCAATCTTTTATCGTTCCAGCCGCAGAGGCGTACGGACTGAGGGACGAATCCCTGGTTTCCGTCGTCACGACAGCTGAACTTGGACTGTCGATGCCCCCCAAGGTCGGGTACCGCGTCGAGGCTCAGATTGGCGGACACTGGCGGACTGCGGTCATTGCCGAGGTCGAAGGCGACAAGGTTACCTTGGACGCCAATCACCCCTTAGCCGGCGTTGATCTGCAATTCAACTGCACCATTTTGTCCATTGATGACGAAGCACCGGCTCCCTCGTGCGGCTGTGGCTCAGGTGGTTGCGGCTGTGGTTCCGGTGGCTGTGACTGCGGTGCCGAAGAAACCGGTGAAAGCTGTTCCACCGGTGGTTGCGGCTGTGGTTCTGGCGGTTGCGGCTGCGGCGCCTAAACCTTTAAGAATCATCACCTTCCCGAAGGCGGTATAGGCCGTTTCGGGAAAGAATGTAGATTTCATGATGAGCCCCCTGGCGCACATCGGTCAGGGGCCCCAACTCTCCATTAATCAATTCTTCATAAAAGTCTATCTTGTGGGGGTAGCGTCGATCAAAGACGAGCCTGTAGAGGATGCCCTCTCCGGCTCCCGCAAATAAGAGGGAATCGTTCCAGGCTCCACCCGAAACAAAGGTCGCCCCACCAGGGAGCCAAGCGTGTCCCGAATTGCAGTGGATGACTGAGGTCACCATACCGTCCTGCTCTTCGGCCCCGCGAATCACGGGCCACCCGTAGTTTTTTCCGGCTTCGAGCAAATTGAGTTCATCCATGGTGCCGTCCACGACTTTGGGCCCTCGATCTAACCCATACATATGCCCGTTATCGCTATTCCAAGCCATTCCCCGGGGGTCACGAAAGCCCCAAGCCCATACCGGAGAACCGGCAATCGGATTATCAGAAGGAATGGATCCGTCAGGATTAAGCCGGAACAAGTCGCCTTTGAGGGTCTTGGGGTCCTGAGCGGCGTCTTCGTCCCCCCCAGTACCAACCCCCCAGTACAAACAACCGTCAGGACCGAAGCGAACAAGTCCTCCCGGTTCTTTTTCTGCGGCAGGGAGTCCGCCCCACAACACCTTATCTAGAACCCCGTGTCCCTGTTGGCTAATCATTCGAATCAACCTAAAGGACTTTTTTCCGTCTATGAGTGCGGTTTGGCTTAAATACACATAACCGTTTTTGTCATACTGAGGGTCTATGGCCATGCCTAAGAGGCCGGCATCGCCCTCGCTATCGGTGCTCGAGGTCAAGTCCGCCCAAACTTGGGTGGTGCCCTTGGCATTTGCCAAAAGGATCAAGCCGCTTTTTTCAGCAATTAAAAATTGATCATGGGGAAGAACTTCGAAAGCGGTCGCGTACGTCAGGTCCTTCACCAGGGTTTTTGGGGCGGCCATCAAGGGGGCCGCGCTCAGAATTGTGAGCCCTATGGTCAGGGCTGCTCGGGTTTTATTGAACATGCAGGAAATTATAGTGAAAAGGTGTACGAACGAAAAGCACCGGAAAATCATCTGACGGGTGCTTAAGACTCTTTTCAAAGCCAAAGGCTTTTCCTATAATGGCCCCACCCCGGAGAGATGTCTGAGTGGTTTAAGGTACCGGTCTCGAAAACCGGCGTACGGCAACGTACCGGGGGTTCGAATCCCCCTCTCTCCGCTTTTTCCCCTCTTTCTGCTTTT
>JAJXVP010000221.1 GCA_021782055.1 bacterium | reverse complement strand
TCATTGAGGTACTCGCGAAAGGTAAACAGACCGTTGGGTAGGCAGAATTCTTTAATCAAACCAGGCTTCGCCAAATCCATGAAGTCTGCGCCAACCCGTCCCTTGCGGTAACAGCCGGTGCAAAAGCTGGGAACGTACTCATCGTCGATCAGTTGTGAAATAACCTCTTCGAGAGTTCGGTGGTCGCCTAAGGCAAATTGAGCGCCCGTATCGCCGCCGTCTTCGGCATAAGCGCCAGGGTTGGTACGGGACCCCGCCGAGATTTGGCTGATGCCGTATTGAAACAGCTCTTTACGGATGGTTTCATTTTCGCGGGTCGAAAGGATGATGCCGGTATAGGGGAGGGCGATACGGATCAACGCGACAATCTTTTTAAAATCGTCGTCAGAAACAGGGTGGGGTACGTGATTGGCAACCGGAGCGCCGTCGGCAGGTTCAATGCGGGGGACCGAAACAGTGTGTGGGCCACAGCCAAAATTCTCTTCGAGGTGGCGAGCATGCTCCATCATCGCCAGAACTTCAAAACGATAGTCTCCAAGCCCAAACAAGGCTCCAATTCCTACATCCTGAATGCCCGCTTCCATAGCGCGGTCCATGACATACAGACGATTTTCGTAGTCGGCCTTAGGCCCTTTGAGGTGGTATTTCTTGTACTGAACCGGGTCGTAGGTCTCTTGAAAGCAGATGTAGGTGCCGATTTTTTCGGCGGCTAGCTTGCGAAAATCCTCGACCCCAAGTGGCGCGATTTCGACATTGATGCGACGAATCGAAGCCTTGCCCTCTTTGACGCTATAGGCGGCTCGGATGCCAGCGATAAAGTCATCTACGGTGCTGTCGGCGTCTTCACCGCAAATCAGCAGAATACGCTTGTGACCTTGCTTGAGCAAAAAACGGACTTCATTTTCAATTTGTGCCGTCGTTAAGACGGTTCGTTTAAGCTCGGTGTTTTCTTGGCGAAAGGCGCAGTAGGTACAAGAGTTGGAGCATTTATTGCCTGTATAAACAGGAGCGAACAGGACTAACCGTTTACCATAAATAATTTCTTTGACCTGGTGCGCTGTTTCTTGAATCCGTCGGATGGTCGCGGCGTCTTTAACGCGCAAAAGTACAGCAACATCCTCTAGCTCAAGACCTTTGAGCTTTAAGGCTTTATTCAGCAGTGCCGTGACTTCGGCGTCAGTGGGGGTTTGTCCGTCCAAAAGCGAATACAGTTTGTCCCGGTCAATGAAGGTTTTCGAGAGAGTTGCGGCGTTCATCGGTGTCTCCTTTCGTCAGAACAGACCTCACCTGAACACCCGCCAAGCGACCGATTTTGCCGGTCATGGCTCCGATCTCATCCGTGGTTCCTTCAACGATGAGCGAAATGACATGCAGATTTCGAGCGTGCAAGGGCAGACCCTGGCGGCCCAAAATCATGTCGTGAAATTCGCCCAGGATAGAATTGAACGTCTTCGCGCTCTCGCGATTTTGAATAACGACGGCGACGACGCCTATTCTCTTCTCCATCAGATCACCTCTGGATAGGAGGCCACCGTTTTCGGTAGCCGGCTGGGGTTCCTGGAAAGGACTTAGTCCGTTCTTCAGATGCTTTTATTGTGACTTAAGGCACATTATTCTGTCAAGTGATACAATTCACAAATTATCGAATTTCCGTATCCTGTGTGACAGTGGTACTTTGAAGACTACTTTCTACCCTTACTACAACGAGGAGATTCTATGCCTAAACCTCAAGTTATTTCTGATGATGAGCTCGACGAACTCTTTGAAAAAAAGGAATTTTCTGACCGCATTACCCAAGCCGCGCCAAAGGTCGCGGTTATCATGACCCAAGGCTGGTGCCCCGAATGGGTGGATATGGCGTCATGGCTGACCGATGATTACCCCGAAGCCAAGGTTTTTCAGCTGGTTTATGACAAGCACAAGCGGTTCAACGAGATTCGTATGTTTAAAGAAAATGTCTTTCACAGCCATGCCATTCCCTATGTGCGGTATTACCATGGGGGAAAGCTGGTGGCAGAATCGTTCTATGTTTGGGAAGACGAATTTCGAGGCTTGCTGGAAACGGGAAAATCCGAGTAAGCTCTCTGGGAATCATGAACACTTGGGAATTGATTTTTAACTCAACTCTGGCGCTGATAGCGATTCTCAACCCGCTGGGTAACGTGCCGATTTTTTTGGAATACACCGATGGGTTAGAGGATCGCCTTAGGAACAAGCTGTTCAATACAGCGGCGGCCGCAGGATTTCTTACTTTGCTTATTCTTACGTTTACAGGTAAGGGCATCCTCCTCTACTTTTTTCAAATAACCATTGATGAGTTTCGCATCGCCGGGGGGATTTTACTGACAGTCATTGCGGTCCAAAGGATTCTAACGCCCTCTCAGCACCATGATGCGCTTTCTGGTGATCACGTGCTGGAAATGGGGGTGGTCCCGTTGGCGATTCCGTTGCTGGTCGGTCCTGGGGCCATCGTCACCTCAATTTTGATCTTAGACCGGGATGGCTGGCTCATCGCTTTGATTTCGTTAACGGCAGCGATGGCTATTTCGTGGGGAATTTTGCGCGCCTCGACGGTTCTTCATAGGCTGATGGGCCGCTTTGGCAGTCTGGTAATTTCACGAATCATGTACATCTTTATCGCGGCAATTGGTGTGAGCTTTCTTTTGAATGGGATCGCCAATGTGTTTCACTTGAAAGTGGCCCCCTAAAGGAGATTGTCTACCATGGTAAGCAAACTGCGACGTTGGAGTTTACTTTTTTTGCTGGGAATTGGCTTTTTACCTGGGGTGTTTGCCGCAGGCCTTTCGTGGCGAATGGCGGTCTTTCGTAATGAAGGCGGTAACGTCGAGGAGCTGCCCTTGAACGTCTACGAAATGCACTACCTTCGGGATGGGCAGAACTTGCAAATTCACGTAGAAGCCGATCAGGATGCCTTTTTGTATGTTTTAGCCGAAAATACCAAGGGCTTTATCACAGTTTTAGCCCAAAAAGTGATTCAGGCAGGGCGCTGGTATGATATCCCCGATCATGGGTGGTTTCCCATCAAGCCTCCGGCGGGTTTGGGCAAGTTTATCGTTGTCATGTCGTTGGACCGCCAAACAGAACTCGAGGCGTACCTGAAAACTCTTCAAAAGTCTATCAACCGCATAGACGATTCTGACGTGACGGTTGGCCGAGTGGATAGGATTCGCGATTCCATGATTTATGAATCGCACCACCATCCTTCAAATATTGAAGGCCCCGTTTTTTGGGGCCTTCCTGAATACGTCAAGATTTTTCGTTTTGAACACTACTAAGAGGCGTTTGGTCCGAAACCTCAGGACTTATCGCTTCGTTGGCTTTGAAAAGCCTTGAGTAGAGTTTTGCTACGGGAGTCTTTTCTACCAGAAGCACCATGATTGAGGTAAATACGACACTGAGGATGACGGCAATAACCGCAAAATTGGCGATTGGTTGACCATCCGGCAGGCCTCGTGACAAGGGGATGGTGGCCAACACGGCCGAGGCTAAGCCCTTAGGAACCAAGACGGAAATCAGCGCGCCCTCTCGCTTGCCGGCCTTTCGTCGTAAAAAGGAGCTGGTTAAAAAAGGGCGAACGATAAACAACGCGACCAAGAACGCCAAAATAAAAGGAAGGGCGCTTAAACCCTGCCATTGGAACGAGATGCCTAGGTAAAAGAAAAAGAAAGTTTTGAGTAGAAACGTTACTTCGCTGAAAAACCCCATTTCTACCTCGGTGAGACTAGCTGGGTTGCCGTTTTTGACCAGTGGCAGTTTGTGAAACCCTAGCTCTACCTGATTGGTCAGGCCAAAGCCAAACGCTAACGTCGCAAAGGCCCCTGAAAAGCCTAAAAACTCGGTAAGCCCATACAGAACCAGCCCAAAGGCCAAGGTGGAAAACACGGTATTGGGAATGACGCGGATCGAATTGAGAACCAGAATCCATACTAGACTGCCCAAAAGGCCGATGATGACCGCAAAGAGAAAGGCTGAAAGAATCTGCCCTATCATGGGGCCGACTTCGAAATGTTGGCCTGCACCCAGATTAATGAGTGTGAAGGTGAGTATGATGGAAAGCACATCCGTCACGGCTGATTCTAGGATCACCGAGGTTTGGTTGTTATCCGATAGCCCCAAGTACTTGGCCAAAGGAATCACGACCGCCGGAGAAATACCGCCCAAAATTGTGCCTAGGGTGAGGGCACCTAAAACCGTAAAGCCCATAAAAAAGTAGCTGACGGTGGCAGCTAAGGCGGCGGTTGCGAAAAAGGTCGTGAGGGTGAGTCCCATCGTCCCTTTCAAAGACTGTGACAGGGTCTTGGGGCTGAGGTGTGTTCCCCCCTCAAATAATAAAAGGACTAACGCAAACGTGCTTAAGACGTTGCCGACTTGGCCGAAGTCTTTCAAGTTCACAAAGCCGAAAACAGGACCGGCTAAAAACCCCAGCAAGATCAAAAAAAACACATCAGGGATTTTGGTCCGCTTAAACAGAAAGACTAAGGAATGCGCGACAAAAAAAAGCAGACCTATAAAAAGTAATGAAATTCCCATTCCTTGAATATCCGGCCACGCAAGACAGCTGTCAAGAAAGATTTTTCCTCTTTTTACCTTGTCCCCAGGAGCTTATAGACCTCAACTTTGCGTCGTTCTGTTAGCTCCTAGGCGGCTTCTGGTTCGTAAGTGAGATTGTTTAACCATTTGCCGCTCCCCAGGCGGGCTACACCCATGAAAACTTTTGGGATATCTTCGAGCAGGGTTGCTGTGTAAACCATCCAAAAGGGCAAGTGGAAGACCAAACCTGCCAAAAGACAGAGGGGAACGCCGACCAGCCACGTCCCGCCGACATCTAAAACCATAGAATAGGTGGTGTCGCCCCCGGCGCGAAGGATGCCGACGATAACATGCCAATTGAACATCCGTAAGGGCATATCGAGGGCGAAT
>JAJXVP010000220.1:2991-4963 GCA_021782055.1 bacterium | reverse complement strand
CGGCAAGGGCACTTTTTAAGGCTTGGGCGCCGCCGTCAGGGTAAATATGACTGCGTTCCAGATGAGCTTTAACCGCTTCAAGGGCTAGGGGAGAAGGTCCCCATGGGTTTTCGTTCGACGCCAACTTAATAGCGCCGGGTTTTAGCTTGCCAGCCGCGTAAGGGGGCAAGTCAGCCAGGTCTTCGCGCAGTTTCATGGTTTCACTTTGACGACCTGGCTTATTTCGGTCAAGAGTGTTACAGACCCACTCGCGTCATGCCGTTTTCGTCGTACCTTGTACCGGCAACTTCTGAAGGGGGAACTAGCGATGCCAGCTCGTCAGCCTCGGCCTTGGTCAGCGACAGTTCGGTAGCAGCAATATTGTCCTTGAGGAACTGCTCACGGCGGGTCCCGGGAATCGGGACAATGTCGTCGCCCCGCGAAAGCACCCACGCCAGAGCAACTTGCGCCGCCGTGACTTTTTTCTTTTGGGCAAACTCTTCAATCTTTTCGACAAACTTGCGGTTTTTTTCAAAGTTCCCACCTGACATGCGGGGGTTAACTGACCGAAAGTCCTTGTCGGCAAACTGATCGGGTTTTTTAAAGGCCCCGGTTAAAAAGCCTCGCCCTAAGGGGCTATAAGCGACGAAGGTAATCCCAAGCTCGCGGCAGGTGTTCAAAATCTCACCTTCGGCGTCACGAGTCCATAAAGAATATTCGGTTTGCAAAGCAGAAATGGGGTGAACGCGATACGCTTTGCGGAGGGTCGCCGCCCCAGCCTCCGATAGGCCCAGATACCGTACCTTGCCCGCCTTGACCAAATCGGCCATGGCGCCAACCGTTTCTTCAATCGGTACCTGGGGGTCAACGCGGTGCTGGTAATATAAATCGATATAGTCCAGCCCCAACCGTTTCAAGCTCATATCACAAGCGGCTTTAACATATTCGGGACGTCCGTTCACTCCTAAATGCCCGCCGTCAAGGCGCCTCATATTACCGAATTTGGTAGCTACGAGAACTTTGTCGCGTCCATGCTCACGCAGAGCCTGGGCCACCAGCATTTCATTGTGACCTACGCCGTACATATCCGCCGTGTCAAGAAAGTTGATTCCCAAGTCGAGAGCTTGGCGGATCAGTTTAATGGAAGCCTGATCATTCGAGGGGCCGTAGAACTCAGACATACCCATACAGCCCAAGCCAATGGCCGAAACAGCTTGCCCCGTCTTGCCTAGTTGACGTTTCTTCATAAAACCTCCCTTAAGAACCTTTAAGATAAAATCCCAGTATGTCTTCAAGGTACTCTTGTTCCTCGTCAAAGACAAAATTTTGATCGTAAGGCTAGCCTAAGTGGGCAGAAATATGCACTTTTATAACGACTCATGCGCCTAACGCGGCGTCCTTTGTTGACGCCTTTTGTCCTTTTATTTCTTCTCAACTTCTTTTCATGGATGGCAATCAACGCCACCTCGCTCATTCCTCCTTATATTGCAGGTTTGGGAGCAAGTCCCGCCTACGTGGGCCTCTTCAACAACTTTGGCAACTTGGCAGTGGTCTTGGCGGTGGTCATCTTTGGTCGGTCGCTGGTCAAGTGGCCCCGTGTCCAGCTGATCCGCCTCAGCATGCTGGTTTTAACGGCTACGTCGGTCGTTTCGTGGGTGGCGTCTGGCTCGCTAGAAGTGTTAAGTCTGTTACGCATCGTGGGTTCGGTGGGGCAAGTTTTTGCCTCGACGCTCTTGGTGAGTGTGCTGTTAGATGTTTCTCCCCCCGAAAAGCTGGCTAGCCGCATCGCCATTTTTAGCGTTGCCGGTATGCTTACCAACCCCTTTACGTCTTTCCTAGGGGAACTTTTGACCAAGCTGTGGGGAGCTCCTTCGCTCTTTGCTGCAGCAGGCCTTTTCGCGGCGGTGACGGCAGTCTTGGCTTGGGGGCTAAGGGAACCCACTCGGCAAGAGATGGTCGTCGAACCCCATGCGTTTCATACCGTGGTGCGCCG
>JAJXVP010000220.1:0-2891 GCA_021782055.1 bacterium | reverse complement strand
TAAAAGAAGTCTTCGAGGGGAATTGTGCCAATGCGTACCCCCCAGATGGCGTTTTTGGCATAGAAGATGGTCGGGAGTGACGTGTATAGTCCGTTGACCACGCCAAAGGCCCCAAAACCCAAAAGAATATACAAGAGGAACCCTTGGGTACCGATAAGGGCCGGGCGTTCCAGCGCTGTCGTGGCAAAAAAGACAGCGGCAGCGGTTAAAGCCAACAAGGTGTAACCTTGACGGTGCCAAATTGCGGCCCCAGCAACAAAAACTGCTGAAAGGGCCAGTAAGGTCCCCGGTGGCATGTCAAACAAAAGCCGGTCACTCCACAGGGTACGAAAGGCTTCGTAAATAAAAAGCATGGCGTAGGGAACGGCAATAAAAAACAAGTACTCGCCCAAGGGGAGTCCTCCCAAGGTCCAATCGCCCGTCCAAGCAGGGTTAAACTGCCAGTGTCCTTTTTTTACCACTAAAATATCCCAGACCACAAAAAGGAACCCCACCACGACGATCGAAGCTAAAACGGCAGGCCAGTGTGTCCAAAAATGCAGGCGGGGGTCAAAAGAAAACCCGAAGGGCACAGCAATGACAGCTAAGGCGATCAGCGAATAGGTGTGCTTTTTCATGCCGGGACTTCTCCGGCTAAGCGACAGGGAGGCCTGGGAATGTAGAAAAGGTTCCCCAAGGCGGTCAACAGAACCCTAAGCAACGACGGTTTGACTTTGCGTCGCCACACGAGGTGCGGTTTTTTTTGAAGAACCCGGGCTGTCCAATTATACAGGTCCGAGGCTGTCTTGATAGCAATCAAGTAGCGTCGCGGGATCCAACCGTAGCCGGCGGTGGCCTCTTCTTGCCAGGTTCGGTACAGTTGGGCTTGCGAGCGGAAGAACGCAGCAAACTGTTCGGGTTCGGCCTGGGCTGTTTCGCGGGTGAGCGTAGCCAGGCTAGTCCCCTCTAGCGGTAGGTAGCGACGTCCTAGCGCGCAATCTTCGGCGATATCCCGTAAAAAGTTAATGTACTGCATGCTTCGGCCCAAACGACAGGCGGCTGAGCGGGCTTCAGGAGGTAAGTCGAGGATTTGGCAAAGGTACAAACCAATCACTTCGGCGGAACCCCAAATATAATTTAACAACTGTCCCAAGGTTTCGTAGGGGCGCGGCGCCAAATCGGATTGCATGGCATCAAAAAAGCTCTCGGCCCAAGCAGGGTCAAACTTTTTGCGTTGAGCTAGCTCGACAAAATCATCAATGATGGGATTCCCTGAAGGAAGTCCGTCCCTTGATAGCTCGTACTGGCGTCGAAACGCAAAAAACTCATCGGGGCGGGCCGGCGTCGAATCAACAAAGTCGTCTGCTTTACGGACAAAGCCGTAAAGAATTGTCACTTCACGCCGCACCGCTGGAGGAAAAAACAGGCTCGAAAAAAAGTAGGTTCGACTCCCTTTGCGAAACAATTGCTGTTGGGGATCGGGAACGGGGCTCATGGCTTCAGGCTCCTTTCGATCACTTGAGCCGTGACTTGAGCTGAAATGAGAGTCATGGGAACACCAACGCCGGGATGCGTGTACTGCCCAGTATAAAACAGGTTGCCCACTTTGCGGCTACGTCGGGCTGGGCGAAAAATCGCCGTCTGAAAGAGGGTGTGGGCCAAGCCCAAGCCTGTGCCCTTCCAGGCGTGGTAGTCGGCCTGAAAATCTCGTTGCGAAAAGACTCTTTGCACTTCTATGCTGTCGCGGAAACTCGTCTGAGTGACCGCCTCGACATGGCGCAAGGCCTTGTCGAGGTAGTCGCTCCTAAATTCATCATCGTCAGGAAGGCCGCTTGCAGCAGGAATAAGCAAGAAGAGGTTTTCGGCACCAGCTGGTGCCATAGCGGGGTCAGTTTTTGTGATGGCCGAAAGGTAGAAGCAGGGATTTTGCGGCCAAGCAGGAGTCTCAAAGATACTTTTAAAGTGTTGGTTCCAATCGGCACTAAAGTACAGGTTGTGATGCTCGAGGTCAGGAAGGCACTTGCGGACCCCGAGAAAGGCCAAGAACATACTGGGAGCCAACACGCGCTGGTTCCAGTAAGCGACGGGGTAGGTTTGCCACTGGGGCTGTAAAAGTGTGGTTTCGCTCCAGGCGTAGTCGGCAGTGTTCACGACGAGGTCGACGGGTTTTTCTTCACCGTCAGCGCTTTTAACCCGTTCGACCCGGCCGTTGCGGACGGTTAAACCTACAGCTTCTTTTTGAGTCACCAAAGTTCCCCCTGCCTCGACAAAGAGTCGGGCAAGCCCTTGGGCCACACCGTTCATTCCTCCCTGAGGAAACCAAACCCCCAAGTTCAAGTCTACATGGCTCAACAACGAATACAAAGCTGGAGCGTTGGCGGGGCTTGAACCAAGAAACACCATGGCGTATTCCAAAATTTGGCGGGAACGGCGGTCGTTAAACCGCTTGGCGACAAACTTGTCGAGTGACCCCGTTAAGCCCAACCCCGGGCCTTTCGTCAGCACCGTCCAATTCAGAAAGTCGCCAAGGTGACGGTAATCTTTGTATAAAAAGCCACTCATGGCGGTGTCATACTTCAGCTTCGCTTCGGCGAGGAACTGCTCAAGTTTGGCTGCGCCTCCCCGTTCAAAACTCTCAAAGAGTTCTTTGGTGGCTTTAAGGTCATCCGTCACCGTAACAGAAGGAAGACCTTCAAAAAAAACCTTGTACTGGTTTTGTAATTTTGTCAGACCATAGTACGATTCTGGGGCTTTCCCAAACAGCGCAAAAAAGCGTTCAAAGACTTCGGGCATGAGGTACCAAGAAGGGCCCATGTCAAAGTGGTAACCACCCTGGCTCCACAGGCGGGCCCTACCGCCGATTTCGGGGTTCTTTTCCCAAAGGGTCACCTGCCAACCCTGACGCTGAAGAA
>JAJXVP010000219.1 GCA_021782055.1 bacterium | reverse complement strand
CCCCAGTTCAACGGTCGTCGGACAGCCTTTTGCACAGCCTTTTGCTGTGAAGCTCGTCCGAGGCAGTGGCGCTGAAGCTGTACCCATAGCTGGAGCTTCCTTGCGGTTTAATTACAAAGTCAGGCAGAATGGGCATTTGGTTCTTCGTAGCGTTCCCGAAACGACGGGAAGTGATGGAATTGCCCTGTGTCACCTGCCAGCTCCTGATTTTGCTGGCCAGGCTGAACTGATCGTCGTGCTAGACGCCGGTCCTTTTTTAGACCGTTTGTCCCAAGTCCCCTATGAATCTCGAACTCCGGTAGATGCTTTAGAGGATGCGGTGGGAAAAACCCGCGTCAACATAGAATACCGGGTAGTTTCTGCCGCTTTAAAATACCCCATAGCTTGGGCCTGCCCCCAAGCCGATGCGTCGAGTGGCTGGACTGAGGTCATGACGAAAGCGGGTTTTCAACTTCATACGGTTTCTTCGGAAGGTCTAGAAGGGGCCTCTGAGGAAAAAGCCTTTCGCCTTTTAGTCAGCCGTTCCCCCCGAACTCCTCGTGTAGCTTGGGGTGAGTTTCGTGTCGAGCAAACTGGCAAAGATGGGGACATGGTGACGGCGAGGGTAACCGGAACCGTTAAGGTGGAAGAAACTGCCACAGCTCGGTTGTTGTATAGCGTTACACGAACCCGTTGGGGGGTAGGTGCCTCGCTTTCGGAAGCAGAAACTTCAGCATTTCATCAGTTAGGAGCCGATTTAGGTACTTCTGTCGTGGATAATTTACCTTAAAGCCTATGCTCAAAGAATACCTTGGCATTCGCCAAGAAGAGGGTGTGTTTCGTCGATTTTTTTCAGATGAGGTGCTTCATCTGTACGTTTGGTACACCGAGAGAGGGGGCCGTCTTACCGGCTTTCAATTGGTTATCTTGAAAGCTGGTGAGCCTAGCCATGCCTTAACATGGGAACAAGAGAAAGGCGCCATTTACACGGGAGTCTGGTCTGAGGATGAAGAATTGCATATCAGTCCGACCCCTATCCTCGTTCTCGATGGGCCCATTCCCCACTCGCACCTTTTGAAGTTATTTGTTGAGGCTTCCTCAGAACTCGAAGAGGAGTTACGTCAACTGATCCTTCAAACGATTCAAGCTTATCACTAACGGTTCTTTTCTTGCTTTAGCCGTTCTTTCAGTGCGGCTAAAGCTTCTTCTGCTTCAGCTTTTCGAGCGAGTGGGGTGATTTGATCTGTAGGTCCAGCCAATTTTTCAATTGTAGACAATAAAAGTTCAGGATCAACGGTCCTCTGAGTCAGGGGTAACAGTTTTAAATCTTGTTTAAGTTTCTCTAATCCCCCGCGAAACTCTTCCGCTTCATTCTGAAGCTCGGCTTGAGTGGTCAGGAAATGGCTGACTTGTGCTCGGGCTTGGTCGGCGAGTTCTGGTTTGCCGGATTGTTCAGCGGTTTGAACGCGTTGATTCCAGAGTGTGAGATCGAGCTCAAGTTTTGCTAATTCAGCCAGAACCTGTTGGTAATGCGTCTCAAGAGAGGCAATATAGTCTTTGGCGTCAGGCTCGGAGAGCCCTTGCAAATCAAAAAGCGGACGGTCACTCATACAACTTTCCTTAAGTTCAGTTTTATCCTAAAAAAAAGAATTTTTCCAGAAGTCAGAAATTGATGAAAAAACTTATTTTTTAGAAAACTTTGAGAATTTTTCTTGAAAATTCATCGCCAGGGCGATACCATAGGTAAGAAAGTCAAGTTTCAAGGGGGCCGGAATGGCCGTTCAAAAGTCCGGATTTTTTCATAAAGTTGGGTCGACCCGTGTGATTCCCCTATATGGGAAAATTGCCGTTCTTTTTGTTTTCTTTCTTCTCGTTTCAAACTTTACGACCAATTATATCAATTTGATTTTGAACCGTGCCCAACAAGTCAAACTCATGAACGAACTTTTGGTCAAAGAGTTAAAAGAAAACTATATTACAGCGAGTACACAGTTTGATGTGTATTCGTACAACAAAAATTTGCCTGACAGTCAAAAAACTCTGATTCAATCTGCCTTACCAAGCTTAACCAGAGAGAACTCCATGGCCTTCGGGGTCAGAGAAGATGGTTCCTTCCTGTATTTTGCTTCACCAACTTTAAAATGGACAACATTCCCAGATCAACTGGCGCTGAACCATCTTTTGGAACTCCAAAAGCAAGGAAAAGTTGAAGGTCCTCTTACGTTTGAGGCTGAGGGGAGAACCTTTTTTGGCTACTACAAGTATCATGCCGGTTGGAAGTCCTTTCTTGTTCGTGCAGAAGATAAAGAAGTGTTTCTTGCCGCAAGTTGGACCATTTTCTACAGCATAGGTTTCTTAATTCTCGTTCTGACAGCTATCACGCTATTCTTGTCAATTATGGTTCTCAAACGCTTGTTCCGATATGTGAACCACATTACCAATAGTCTGATGCGGATGCAGCAGACCCAAGAGCTCTCTATGATAGAACTTAAAGGGGCCCCCAATGATGATATTACTTACTTAGGTTTGTCGTTTAACTCCCTTTCAGCGACCATTCAGAACCTCATGAATATTTTCCGAAAGTTTGTCACGCAGGACGTCGCCTATCGAGCGTACAAAGAACGCCAAATTCGCCTGGAAGGTCAAAAACAAGAGCTGACAATACTCTTTACCGATATAAAAGGTTTTACCTACATGACGGAGACCTTGGGAAATGACATCATCAAACTTCTCAACCTTCATTATGATAAAGCGATTCGGCACATTCAAAATCGTGATGGTATTGTCGGATCCATCATCGGAGATGCGCTTTTAGCCGTCTTTGGCACAATTGAAGGAGCACGGGAACAGCGCGCCTTGAAATCAGTACAAGCCGCGTATGAAATTCAAGCCGTAGCTGAAGAGCTTCGTAAAGTGATGATGCAAAAACGTGGCGACCTGATTTTGGAACGTGGAAATTTAACTCCTGAAGAAGAACGAGTTTTCAAAGCGGTCATGATTGAAGTCGGTGTAGGAATTGACGGTGGCGAAGTTTTTTATGGCAACATCGGCTCCTATGTCCGTATGACCAATACTGTCATTGGCGACAACGTTAACTCTGCTTCACGCTTGGAGGGATTAACCCGCATTTACCGGGTACCGGTCATCGTTTCAGAGTTTATTAAAAATGAAGTAGAAGCAGATACTGGTGATTATTACTTCCTGGAACTCGATATGGTGCAAGTCAAAGGGAAAACTGAAGGTAAAAAAATCTTTTGGCCAGTTTTACGGCGAAACATTGATGAAGAGCTCAAGACTAGTTTTGCGCACTACGGAAAGGCTCTCCGAGCGTATTACGAGGGTGATTGGAGACTCGCGGAAGATGCCTTTAAAAGTTGTGGTCTAGAAGCGGCAAGTGTGTTCTTAGAAAGAATAACCGGGGCTGAACCTCCTCAATATTGGAATGGTGTATGGACAATGACCAGCAAATAAAAGATATCGTCCGAGGGACGAAAGATCACTTTCTCAGCCAGCCTATCGAATCGGATAGCCGTGAAGAAGTTTTTAACTTAGAACTCGAATTTGCCAAAACGGCTAAAAATAAAAGCTTCACCATCCCGATCGTGACGATAAGTTTTTTTCTCGTCATGGTCGTTGGAGCGGTCGTTGCGACTTTGGTCTCAGATCAAGCCAATCAGCAAAAAACTGTACAAATTGGTCAATTTAATGATTTGAACTTGAGAGACTTATTTGATAGCGTGAAAAAGAATCAAAATGATCTCTCAGATACTAAGAACCAAATTGCCATCATTAAGCAAAAGCTATCTGATGACGAGGAACACATCCGACAAGATGCGAGTACCCAATTAGATATGCTTAGTGTTTCTAGTTTGCCTCCAGATGCACTTCAGAAGAAACAAGAACTAGTTAAAGAAAGAATGGCTGAACAGTTAGCTCATGCGACTGCCTTAGCTAGTGCTCAGTTAAAACCGTTGGAAGAGCAAGCTAAAGACTTACAGAAAAAAATAGATAGCTATGACAATCGTATCGGCAAGATGAACAAAGAAAACGAAGAACGTCTTAGTTCTCAGCAAAAGTTGTTTGACATAGAAATGTCTAAACTCAAAAGCTATTATCAAGACCGTATTCAAACGATGTCACAGGCCAACGAACTCAATCTCGAACGAATTCGAAGAGCCCATGCGGAGTACCTTTCTGCTCTTCGCCGACGTCACGCCGAAGAAATCGCCAAGCTGATTTTAAAATATAATCCCAAAGCCTTACCCGAGGATGTTCAGGTCATCACGAA
Source organism: bacterium (assembly GCA_021782055.1). The sequence goes on along the minus strand of JAJXVP010000219.1, from coordinate 735 downwards.
GGCTTATGAAAATTTGACACAGAGTTTTGAAATCCCCCCCTTGCCGGCACCTTTGGCGCAAGACGGAGCCGTACTGCCTACTCAACGGGTAGCGCAAGGTAATGAAGTTGCCCAGTTGCACCGTTTGATGGCAATTCTCAAAAATATTCCCTTTGAAAATAGTGTTCCTGGTATTTTACGATCTTTAGATGTCCTCCAAGCGGAAACTTTTCAGGGCTATGAACGCCTACTTGCCTCTACGGCGCAGGTTCTTGCGGCTAAAGACGCAGAAATTGCGGCTCAAAAAGCTCAAGTGGCTCAGTTACAAGGCCAGCTGACTAACCAGGAAAAAGTTATCGCGGAGTATAATGCAGGCTGGGCAGCCCTTGTGAATGTGAATAATAAAGTCTACGACGGTATGATCGTCAGTATACTTGGGGATAAAAAAGTTACGATTTGGCTATTACCCTCGTTGAAGTTAGAAGCTGGTGAAGTCTTTTCCTTTAGAGATCCCAAGGATGATAAAGATTTGGGTGAACTGAAATTGTTGTCTACAACAGCTCCCGTCACCGCAGAAATTACCGTTCAAAAAGACTTTTTTCGAGCCCCCAAACCTTGGGATCGGTTAAAAATAGTTCCTGTTGTTCAACCTTAACCGTTTTCTCATCGTTTTTTTTAGGATTTCCCCTGTCAGTCGTTAGGGCTCCCTTGTCCAAGAAGGGGGTAATCCTTATAATGGTCGAACATTTTTGATAA
>JAJXVP010000218.1 GCA_021782055.1 bacterium | reverse complement strand
CAGCTCACAGGGCTCGAATTGATGGAATTGAGTTGGCGGGAAAAACCGGAACAGCTCAAGAGTATGACCCCAAAACCGGGACATACTCTGAAACCAATTATACGTGTTCAACCATGTTGTTTTTACCGGCGGATCACCCTCGGTATGTGATCTATGTTACCATTAATGATCCGTTGGGTCCGAAAGGCTACTTGGGTGGGGTGATTGCCTCTCCTTTGGCTAAACAAATGGCGGAACGCTTAATTCGTTTGGAAGGAATTCCCAAAGACGGTGAACCTGTAGTCCAACAATCACCGACAATCCGGTTGTCGGCACCACCTGTTTTGACGGTCGGACAAACTATGCCTGATTTAAAGGGCTTAGCAAAACGGACACTTTTGCCCTTACTGGATCAGCCGGGGTTACAAGTTGAAATTCACGGAGATGGCTGGGTTGTTCACCAAGAACCGACTCCTGGAACGCCACTAACTCCGGGAACAAAAGTTGTGTTGGATCTGAAATGAAATGAGTTTTTTTTCGGCCAACTTGAGGGCGTTACAAAAACGGTTCCCCACGTTATATGCGGATTTGACAGCGATGGCTTCTTTGCCAGTTCCGGAGCCTCAGTTGTCGCCCTCCCGGTCTCAGGAACCTACCCTAATTTATGGCGGCCGACTGGCCTACAGTGCCTATCAGCCCCGGCGTGATGCCGAACGTGCTTTGCCAGAAATTCAACCTGACTGGGATGCGTTTGTCCTCGTTGGTTGGGGTTTAGGGTATGCGGCGGTTTCTTTAGTTCGGAAGGCTCCTGATTTACCCCTTTTGATTGTCGAACCCGATCCTCGGGTGTTTTTACTCAGTTTAAGTGCCTCGGATCTTTCGTCGGTGTTCGAGCATCCTCATTTGCTGTTATCTATTGGGGGTGACCCTTGTCAACGCGACCTTTGGGTTCAGTTTACGTTTCGTCAGGTAGGGGTTCATCAACTTCGCTGTGTTGGTGAGGTTTTTCCTGACTGGATCGCACAGTGGGAAGATTGTCGGCGGACCACTCAGGCACAAGCTCGGGTCAATGAGGATACTCTGGCACGTTTCGCTTCACTTTGGTTAAGGAATCACGCTCGAAATCGTCTTGTTTCGGGCTGGAAGCCACTTAGGGCACTCAAAAGTCAAGGAAAAGGCCGGGCTGTAGTGATCGCGGCCGCGGGGCCTTCCCTAACAGCCTCCCTTCGTTTCTTGCGTCAGTACCGGTCCCGGTATCTTTTGATAGCGGTTGACACGGCGTATTCCGTTCTGTTTCGCCACGGGTTGGTGGCTGACTTTGTCACCGTGGGTGATGGGCAATACTGGAATTCGCGACATCTGGATGGTGGTGTTGAGTCTACTACCCGCCTCATTACAGATTTGTCGGCCTCGCCAAGGGTTTTTCGTTGGCCCCAGCAAACCTATGTGGCAGCGTGTCAGGTACCCTTTTTGCGGGGTTGGGAACAACAAGCGGGCTTCGTAAGTGATCCTCTGCCCAGTGGGGGGTCGGTTGCCACGATGGCTTGGTCTTTCGCCCTGTACCTAGAGGCAGGTGAAATTTGGTTTGCCGGATTGGATCTGGGGTATTCGGGCGGAACTCATGCGCAAGGTAGCCATTTCGAAGAAGGCTTTTTACGCGAAGCTTCTCGCCTAAAACCTGCTGAAACCTTGGGATTTCGAATGCTAAGCGATACGATGTTAACTTGGCGGGAGGGGATCTCTGGTCCGGTGCGTTCAGATATCCGTATGGACCTTTACCGGGCTTGGCTCGAAAATGAAGTTGCCAAACACCCCAACGTAGCCGTTTGGAACCTGAGTACCACTGGTTCGGTGATTAGGGGGCTTAAACGGCCTTTTGAACGGGCTAGTGAAGAAACACCCCGAGAGTATAAAGGGTCTACAGCTGGTACAGACCCGAAACTCGCTAGCAACTTTGCACCTTGGCAGAAAGATAACTGGAATCAAATAAACTTTTTTGTTCCAGGGGTACAGTCAGCGATCAACTCGTTGCTAGAGTGCTGGCCGCCGAAGGGTACTTATGATATTACCCTCGAGTTTCGCCAGGCCTGGGAATCCGCTGTCTCGGTACTGCGGCGAGCCTGGGGTGACTCTACTTGGTCCTTTTTGACGAAAGCCGCTGTACGAACGTGGGAAACCTTTCCCGGGCCACGCTCTCTGGCTCGCCTCAAGGAGACAATCGTTACCCTTTCGTCGCTTGTGGAGGTTGCGAAGGAACTCGAGGAAAGTCTATTTCTTAATAAAAATGAAATCTTTTAATTTTTTTGTTTTTTTCTTTAAGATTACCTTGCCGACGCCGATAAAGAAAGGGAGCGAGATGAATCGCCAACGCAACGGTATGCCTGTCTTACGACGTCCAGAGGCATACCGTTTTTTTATAACCTTTGGGCAAGGTTTTTGATCAATCTTTTTTGGGCAATTTCAAAGGAAGTTGGTGCAAGACATGCCATTCAGGGGTTTCTTCCGGTACAAAAAAGGCAAAAACACAGAACGCCGAGCCTTGTTCGCGTAGCCTCATGGCTAAAAGCACGTCGTGTACAACCCGAGAGAGTTTTTGCGCCTGATGGAGAACTACAACCAAAGGGGTTGCTTTTGTTCCCAGAGCCGTCAACTGGTCAACAAGACTGACTTCATTAATTTCAGTCCTTCTTTGAGCTTTCCACCTTTGGCGTAGACGGCGAACGTACGAGGGGGACCGATCGGAGGCTTGACGTTCCCAGCCGGTGTCTAAAAATGCTTGAAATTGCTCTAAGGTCCCCTGAACGACCTGGTCAGGAAGTTCAAGGTAGAGGGCCTTAGTTTTCAGACTAAGCAAAAAAGGGCCTATAGGGCTAGAACGATGGGGCTCTTCGATAAACCGCAACGAGCCAGTTTGTACAGCCGCTTTTCGCCAATCATTGGTAAGTCTTTGTAAAACCAAAGACACTGAACCGCTTTCAGAATACCAGGGAATTTTGTCTGCGGCCGAGGGCTCAGTTGCAGACCCCGCTTCATAGGCCGCCATTTGCGGTTCCTCAGCTTGTAAGGTCTCGGTAGGTAGCGACTGAAGCGAGGGCCGAGAACGGGCCGAAAGTGTTGTTGAGGTTTTACTCGTAGCTTTGGGTTTTTGCCACAAGGTTAAAGTTTCGCTTCCTGGATGGAATAGGTCCTTGCGCAAGGCAAAATCTAAAAGATCCTCTGGGGTAAAGGTCAAGTTGTCTTGAATAAAAGGGGACAGACTGCGGAGAGCCTCGTCGCTATTGTCCAGACGTTGCGGATAGAGCCGCTGGGCGTCATCAGCAGAGATTCCTTCAACCATTTTTTCAGGGATAAACGTGGTTTTTAAGCCGGCGCCTACCAACAACGGGTCAGCGAGGCTTCCTTCGGAGGTTGTATACCATTGAAGCTCTTTAGCAATAGGTTCCCATTCGGCACGGAGTTCGTTCCACGTCTGGTACCGCAAGGCTGGTGAGTGACGTTGCGTCTTTAACAAAATGGCTATCACCGCCTCTGGAACTCTCCGCTGCCGGAGTGTAGTGGTCAGCCACAGTAAGTTGATCTCGTTTGTCTGAGTCTCGAAGGTTAGGAGGTAAACAATGAGAGCCCCCCAATGGCGAACCGATTCAGGGATCGTTTGGCGTTCGCTAGCTTGAGTGGAGGGCACTAGCGTTCCATAACCTGGGCTCAAAAGGCGAAGTTCCTTCAATTTTGGTCCGTTTTTTCGGCCGTACAAGGCTGATGGTTCGAGACGGCTATAGGTTCCCACCTTTTCTAACCAGAGATCCAGGGCTTGAAGGAGAAGTAGACCTATGGTGACCACGTGCAACAAAGGAAGTTTCAGACCCTCTTGAAGCAGATGAGGTAGCGATACGTATCCGGAACCGTCGCTGGCTACGTACACGCGTCCTTTGTGACGATCAATTTCGAGGGTTGGTAGAAGTGCCGCATGGCGCAAGGACACAGCTTTAATTGACTCGGCATAAAAGTTATTGATAAGCTCCGGAGAAAAAGCCTCCATCTTCAAAAAACGGAGGAGGAAAGTCTGTGCCGAGAAGATGGCAGTCGCCTCCCAGTACTCGGCAAAGACATCCTCCATAACCCGTTTTTGAAGGATGTAGCAGTTATTTATAACATCCTGCTTTTTTAGCTCAGGGCTTGTCTCCACGAAGAAGGCTCCAATATTAATCCGATTTATGGTGCCCTATTAGATGTTCAACGGGGGGACTTTGGGAGCAATTTCTGTTGCTGAAAAATCCTCTTTCACCAAAAGCACATCGGGTATTGCTTCGGCTAGCTGTTTTGTCATATCCAGGAACTTGCCCCGTATATTGTTAGCCTGAAGGGCAACATCGCGGATGGCCTCGGTGGGTACGGGCCTTTGCGGCTCAATCAGACTCGCAACGCGATCAAGGATAGTCAGGATAATTCTGTTCTGAGGATCCATTTGATCTTTGGACTTGTCCAAGTGCTTACCCAAATTGTTCACATCGTTAACATTTAAGCCGTACATCCTATAGCCTTCTTCAGGATTAGAATAGGACTGGTACAAAAGCCCCAGGATCATTAAAAGTGCTTTGGGGTAGACGCCACCGCTTTTCCAAACGGTCAAGAAGCGAAAGGATTCTTTGAGCATCCATCCGTTGGGCTGAATATTGCCTAGAAAACGGGCGGGATCTTTGTCGCCGGTTAGAGTATCGATGACCCAGCGGTTGGCCGCTTCGATCAGCTGAAAGAAGACCGGATAGTTATCAGACGTCAGTCCCGGATTGTTGACAAGATAATGAGCATACGCCAGGGATGTAAAAACACTGAAGCCGTCTTTACAGCGGATCAGATCTTTCATGTACACAAGCTGAAGCTCGTCGATTTCACGAGGATCCCAAACGGGAGCCTGTTGCTCTGCCATGGTTCACGCCTCCTGTTCGGCAAAAAGAGACGCCGCCTAAGCGGCGTCATCACTCCCTTCTGGTTCGCCCTCAGGCTTGAGTTCCCTCGGCTTCAGCCAAAGCAACACG
>JAJXVP010000217.1 GCA_021782055.1 bacterium | reverse complement strand
TAACCGAAGCCTCGGGGCTGGGGTGGACAAATACTTTATCGTATTGGTTATCGAGGCCTGACCGTTATAATGCTCAAAACGAATGGTCCACAGTTGAGTCCTACCTGCACAAAGCCGAGAAATTGGCTAAAAAACTGGACAATATTTTTCGTTTGGCTGAGGTCTACCACGCTCAAGCTTTAGTCCACATGGCCCACTTAGATTTCTCACCGGTAGCTACCTTCACGCGAAAAGCCGAGAGGTTATTTCAATTTTTCGGTAGTACACTTAAATTGGCCCAGCTACAAAATGGTTTTGGTTATTTTAACCTTAAAGTAGGTCGATTCCGTCTTGCAGAAACCTACTTTCGACGAGCCTATGGGACGGCCGCTCGAGCGAGAAGTTTTGAGGAAAGTGCCATGGCTCTTGCCAATTTAGGCATCTTGTACCTTTACTGCCGGCATTTTGAGCAAGCTGTCCTTTATCTGGAAGAATTACAAAAACTTCTTCATGATAATCCTATTGAAACTTTATCGTATCATTCTCAAAGAGAAATTGAGATTTTGCTGGCTTTGGCTTACGCTCACGTTCAAAGCCCACGTTTTATAAGGCTATTTCAGCGTTTGTTCAGGGATGCCCCCGCTGGTGGGACTAACTTGCCTCCGACCACATACCAGCAAGAGAACTTTTTTTACTTTCTCGTGATGGCCCATGAAGCTCAAGTTCGTAAAAACTATTCCTTAGCCCAAAAAAGTTTAAAAAAAGCTCGGCAAGTCTTGAAAGGCTTACCACCCTCAAATCTTTTTTGGCTTCCGTTGTATTACACAGAATATTTTCAAATGGCCCAACAATGGGGACTCCCGCTCACGGGGACTTTAAAATCCATGGCGCAAAGGGCTATCCAGCAGGCTCAATTGTCCTGGGAGACTTTTTTTAATTCTTGGTCTGAGGGGGGCTTCTTAACAAAATTGATGCCACATCCTCGACCTGTCCTAGACTTTCGACTCTTGGCTGAAGCTGTAGAAATTTCACATGCGTTAACCGATTGGCAACAGCGGGTACAGGAATTCAATTTTATAAATGCAATCCAAAATGTTGTCCAGCATAAATTGGCTACCCGAGATTTATTAAATCAAGTTCTCGACATCATTCATTTAGGCTTTTCTTTGGATGTTTCCTGCGTACGACGCTATTTTCGACGAGGCAAGGTTTGGGCCCAACGTCAGCCAGATGCCTGGAGTCCTTTAGAAGAAAAATCCTTAACAATTTACCTGGATGAGGTCTTTGAACAAGGGGATTTTTGGCGTCAAGCCGACACCAGCGGTAAAGCTCAAGGCTCGAAGTTTTCTTCTGTAGTTCAAATTGTCACTTCAGCGCATCGTTCCTCGCAATGGCAATTCTTTTACGGGACAATCAAGGGAGCTTTAACAGCCAAAGATTTTAGGGCTTTGGGGCTTGCCAGCCGTTTACTGGCTACCGCCTTAGATAAATGCGAGCAAGATAGAGAAATAGCAGAATTTGCCCGGAAAGTTGAGGAAAAAAACTTAAGACTATACGAACAAGCCAATCATGATAGTTTGACAGGTCTTTATAACCGACAGTTTCTAATGCAAAAACTTGAAGCAGAAATCCATCGGTTTCAGCGCTACCCGTCTTCTGGGACAGGGTTAGCCTTACTGTTTTGGGATCTCGATCACTTCAAATCTTATAATGACCTTTTTGGGCATGCGGCAGGTGATGTGATCTTGAAATTTGTCGGAGCCTTGTTGTTAAGCCTCATCCGAAGCTGTGATGTGGCGGCTCGCTTTGGCGGCGATGAATTTGTTTTGCTCCTTCCTGAGACGACCGAAGAGGGGGCCTTACGAGTTGCCGAACGATTTTTCTCAGTCTACGCCGAAGGCCAGGATCTTCACAAACAACTCAGCCAATTTTTAGGTCGACCCATCACACCTCCTCAACCAACCTTATCATGTTCGGTGGGGATCGCGGTCACCCAACCTGGCACAAACGTGAGGTCTGAAGATCTTTTGAAGCAAGCCGATGAAGCGCTTTATCAGGTCAAACGTTCGGGAAAAAATGGAATTCAGGTGGCTTTTTATGGGTTGGGATAGAACTGGTCAATAAATTGACAACAACTTGACAACTTACTTTAGATAATTGAACATAATCCCATATCACCTTTAAGAAATGAACTGAGGAAAAAGCTGTGAAAAAGCTCAATTTCTTGAATAGAAATCATTTTGTTTACGCTGTCATATTGAGTTTTCTAAACCTGACTTTGTTTTTGGGTTTGTTGATATGGGGTGCCTTGGTTAGTATTTTGTCAGTTCTTTTCGTGGGAATGGTTATTTTGATGGCGCTGAGTCTTGCGAGCACTCTAAAGTCTCGCCGTACTGAAACGAGAATTCGAAAAGAAGTTTTGGTCAAATTGGACTCCCTGCGGTACGGCATTCTCAGAATGGGCCAAGGAGATTTAACCTTTCATGCCGCTCCTCCTTCGGACCAATTAGTCTGGTCAGGAGCTCATGTTGTGGAACAAGATGTGTTGAAACTCTTGGAAAATGCTGTAGATACCTGCTTATTAGACTACCGAGCGTTATCCCGAGAGCCTTTAAAGAGAATTGCTTTTTATGGACCAGATTCCACGAAAGAAGGTATCGCTTGTGCTCAAAAAATGGCGACGTTAGTCGGTCAAGGACGTGTTGCCGTGATTAGTGATAACCCTATTGCCAATGGTGTTCCTGGCATGCGGACAAAAGGGTTTCTTGAAGAGCTAGCAGAGCATTACCCTAACATTTCTGTCCTTAAAGTCGCTCAAGTTAATGAGGACTCTCATTTGGCCCAAGAAGCCTTGAAAGAGATTTTGAACAATACGACAGACCTTCAAGGCCTCTATTTAACTGAACCAACCCACATCAGTTCCCTCGTACCACTTTTGAAATTGAACAATTTGGCCGGTAAGGTAAAAATTGTGGTGCATGATTTAACTCCAGACATGACTTCCTTTGTCGCCTCAGGAATCATCTCGGCGGTGCTTCACCAAGATCCTTATGCTCAAGGTCGTGATCCTTCCATTCGTATTTTTCAACATGTTGTGGAAGGATGGGTTCCTGAAACGATTCAATTGGTTCCCCCGATGGAGTTTATTGATGCCAACACTCTGGGAGAATATTGGCAAGAAGGTCGGGGGTGGGTTGAGTCTGCGGCCCGAGCGTCTCGTCGGGTTAAACCGAAGATGAAGTCAAACAAAAACCTCAAAATTGCCGTTATCAGTTTGGATGTCAATGATTTTTGGCTTCAAATCAATGCCGGGGCCAAAGCCGCCAACGAAGAACTCCGGCCCCTAGGGGGCGAAGTCAAGGTCATTGTTCCTCCTCGAGTTCCCGACGCGCAGGGAGTTCCTCAAATTGATCTCTCAGAAAGAACCATGCGGCCGCTTTTTGAGAGTTTAATTCGAGACGGATACACGGGTATTGCCACCTATTGCTTTACTCCAGACCTAGTGACTTTGATCAATGAAGCCTCTGAGAAAGGGCTAACGATCATCACCTATAATGGGGAACTCAACTGTTTACGTTCGAATATTGCGGATATCTCTTCGAGTTTGACGAAGTTACTTCCTTATACAAGCCATTTAACAGAAATTTCTGGAAAAACCCTCCTTGAGCTCAATTCTGTGAAAGAACAGGGCGAATCCGTCGCTTCAGGGGCCCTCGCAGAGCATCGTCGCGTCGAAGAGACTCAGAATGTTGTCGATAATTTTCAAGGTGCTGTGATGAGCATTCACGAGGAGTCTCGGCAAAGTTTAGCTCAGGTCCAAACCGCTGTTCAGGCTGTAGGAGCGGGAGAGGTTTCTTTAACAGAAATTTCTCAGGCCCTTCAAGCTGTGACACAAACCATGGACTACGTTGCCCAAACCAGCGAAACCCTCCAGGAACGCTCGCGTCAAATTGATGAAGTCGTTCAAATGATCAAAGACTTTGCTGATCAGACCAATATTCTTTCCATCAACGCCTCCATTCAAGCGGCTAGAGCTGGAATACAAGGACATGGTTTCGCCGTCGTCGCGCTGGAAGTAAGACGCTTGGCCGAAAATAGTCAAAAGGCGGTGAGTGATATTCAAGGACGTGTTTCGTCACTTCAAAAGGATATTGATTCTGTAACGCAACAAATTCAAACTGGTGTAAGTCGCTTGGAAGGTGCTAAAAAAGCTGGGGCCGCCACCAAAAAAGTTTTTGAAGAAATCCAGAAAAAAGCTGATGATGCACATCAAGCCATACGGCGCATCGCAGGAGCTGTTGAACCACTTCAAGACGAGACAAAATTGCTTCGCCAAGCCCTCACTGCGGTTCAGGGTGTTGCCGAGGGAAATCAAAGTGCCGCGATTAGGTTACGAGATTCGTCAGATCAAATCGAACTGGATGCCCGAAAAGCAGATGAAATTGCCGGCTTTATTCGCCAGCGAATTTCCGCAGAATTTGCTGTATTACGAAAGATTACAGCCATTGAAGATTTGAAATAATCAAAAATTTATAGATAAACCTGTTATGAATATAGCAGGTTAACTTGTCGTAAACTCTTAGCCTCCTCATAATAAGTTCAAGATATATCGATATAATGATTATGAAATAAGGAGCAGGCTATGAAATCACCTACTTTAGAGGCCCCATTTGATCTTGAAGCTTTGATGCTTCAAGTGAAAGTTGCACAACAAACTTATGCCCAATTTTCTCAGGCTCAAGTCGATGAAATCTTTCGTTCAGCAGCCTTGGCGGCCAATCGGGCACGAATCCCTTTGGCCCAAATGGCCGTGAAAGAAACTGGGATGGGGGTAGTAGAAGATAAAGTCATCAAGAATCATTTTGCTTCTGAATTGATTTACAACAAGTATCGTAACGAAATAACTTGTGGAATTCTTGAACGCGATGAAGCAGGGGGCTGGACCAAAAGTGTTGAACCTGTAGGGATTTTAGCCGGTGTCATCCCAACGACAAACCCGACTTCTACGGCAATATTTAAAGCGTTATTAGCGTTAAAGACAAGAAATGCGATTATTTTTGCTCCC
>JAJXVP010000024.1:21701-24082 GCA_021782055.1 bacterium | reverse complement strand
TGGCACTTTCTGCAGGCAAATCTGTTTTAGTAGAGAAGCCTTTTGCGATGAACGCCGTTCAAGCCCGGGCGATGGTATCTTTGGCTCGATCTCAAAAGGTTTTTTTGATGGAAGCCATGTGGACACGGTTTTTACCCCATGTTCAGCGCGTCAGAAAGTTACTCTCAGAAGGACTCTTAGGTACCCTAGTAACGCTACAGGCCGATCATGGCCAAACCTTTGCTCCTGATCCAAAACATCGCCTCTTTGACCCGAGGCTGGGCGGCGGTGCCCTCCTTGATTTAGGAATTTACCCCGTTTCGTTTGCGTCGCTACTTTTAGGAAAACCCCAAAAGATTACCGCTGTTGGTGATTTCACGATGACGGGTGTTGACGCTCAAACGTCGATGATTTTTCAATACGCCTCGGGGGCTCACGCCGTTTTAACGACGACGCTGTCGGCTTCGACCTCGACGCGGTTAAGCCTAACCGGAACCAAGGCCAGGCTAGAAATTGCAACGCCTTTTTATGCCCCGAGTTCTTTTAAGGTTCTTTCGCAGGGGCGAACCTTAGAAGAATATGATGAACCCTATGTGGGTAATGGACTCCGAGAAGAAGCTGCCGAAGTCATTCGGTGCTGGAGCGAAGGTAAGACCGAAAGCCCCTTGATGCCGTTGGCCGAAACGCTTGAAATTATGGAAACACTCGATGCCATTCGTGAACAAATTGGCCTAAGTTACCCCGTTTAGCTGTCCCGAGTAGCAGTCTTTTCCTTTGCTTGTCAGGGGGGAGGGTGCAGGCTATAATGCGGCTTTGTTATTCCATGACAAGGAAGGGTTTATGGCCTCGGCGTTAGAGACACTAAAAGAACGCGGATTGTTTGCGCAATGTTCCGATGAAGCGGGGTTAGATAGTTTGCTAAAAACCCAAAGTGTCCCGCTTTATTGCGGTTTTGACCCTACGGGGCCTAGCCTCACCGTGGGGCATTTGGTACCCGTCATGGCCATGGCGCACCTTCAACGGTTAGGTCACCAGCCGGTAGCCTTGATCGGTGGCGGCACGAGTCGTATCGGTGACCCGACCGGAAAAACCGAAATGCGTAAGATGCTGACCGAGGAACAAATTGAAGACCACTCGCAACGGTTTCGTTCACAACTGGGGCGTTTTCTTGACTTTGCTTCAGGACAAGCTCGCCTGGCCGACAATGCGGCCTGGTTGCTCAAGCTGAACTACCTTCAGATGCTTCGCGAGGTCGGTGTGCATTTTTCGGTCAACCGCATGATGTCGTTTGAAACCTACAAGATGCGCTACGAGACGGGTCTTTCGTTTATTGAGTTCAACTATATTATTTTACAAAGCTACGATTTTATGAAACTGAATGAACTGTTTGGCGTCCGCTTGCAAGTAGGGGGCGACGATCAGTGGGGAAACATGGTTTCGGGAATTGACTTGACGCGGCGCATGCGCGGCGAAGAGGTTTTTGTGTTGACCTTCCCCTTGTTGACGACTTCGGACGGCAAAAAAATGGGAAAAACCGAAAAAGGTGCCGTCTACCTCGATGCCGAGAAAACTCCTGTTTTCGAGTTCTACCAATACTGGCGAAACGTCCATGATGATGATGTAGCCAAGTTTTTCAAAATCTTCACCTTTTTGCCGGTTAATGAAATCGATCAACTCTGTGCTCACCGGGATCAGCGTATTAACGAGGCCAAAGCGCGCCTGGCTTGGGAAGTAACAGCTCTCGTTCATGGAAAAGAAGAGGCTGAGAAGGCCCAAGAAGCGGCTCGTTCGGCGTTCGGCGGACACGGAAGTGATCTGTCGGCTATCCCTTCGGCGCCGTTTAGTGCTCAACGCTTAGCCGAGGGTGTTTTTGTTCTTGACCTTTTGGTCGAAGCAGGGTTGGCTCCTTCTAAACGCGAAGCTCGTACGCTTATCACTCAGGGCGGAGTCAGTTTGGGCGATGAAAAGGTGAGTTCTCTCGAAGCGCAAGTTAAGGGGGAGCATTTTAACCAAGGGGCCCTTTTGCTCAAGGCTGGCAAGAAACGTCTGTTTCGGTTTCTTTTAGAAGGAGTTTAGGATGAAACCAAAACGCAAAAAGCCTTTAGCCTGGGGTTTGGGTTTAACCCTTTTACTGACTCTAGGGTTATTTGGTTGTACTAGTGCTGTGTCAGGCAGTACTCCTACAGCCTCTCCCGCTTCAACGGTTCCCGGGGGGACGGCAACACCTGCAGTGGCCATGAACTCACCCGAAGGGTGGTGGCACCAGAATACTGTCATTTATCAAATTTGGGTGAGTGCTTTTCAAAATGGCTCGACGAATGCTTCAGGAAATACAGGCAACTTGGCAGGGATCACGGCTGCCTTGAAAAGTAACTACTTTACCGACTTAGGCGTCAACGCCC
>JAJXVP010000024.1:0-21601 GCA_021782055.1 bacterium | reverse complement strand
ATTTATCAAATTTGGGTGAGTGCTTTTCAAAATGGCTCGACGAATGCTTCAGGAAATACAGGCAACTTGGCAGGGATCACGGCTGCCTTGAAAAGTAACTACTTTACCGACTTAGGCGTCAACGCCCTGTGGCTGTCGCCGGTATTTGCCGCGTCGTCTTTAACCACCTCGAGTACGAACAAGCATGGCTATGACACCACCGACTACAATGACGTGGCCGCAATTTATGGTTCCAATCAAGACTTGTCCGATTTAATCACCGCGGCACACGCACAAGGCATCCGTGTGATTTTTGACTTTGTTCCCAATCATACCAGCAACCAAAACCCCTGGTTTATCGATTCAGCCTCTGCGACGACAGCGCTTCACCGCGACTGGTATACCTGGGTGCCGTCGGTACCTGGTTATCCCGGCCCCAGCAATACCTCTATTTGGCCAGGATCCGACAGTAATATTTGGCACTACGATAACGGTAGCTACTATTATGGGATTTTTGGCAGTGGCATGCCTGATTTGAATTACAATAACCCTCAGGTTACGGCGGCTATGCAGGCTGTTGTAAAAGGTTGGATGGCCTTTGGCTTTGACGGAATGCGCGTGGACGCGGCTCGGTATTTGCTAGAAGGAACGGCCCCCGACACGTATGCCGACCAGCCTGCGACGCACGTTTGGTTTGATAACCTGCGTGCCAATGTTCTGGATGCTTTTCCCTCAAACACCGCTAAGTTTATGATGGGTGAAGTGTGGGGGTATACGGGGACAAGCCAAACGGCCACCGATTTAACCTACCTCAATGACCAAGGTGCTCCCGAGTTCAACGTCGTTCTTGACTTTACTTGGCCGAATCTGCTCATCACGGCTATTACTAGTGGCGGAGCTTCGGCCGTCAGTAGCTTAACCTCACACATGGTTCAAGATTGTACATCGGCACAAAACGCCGGTGGGGACCTGGGCGAATTTCAATCCAACCATGATTTAGCGGCCAGTAGACCCTATACTGCCTATAATGGCAACGCACCAAAAATTTTCTTGGCTGCAGCTTTAGACTTGTTGGGGCAGGGAATTCCCATTGTTTACTACGGAAATGAAATTGCCATGCCAGGAAGTGTTAGCGGTCCCGATACCAATATGCGCCAACCCTTTGATTGGAGCACGGAACAAACCCTCGCTTCAACCACCGATTCCCTGTGGCAGTGGCACAGCGCCTTGGCACACCTTAGAACGGGGTACGGGGCCTGGAATACGCCGTCCATTACTTCGGTGACGACAGATAACTCTAGCTTTTTGGCCTTTGAAATTACTTCCGCTATCACGGGAAAGAAAGCGGTGATTGTTGCTAATTTGTCCGGTGGTACGGCAACTGCGCATTTGACGGTAACCGCGACCACAGTTTCAGGCCTGTTGGGTACGACGGCAAAGGATACGTTGCAAAACTCGACCTTGACGGTAAATGATCTCCCCATGGATGGGGTAAGAGTTTACGCCCTCGATGATGCTTCGGCTGTTTCGGTGTTAAACCACGATCCCATTCCTGGACCACAAAGCCTTTAGCGGCTTTAGTCGGATTCAAAGCCGCAAGTCTAAGGCAAGCAGGCTCCAAACCTAAAAGGAAAAAGGCAAAAAAAAACCAACCTTGCTTTGTTACAAGGTTGGTTTCAACGGGATGGAAGGGGCTCGAACCCTCGGCCTCCAGCGTGACAGGCTGGCGCTCTAACCAACTGAGCTACCACCCCATTGAACATTCCCTTAACTCGATGAGCCTATCGGACGTCGAGTCTAAGGGTATTGTCCCGTAGACGAATCGAACGTCCGACCTAGCGCTTAGGAGGCGCTCGCTCTATCCACTGAGCTAACGGGACGGACATAGGCAATATAGAAAATCGGGCCTTTTATGTCAAGCAGAAAAAAAGAAAAATTGAATTTGTCCTTTTAAAAGGCCCTTTAACATTTTGAGGGTGGTTTTCACGATTTCTAAACAGATTTTGAATAATGACAGATAACACTTATGACGTAGCGAAAACTCAAGGAGTCCCCTATGCCTTTAGCTCAAACATCCGAGGAATCGGGATTTGGATTGGACGGAACGATCATTCAACGATACTTTTCGCCACCCCCACCGTCTCCGGCCTACATCATCGCTTTAACGTCTCAGTTTCACTTTGTTAATGAGTCGGTCACCATCAGTCAGTTGGCGGACGAACTCAAACTCTACCCCGAGGTCTGGGCTTTAGGCGTTGTCGATCAAAAAAAGCGTGGGATCGGTGTTATTGTCGTCAGCCAGTTTCAAGCTAAACTCAGCGTTGCCTATGGTCGTGAAGTTTTAGGCAAACGTCTAGCCAAAGACCTCATGATTCCTGCTCGGGACTTTGATTGGGATACTCACATTTTGTCGGTTGCCAATCATGTCGAAGCGGAGGTCACGGGGGTAAGTAACTGTTACTATCTTTTAAAAAATGATGAAGGTTCCTTTGCTGGAGTGTTCTCTTCAAAAGACTTACTGATCGAAATGTTTCGCGCGTACCAGGGTGAGCTCAAGACCGCTACAAATATTCAAAATAGTTTAATTCCTGAAACTTCTCATTGGGAAGGCGATGAACTCAAAATCGTCTCTTGGTGCAAAATGGCAAAAGGGGTAGGGGGAGATTTTTACGCCTGTCAAAAAGTTCACAAGTCACACTGGGCGCTTATGCTTTGCGATGTTTCGGGTAAAGGTCTTGCCGCCAGTCTTGTAACGACGGCCTTGGCGGGGATGTTCTCGCACTACGATCAAAACACAGGGTTTAAGCCCTTTATTCAAGATACGAACAGGTTTTTGCTTCAAGCCTTTAAAATGGAAAAGTACCTCACCGGAATTTTTATCGAGTATCATGAAAAAGAAAAACTTCTTACGGTTTACGATATGGGGCATGGTCACTTTCGCTTAGTCCGCGACGGCGTTTTGCATTCCTTTACGTCCGAGAACCCCTTTTTAGGGTTTGTTCCCGATTTGGTACCGCAACCCAAGACAGGAGTTCTTAAGTCGGGAGACCTCTTGGTTGTCTATTCTGATGGCTTTGTCGAACAGCAGAACAAAAACCATGAAGAGTTTGGCGTAAAACGTTTTGAAAAGCTCATCACAAAACACGCCAACGAAAAGCTAGAAAATCTTGTCGAAGAAATCACCTCGCAGTTCAAGGAGTTTCGAGGGGATCAACCGAGGGGTGACGATTTAACTTTGCTCCTCATGAGGGTTTAGCGAGGTGCTTTGTGCCTTCTATTAAAGAGCTAAAAATCAACGACAAAATTAAAGCAAAACTGGTTGATCTGCCACTTCAAGCCTTTGAACTCTTAATACAAGATTCCGAGATCGCGGCGCTTCAAGAATACGCCAATGTTGTTGCCATCAAAAGGCTGGGCTTTAATGATCATGGCCCCGTTCACATGAGAAAAGTCACCTATAACGCTGTAAAGTTGGCGTTGATTCTTCATGAGGCGGGAATCCCACTTTCGCTTGAAAGTGAACAAATTGCCACTTTTGAGGATAGTTTAACCGCGATTATTTTGGCCACCTTTTTACATGATGTCGGTATGTCAATTGGCCGTGCCTTTCATGAGAACACGGGGATTTGGCTGGCCCAGCCCATTCTCGAACGAATTCTTAATCAGCTCTACCCTAATGACTTAGTAAAAAAAGTAATTGTTCGATCCTTGGCTATGGAATGTATCATGGGTCACATGGCCTCGATCCCGATCCATTCTTTAGAAGCGGGGATAATTCTCGTCGCTGATGGGTGTGACATGGAAAAAGGAAGGGCTCGTATTCCCATGCTCTTGGCGACCACAGCCAAATTGGGCGACATTCACCGATACAGTGCCTTGGCCATTGAAAAAGTCAAAATAAGAGCAGGAGAGGCAAAACCAATTTCTCTTGAAGTCCACATGAGCGAAAGTGTGGGGTATTTTCAAATTGAAGAAGTCCTTTTACAAAAAATCAAAGCCAGTCCCATTCAGGGATATGTCGAATTGTGGGCTTGTTTGGCTGGTGAAGAGCCCAAGCGCTACCTCTAGGCAGTTTAAGGCCGCCAGCGCCTGCGGCGTGTGCCGCGGCGAGCCCAGTAACCCGGCAAGTTTTCCTTCCCGTTCGGCCACAATAACTATAGAACTCCCAGCTTGCGGGTCGAGGGATTGACTATAAAACTTCCTGTGCGCATCAAACAGTTTAGCAACCTTACCTATCGACGATGGACAGCATAGCGGGACTGTAGCGGGGACCTGCAACCTTACCGGGAGCCAGGGCTTCGCCAAGCTTTTTGAGGTGTTCAGAGCTAAGATGCACGTCGAGCGCACCCAAGTTTTCTTCAAGATATTTGAGGCGTTTGGTGCCGGGGATGGGCACAATGTCGTTGCCCTGAGCTAGCACCCAGGCTAGGGCGATTTGCGCTGGGGTTTTGGCTAGTTCTTCCGCAACGTCTCGCACGGTTTGTGCCGCTTGCCTGTTCCGATCAAAGTTTTCCCCTTGGTAACGGGGGTCGCCTCTTCGAAAATCGCCTTCGGGATACTCTTCGGCTCGTTTGACTTCGCCCGTTAAGAACCCCCGGCCTAAGGGGGAAAAGGGTACTAAACCGATCCCGAAGGTTCTCAAAAAGGGCAGAAGCTCTGCCTCAAGATTTCGTTCCCACAAGGAAAACTCACTTTGCAGGGCCGATACCGGAAACTCTGCGTGAGCACGGCGAATATTTGAGATGCCAGCTTCTGAAAGGCCCAAAAACCTCACCTTTCCATCCCGCACAAGGTCACCGACAGTGCCGGCTACCTCTTCAATCGGAACGGCCGGGTCAACACGGTGCTGGTATAAAAGGTCAATATGGTCGGTACCTAAACGCTTGAGCGAAGCGTCGACAACCTGGCGGATGTGTTCAGGACGGCTGTTTAAAGCGCCCCCCGCCCGTTGTCCGTTTTCAATTTGAAAACCAAACTTGGTTGCTAGGACAGCCTGCTCCCGTTTCCCTTTCAAGGCTTTGCCAAGAAGCTCCTCGTTGGCAAAAGGGCCGTAGGCCTCCGCCGTATCGAAAAACGTACAGCCCAGCTCGAGAGCCCGATGAAGCACAGCGATCGATTCTTTTTCGTCTGCGGGCCCGTACGATTGGCTCATACCCATACACCCTAAGCCTATGGCTGATACCTCTAGCCCCTGAGTGCCTAGTTTTCTTTTTTGCATAACGCCCTCCTTGCTCTCTTAGGAACTTAAACGGAACTAATATGTCACTGTTTAATAGGTCACTGTCAAAGTTTCACTCTGGGTGAGAAAATCTGTTAAAGGCCACCGACAGGTAACGAGATTCCCCTGGTAGGTAGCCTTTCCCTCTAGGGTTTTGACGGGACGAGGGAGCTTGATAACTAGCTCGACATACGAACCTTCCACCAACGCCTGAGCATTCTCTGAATAGGACCCTAGGGCATAGGCCAGGTTGTTGGCGAGCTGGGTCGAAGTTGTATGACTGTCGGGAAGAAGGGCCGATAGAGCCTCGGAACGGGCATAGGTGGTGGTGTTCAGCCAATGTTCGAGCGTTTTGCGGTTCCACCGTAAACTCAAAGTGTCGCCCGACGGGTTGGGGGTGAGCTCAAGACCCCAGACCTTGGTTTGAGGTGCGGCTGACCAATGAAAAGACAGCTTTACCGATTGTTGGCTTGCCTGAACATGAGGGTTTTGCAAAGGGCTCGCGTCGAGGTTGCTGGCTTTTTCTAGGGCTGAACGTACAGCTTTTGCCTCAAGAGGTTGTGGGGGGAGGCTGGCGTCGAGCTCTCGCAGATCGCTCCAGTACGCTGAAAGTGGCTTTTTCCAAGCCACGGTTACCGCGACGTCTGCCGAATTGTCCTTGTGGACGGTTATCACCGAAGAAAGGGAACAAGAGGTGAAGCTGGCAAAAAGGATTCCCCACAAGGAAAGCCCCAGGATTATTTTAAGGGGGGGGTGCGGCCTGTTTAAAAGCGTCATAGCAGTATCCTTTATTATAGAGCAAGTCGTTTCGACTTGCCCGGACTTCCGCGTTAGGGTAAGATCGTCACTCATGAAAGGTATCATTGTCGCGGCAGGTTACGGAACCCGCTTCCTGCCCGTAACGAAAACTCTCCCCAAAGAAATGTTGCCCCTTTTGAATAAACCCTCGATCAGCTTTATTGTCGAAGAGTTTATTGCCAGCGGTATAACCGATATTATCGTGATTACCTCGCGTCGTAAACGTGTTTTAGAAGATTACCTTGACCGAGAAGTCGAGTTGGAAGCCCTCTTTCAAGCCGAGGGGGCGGTTAAAAAGTTAGAAGTCATCCGCCCTTATGACGCGCACTTTACCTTTGTCCGACAGCAAGAGATGAAGGGAACCGGTCATGCCCTGCTGCAAGTTAAACCCTTTTTAGACAACGAACCGGCAGTGGTCGCCTACCCGGACGATCTGCATTTTGGCGACGTTCCCCTAACGGCTCAGCTGATTCAAGCGTGGAAAGAAACCTCGTGTTGTGTGCTCGCCTCGTTGCATAACCCGCCTCACTTAGAGCGTTACGGCGTCTTGAAGCTTGCCCCCGATGGCAAGCACGTGCAAGGGATTGTTGAAAAACCGGCCCCAGGCACGGAACCGAGCGTCGAAGCCTCCTTGGGACGTTACCTATACCTTCCCGAATTTTTTGATCACTTAGCAGAAGGTTGGAAAAAGCACACCACCGGCGAGTACTTTCATGTTTACGCGCTGGAGCAGATGATGAAACAAAACAAGGTTGTGTTTCACCCCGCCGAGGGCGAACGTCTCGATACGGGCGATTTACCAGGCTTCTTTCAAGCGACGCTTCGCTATGCTCGCCAATTCCCCGAGCTTCGCGCAATCCTTTTAGACGAAGCACGCGAGCTTGGTGGGGTTAGCGAAACTCCCTTGGAACTCGGGCGCTGATCCCGCATAAAATTTCATAGGGTATCGTTCCCGCACTTTCGGCCCGCGCTTGAGCGTTCATTGTGTCAGTCCAAGGGTCAAGCAGAACCACGGGATCGCCTTCTTTGACAAGGGAAGTGGGGCCTAGGTCGACCATGAATTGGTCCATACAAACGGTGCCGACCACTCGAGCGAATTCATCGCCCACCCGGATCTGACTATTGGTCAACGACCGCCGCCAACCGTCGGCGTAACCCACGGGAATCGTGGCGATTTTTGTCCGTTCTTTCGTAACATACTTTGAGCCATACGAAATCGTGGTCCCTGCGGGGACCTCTTTGACAAACACCACTTCTGACCGCCACTCCAAAAGAGGAAGAAACCCAGGGTTAGGTCGTTTCTGAGCGGGTGAGGGGTACCCGTAGAGGGCGATCCCCGGCCTGACCATATCAAAATGAGCCTCAGGCCAATCGATAAGTGCCCCGGAATTGGCGGCATGAACCAACCTGGGTTTCAAGCCCTCTCCCGCTAGTGCTTGGCGAGCGAGGTTAAATCGTTCTAGTTGCTCGGACACACTCAAGGGCCCAGGACCATCCGAGGCGGCCAAGTGGGTACAAAGGCCCTCTAGTTCAAGACCTTGTTCGTGGACGATTTGTCGCGCCAAACGCGCCGCCTCTTCGGGCGGACAACCCAAACGCCCCATGCCGGTATCGACCTTGAGATGAACTTTGACCGTTTTATGAGCGGCGCGGGCCATGGTTCCCCAAACACGAATTCTTTCAGCGTCAAACACAAAAGGTTGTAGGTCCGCCTCAAGGGCCTCAGCAATTTGCCCAGGATTAACGGCACCGAACAGAATGAGTGGGCCTTTGATTCCTGCTAAACGAAGTTGGTGACCCTCTTCGGGACTAGCGACTCCCAGGGCTTCCACTCCCAGGTCTTTAAGGTGGCGGGCTACTTCGACTGCGCCGTGTCCGTAGGCGTTGGCTTTGACGGGGGCGCATATCTTGGCCTGGGGCGCCAACTGACGAGTCAAAGTTAGGTTATGATCAAGATGCTCTAGGTGAATCACAGCGCGCGTAGGCTTCACAGATTTATCCTTAAAATCAAATTTACCACAAAAGAAAACGGTGATAATAGGGGGTAAAGGCTCGACAAAGTAGCAGGATTTTGCCCATTCTTCTTGAAACCGAGAGATTTTGAGCTATAGTGAAGAGGGGAGGCTGGTTTGAAAAAGTTGCGGAGCTTTCTGGCGTTTTTAATAATCTTGAGCTTTGTTTCGTGCGCTTCGGCGCCACAGGCAGTATCGGGTGCCCTTCCTGACGGGGTGTACCAAGGTTCGGGGCGGGATCAGTCCCCTCTGGCGGCCATGAACAAGGCCAAACTGAATGCGGTCGATCAATACCTGCACGATCTGCTGGGCGATCGGTATGATTTTTACAAGGACTCGCTCAAAACGGTGATTTTTTCTACGGATAATCCCAACCAGTTCGTCAAAGCCGAGGATATGGTTACAATAGCCAAAGGTCTGGACTCGGCTTCGGGGTCCTGGTTTTATTCGATCCAAATCCCTGTTCAACGTTCTGTGGTCAAACAAGTTTTACAAGCGAACAATATTGTGTGGCCAGGTGCGTCAGGTACGCCAACGGCCAATGCCATGGGAGCTTTACCTCCTGACTCCGCCTCGGCCTCTGCACCAACGACGGCTGCCCTAGCGGCAACCTCGGCCGACTTCGGCGGCTCGGCAACCCCGCAGGAGCAACGCTTTATTCGCCAGTACATTGATACGCTAACCTATATGGTGTATTGGAACGAAAACTCTGCCGCCACCAAAAGTGTGGAACAGGCGGGCGCGACGCAGGCTAACCGTTGGTTGACCTCGAACGGGTATGATGCGGTTGACCTAGCGCAGGTCGAAAAAAATAAAGCTGAAGACATGAAGGTTTATCAAGAAGAAACGGGGGGAACAGGTAGTTATATTCAATATGTGGCCCAAAAGCTCAACGCTGGGGTCTATATTGAATTGTCGGTGAATGCCACCGGGGGTAAATCTGGTGGGTTGTGGGTAGGGCAAGTTAACCTGCTGATCAAGTGTTTCGACCCTTCAACCGGGGAACTTTTGGGTTCTACACCCTTTAATAGTCCTCAGACGGTAAGTCCCTCGGGAACCATAGATGCCGAAACTCGCGCGATTGAAGCTTCGGTGTGGCAAGCGATGCCGGTTGCGGTGGCTCAGGTGAAGGCTCAATTAGCCAAAACCTTGGTACGGGGCTTAAAATATGACCTCGTGTTGCAAAACACAAGCGATCCCCGCCTGATGAGTGAGTTTCGACGGAAACTTTCTGAACGAGTTAAACTGCTGACCTTGGTTTCGGCTTCGTCAAGAGAATCTCGGTACCAGGTGTTTTACTTGGGTACTGCGGCCGACCTTTCCGATTTGATCTACCAAGTCAGCGGCAATATTCCCGGCTTAGAGGGAATGAACCAGGTCATGCTCCGAGGTCGAGCCTTGACCTTTACCACAGGCCTTAAATAATTTTGCGGTAAATCTGGGCGTTGCCCAGAAGAAAGAAAGTCTAGGGAGGTAATGCAGAGTGAAGAAATTAACCAATGCCCTGTGGGCGGCCGGAGCAACCTTGCTTCTGGCTGGTTGCGCTAGTTCTCCGCCCCCGGCGAATGTTCCCAAACCGGAAGTCCAGGCGACCTTGCCGTACGTGATCATTCAGAATCAGCTGAGTATTGTGGGTGGTCAGGTCCCTGCTTGGGTGACGGAAGATACCGATCAGCTCCAAGCCGAGCCTCAGTATAAAGATGTCTACCTGTTTAAGTTTGACAGCGGCGACGCCAAGGATTTGGATGGGGCTAAGCTCGTAACCAAGCAGATGGACGCGGCGGCTCAGATTGCTCAGACAGTTTCTCAGCGGATTCAGACTAGTTTTAAGGGTGCCCAGGTTGGCGATAAGAACAAAGTTGAAACCTACTTTGAAAACGTTGTTCATAATATTTCCAATACCCAGGTAACCGGTTTCAAGCAAGAAAAAGAGTTCTGGGTTCAGTTGGAATATAAGAAGCCTGACGGTTCCCTTGACCCGGATCGCATCTACTATCGCTATTTTGTCTTGTACTCCGTACCCAAGGATACCTTGAATGCCCTCGTTAAAGCGGCCTTCGAGAATGCGAACATCGCTGACAAGCCTAAGACTCCGGACGAAGCTCGGGCTCGTGAACTGGTTCAAAAAGAAGTGAAGTTCTAAATTTTGTACGGTTGTTGAAACCGTGCGCAAACGAGGCCCGCTCCTATTCAGGGCGGGCCTTTTTTATAAAGGTGGTGACATGCGCTTACGCTATCTTCTGCTCTTAACCTTAGCTTCATGTGCCTCGGCACCGGCCGGCCTAGGGTCGAATGTCCCCTCATGGGTA
This sequence comes from bacterium, assembly GCA_021782055.1. The sequence goes on along the minus strand of JAJXVP010000024.1, from coordinate 11,285 downwards.
CTCAAAACCCCGCAGACCGAAGGGGATTCTTATGTCTTTGTCGCCTCGGGGACCTCGGCTACCGGTGATGCAGGTGAAGCGGAAAAAGCGGCGGCCGTCGATTTGCGCGATCAGATCATCTCGTATCTTGGTGTCAAAGTCACCAGCACGACAAGTGCAACGGCAAAAGGTTCGTTAGATTCTTTTCGTACCAGCGTTGAACAAACCGTGGTTTCACAGTCTAAGGCTGAAATCACGGGACTCCGTATTGCGGATCGCTTTCCTTTAAAACAGGGGCAAAGTCTCACCCTTTACCTCAAAGCCCTCTATAATAAAGCAGATTTAGACCAAGAAAAGGCCCGTATTGCGGCCCTGTTTGCACAAATTAACGATTCCGTCTCAAAACCTGAACAAAAAGGCGATCTTTTAAACGCAACCGGCGATGTTCAAGGCGCCTTAGATCAGTACACCCAGGCGGCCTTGGCTTCTCTGAACCCCCAGGTCGATAACGGGGCTATCAGCTTTGCCAGAAACCTCGGTAAGGCGACGACTATGGTTTCACAACTGACGCTTGTACCTCAGCAGAATCCCCGCTCGACCATTGTTGGTCAGTCTTTTCCTCAGCCCTTTGCTGTGAAACTTGTCCGAGGCACAGGTGCCGATGCCGTGCCGATCGCCGGAGCTTCGTTACGCTTCAATTATAAGGTGCGACAAAATGGACACCTCGTGCTTCGCAGTGTTCCCGAAACCACGGGCGCGGATGGGATTGCGACGTGTCAGCTTCCTGCCCCTGACTTTGCCGGTCATGCTGAACTCATTGTCGTCCTCGATGCGGGTCCCTTTTTAGACCGACTGTCGCAGGTCCCTTATGAATCACGGACACCGGTGGATGCCCTAGAAGATGCGGTGGGGCGAACACGCCTCAACATCGCCTACCAGGTTGTCTCGGCGGCTTTAAAGTACCCGATAGCCTGGGCCTGTGCGCAAAAGGAGGCGTCAGGTGGTTTTACAGAGGTGATGACCAAAGCTGGTTTTCAACTGCGCGCGGTATCGTCGGAAGGTTTAGCGGGAGCCTCGGATGAAAGGGCTCTCAGGCTGTTAACCAGTCGATCGCCCCGAACTCCTCGGGTAGCCTGGGGAGATTTTCACGTTGACCAAACGGGTAAGGATGGCGATATGATAACTGCCCGTGTATCGGGAACCGTGAAGGTTGAAGAGGCTGATACGGGTAGGCTCTTGTACAGTGTTACCCGAACCCGTTGGGGTGTGGGGGCATCGGCCAAAGAAGCAGAAACCTCAGCCTTTCACCAACTGGGAGCCGACTTGGGAACGTCTGTGATCGATAACTTGCCTTGAGGGTTGTATGCTACAAGAGTACCTGGGCATCCGCCAAGAACCGGGCGCTTTTCGCCGGTTCTTTTCTGACGAAGTTTTTCATCTGTATGTCTGGTACCCTCAAAAGGGGGCGGAGTTTACCGGGTTTCAATTAGTCATTTTGAAGGCCGGTGAACCAACCCACGCCCTCACCTGGGAGAAAGCAAAAGGCTCGGTTTATACAGGGGTGTGGGCCGAAGATGAAGAGCTGAGAATTAGCCCCACCCCCATTCTCGTTCCTGATGGGCCTATGCCGCAACGCCACCTTTTTAAGCTTTTTTCTGAGGCTTCGGTTGGTCTCGAAGAATCTCTTCGCCAGCTGATCCTTCAAGAGATTCAGGCGTATTCTTAGCTCTTATTTTCGCCCTTGAGTCGTTCTTTAAGGGCGGCCAGCGCCTCTTCGGCTTCCGCCTGGCGTGCCAAGGGGGTAAGTTGGTCGGTGGGACCTGCCACCGTTTCTAAGGCGTCCAGTAAAAGCTCGGGGTCAAGGGTTCTTTGCGTCAGGGGTAAAAGTCTGAGATCGCTTTTGAGCTTGTCGAGGCCAAGCCGAAAATCTTGCGCCTCGGTTTGTAGCTTAACTTGGGTTTCAAGTAACTGGGTTACCCGTGCCCTAGCCTGGTCGGCAAGTTCCGCTTTTCCTGCCGCTTCAGCAGTTTGTACCCGGCGATTCCATACCTCAAGATCGAGGGGAATTTGTTCTAGATCCGTGCAAAGCTGGTGGTAGTGGGCAGAAAGCGAGGCGATATATTCCTTGGCATCGCGCTCGGACATTCCCCCCAAATCAAAGAGCGGTTGGTCACTCATGCTCATCTCCCCAAAAATAGTGTAAGCAAAATTTCCTTTTTTTGCCAGAAGTCAGAAATTGATGAAAAACCTTATTTTTTAGAAAACTTTGAGAATTTTTCTTGAAAATTAGCCAGCGGAGCGATACCATAAGTAAGAAAGTCAAGTTCAAGGGGGCCGGAATGGCCGTTCAAAAGTCCGGGTTTTTTCATAAAGTTGGGTCGACTCGTGTGATTCCCCTGTATGGGAAGATTGCCGTTCTTTTTGTTTTCTTTCTGCTCGTTTCCAATTTTACCACAAACTACATTAATTTGATCTTGAATCGTGCTCAGCAAGTCAAACTCATGAATGAACTTCTGGTTAAGGAGCTGAAAGAGAACTACATTACCGCGAGCACGCAGTTTGATGTCTACACCTACAACAAGAATTTAGCAGACAGCCAGAAAACTTTGATTCAATCGGCTTTGCCCAGCCTTACTCGTGAAAACTCCATGGCGTTTGGGTTAAGAGACGATGGGTCATTTTTGTATTTTGCTTCTCCTACCCTCAAGTGGAAAACGTTTCCTGATCAAGAGGCCTTAAATCACCTGCTTGAGCTTCAAAAGCAAGGAAAATCAGAAGGCCCGCTGACGTTTCAGGCGGATGGACGAACTTTTTTTGGTTACTACAAGTATCATGCAGGTTGGAAAGCCTTTTTGGTACGTGCCGAAGACCAAGAAGTCTTTTTAGCCGCTAGCTGGACGATCTTTTATAGCATTGGGTTCTTAATTCTCCTTCTGACGGCGATTACTCTGTTCTTGTCGATTATGGTTCTTAAACGCCTGTTCCGTTATGTCAACCATATTACCGACAGCCTCATGAGGATGCAGCAAACCCAAGAACTCTCGATGATCGAGCTCAAAGGGGCACCAAACGACGACATTACTTATCTAGGTTTGTCATTCAACTCGCTGTCGGCCACCATTCAGAACCTCATGAATATCTTTCGCAAGTTTGTTACTCAAGACGTTGCTTACCGTGCTTACAAAGAGCGTCAGATTCGACTTGAGGGTGAAAAACAGGAACTAACCATTCTTTTTACCGACATCAAGGGTTTCACGTATATGACAGAAACCCTGGGAAACGACATCATCAAGTTACTCAACTTGCATTATGACAAAGCCATTCGTCACATTCAAAATCGTGATGGTATCGTCGGATCGATTATTGGGGACGCCCTTTTAGCTGTGTTTGGTACGATAGAAGGGGCCCGAGAACAACGCGGGCTCAAAGCCGTTGCCGCCGCATATGAGATTCAGGCTGTTGCCGAAGAATTGCGAAAAGTCATGATGCGAAAACGCGGTGACCTCATTCTTGAACGAGGGAGTTTAACTCCCGAAGAAGAACGGGTCTTTAAAGCCGTCATGATCGAAGTAGGTGTAGGTATTGATGGCGGGGAAGTTTTTTACGGCAACATTGGTTCGTATGTTCGTATGACAAATACCGTCATTGGCGACAACGTGAACTCAGCCTCCCGGCTAGAGGGGTTAACACGTATTTACCATGTGCCGGTCATTGTGTCTGAATCGATTAAGAACGAGGTGGAAGCCGATACCGGGGACTACTACTTCTTAGAATTAGATATGGTTCAAGTCAAAGGAAAAACCGAGGGAAAGAAGGTGTTTTGGCCGGTTTTGCGACGAAATATTGACCAAGACCTAAAAAACAGTTTTGCCGACTACGGAAAAGCCCTTCGTGCTTACTATGAGGGGGATTGGCGTTCTGCTGAAGACGCCTTTAAAAGTTGTGGCCTAGACGCGGCAGGTGTGTTTTTAGAACGAATATCCGGGGCTGAACCTCCTCAATATTGGAATGGTATATGGACAATGACCAGCAAATAAAAGATATCGTCCGAGGGACGAAAGACCACTTTCTCAGTCAACCGCTTGAATCGGATACCAGGGAAGAAACTTTTGACTTGGAGGTTGAGTTTGCTAAGACCGCCAAGAATAAAAGTTTCACCATCCCGATTGTAACAATTAGCTTTTTTCTTGTCATGGCGGTGGGGGCTGTGGTGGCCACCTTGGTGTCCGATCAGGCGAATCAGCAAAAAACCGTTCAGATCGGTCAATTCAACGATTTGAACCTTCGTGATTTGTTTGATAGCGCGAAAAAAAATCAAAATGATTTGATGGATGTGAAAAATCAAATCGCCATCATCAAACAAAAACAAGCTGATGACGAAGAGCGCGTACACCAAGAAGCCAGCTCACAATTAAATTTATTAACAGTTTCGAGTTTGCCACCTGCAGAGCTGGAAAAACGCCGGGCTGTTGTGTATGAGCGCTTAACGCGTCAATTGAGACAAATCGAGGCAACCTCGTCTGCTCAGCTGAAACCGCTAGATGACCAAGCCAAAGAGTTACAAAAAAAGATTGACAGCTATGATCACCGAATAGGTAAGCTGAACAAAGAAAATCAAGAGCGGCTCAATTCTCAACAAAAGTTATTTGACATCGAAATGTCAAAACTTAAGTCATTCTACCAAGACCGTATTCAAACCATGTCGCGAGCCAACGAATTGAACTTAGAGCGCCTAAGAAACGCTCATGCCGAGTATTTAGCGGCCCTTCGTCGTCGCCAAGCGGACGAAATTGCGAAACTGATTTTAAAATACAACCCCAAAGCTTTACCCGAAGATGTCCAGGCGATTACGAGTGCTTATGAAAACCTCACCCAAAGTTTTGAAATTCCTCCACTGCCAGCGCCCTTAGCCCAAGATGGGGCAGTCGCCCCCACGCAAAGGGCAGCTCAAGGGACGCAAATTGCCCAATTGCAACGATTAATGGCAATTTTGAAAAATATTCCCTTCGAGAATAGTGTGCCTGGCGTCTTACGGTCGTTGGACGTGCTTCAAGCCGAGACGTTTCAAGGGTATGAACGCCTTTTGGCTTCCTCCGCCCAAGTTCTGGCGGCCAAGGATTCTGAAATTGCTGGTCAAAAAGCTCAAATTGCTCAGCTGCAAGGGCAAGTTGAGGACCAGAAAAAGGTTATCTCACAATACGATGCGGGCTGGGCGGCCCTTGTTAATGTGAATAACAAGGTTTATGACGGGATGATCGTCAGTGTGGACAACAAAAAGCTCTCGGTTTGGTTGTTACCGTCGCTGAAGCTTGAAGTTGGTGAAGTGTTTTCATGGCGGGACCCCAAGGATGACAAAGACCTAGGCGAGGTTAAGTTGCTCACAACAACGGCGCCGGTCGAAGCTGAAGTAACCGTTGCAAAGGACTTTTTTAGGTCGCCTAAACCGTGGGATCGCCTAAAACTTGTTCCCGTGAGTAAACCCTAACCGTTTTCTCATCAGATTTTCTCAAGATTTCCCCCACGTCCTGTCAAGGCTCCCTTGTCCAAGACGGGGGGAATCCTTATAATGGTCGAACATTTTCCATAACGATTCTCAAGGATCCGACAGAGAGGTTTTTTCATGAAGATTGCCATTGATAAGATGCGCAACATAGGTATCAGCGCCCACATTGACTCGGGCAAAACGACCCTAACCGAACGCATTTTGTTCTACTGCGGACGTATTCATGCCATCCACGAGGTAAAAGGCAAAGACGGTGTCGGTGCCACGATGGACTCGATGGACTTGGAGCGCGAACGCGGAATTACGATTCAATCCGCGGCAACTAGCGTTCAGTGGGCAGATAAGTTCATCAATATTATCGACACTCCGGGCCACGTCGATTTTACCATCGAAGTGGAACGCTCTCTGCGTGTTCTTGACGGCGCAATTTTGGTTTTGTGTTCGGTTGCCGGCGTTCAGTCACAATCCATCACTGTTGACCGACAAATGAAGCGCTACGATGTACCTCGCTTGGCCTTTATCAATAAAGCCGACCGAACCGGTGCGAACCCGTATCGCGTTCGCGAACAGCTGAAAGAAAAATTAGGCCATAACGCCGTGTTTGTTACCCTACCCATTGGCCTTGAAGACAAGTTTGAGGGGCTGGTGGACCTCGTAAATATGGACGCGGTGTACTTTGAAGGTGAAGACGGTTTGGATGTCCAGCATCGACCCATTCCCGCCGAAAAGCTTGAAGAAGCTAAGAAATACCGCGAAATGCTCTTAGAAGAGTTGTCGATGTTTGACAACCAACTGATGGAAATGCACCTAGAAGGTCAGGATCCTCCTCTTGAGCTCGTCAAAGCGACCATCCGTAAAGCGACGATCTCACGCGACTTGACGCCTGTGTTTGTTGGCTCTGCTTACAAAAATAAGGGTGTCCAGGTGCTTTTGGATGGTGTTTCTGATTACTTGCCTTCGCCCAGCGAAAAACCTAACTATGGACTTGATACTCGCAAAAACGAAGAAAAAGTTCTTTTGAATGTTGCTGACGAGGAACCTACCGTAGCTTTGGCGTTTAAACTGGACGACGGGCAATATGGACAGCTGACGTATGTGCGCATTTATCAGGGTATGGTCAAGAAGGGCATGGAACTTCGCAATATGCGAAGCCAGCGTCGCTTTAAAATCGGCCGTCTGGTCAAGATGCACTCTAACCACATGGAAGATATCGACGAAGCGGGCGCTGGTGATATTTGCGCCCTATTCGGCATCGACTGTGCCTCGGGCGATACCTTTGTCGATGATTCGTTATCGTTGACCATGACTTCGATGTTCGTCCCTGCGCCGGTTATTTCGTTGGCTATTGAACCCATCGACAAAAAGTCTGGCGACAATATGGCCAAAGCGTTAAACCGCTTTACCAAAGAAGACCCCACCTTCCGTACTTTTGTTGACCCCGAGTCGAACCAAACCATCATTCAGGGTATGGGCGAACTCCACCTAGAAGTTTATATCGAACGCATGAAGCGTGAGTACAAGGCTGAAGTCAAAACCGGTATGCCGCAGGTTGCCTACCGAGAAGCGATCTCGGAAAAGGCAGAGTTTAACTACACCCACAAAAAGCAAACTGGTGGTTCCGGTCAGTACGGTAGAGTCGCTGGTTTTATTGAGCCGTTCGACGAAAAAGACTACGAGTTCGTTGATATGGTTAAGGGTGGTGTTATTCCCAACGAGTTCATCCCTTCTTGTGACAAAGGCTTTAAAGAAGCTGTCAAGAAAGGAACACTCATCGGGTTCCCCATTGTCGGTGTACGCGTTACAATTAACGACGGTCAGTCGCACCCTGTCGACTCGTCCGATATGGCCTTCCAAGCGGCGGCCATTGGCGCCTTCCGCGAAGTTTACATGAAGGCAAAGCCGGTGATCCTCGAACCGATTATGAAAGTTGTTCTCGAAGGTCCTACCGAGTTCCAGGGCAATATGTTTGGTTCGATCAACCAACGCCGTGGTGTTATTCTCAGTTCGACCGAAGACGGTCAGTTCTGCCGGATTGAATCGGAAGTTCCGCTCTCTGAAATGTTCGGGTATTCTACCGTTCTTCGTTCGATGTCACAGGGTAAGTCAGAATTCACTATGGAGTTCCTCAAGTATGCCCGCGTGCCGAACAGTGTGGCGGAACAGTTGAGAAAAGATTACGAAGAAAAGCGTAAGGCTCTGCAGAAGTAAGAAGGAGACACAGATGGTAAAAACAGAACTGGTCAAGCAGAGTCCTCTGCGTATTCTGGATGGCTCGACCCATGGTGGGGTGGGTAAAGGTAATCTTGGGGTGATTTCGGCTCGCCATGGCGTGGGCAAGACCTCGGCTTTAGTCCACCTGGCCACCGATAAACTGCTCCAGGGAAAAGGTGTCATTCATGTGACCTTTTCAACTCGGACCGACCATATTCTTGAGTACTACGAAGAAATCTTTACAGAGATTTCTAAAGTGAAGAATCTCGAGCTGGCTATGGAAGCTCACGATGAAATGATCCACCATCGCATGATCATGAATTTTGACCCCAAGGCTTGTACGTTGGCGCATATTTTTGACAGCGTAAAAGCTCGCCTAAGCGACAAAGCTTTTGCCGCCGAGACCATTATTGTTGATGAGTATGATTTTGCGCATGCCAAGTTGAGTGATTTGCAGGCATTTGCTTCGTTCGCAAAAGAAAACAACCTGGAAGTGTGGTTTAGTGTGTCGTTGAAGGACGAAGGAGCTCAAGCAGGAGCCGATGTTCCTGCGGTGCTTCAACCCTTTCAGGACACCTTTGCCGTGATGATCAACCTTCGGGCCTTTTCAGACGGCAAAGTTCATCTGGAACTCGTTAAGGATCATGGCAATAAACCCAAAAATTTGCCCTTGGTCCTGGATACGAAAACCTTGTTGATTGCTCGCGACTAAGTGTAGCTAACGAAGACTAAAGTGTAACTGACAAAAAAAGCCCGGGTTTCCGGAAAAAAGCCCGGGTTTCCGGGCTTTTTTTTGCTGGACTTTGTGGCGATCCCTCTACCGCAACAGGGTTTTGATAGTACCCAAAAATTCCTCGATGATTTCGGGGTCCTCTTGCCGGATTCGGTCTGCTACACAATGCCGAATATGGTACTCCAAGACAAGTTTGCCTACAGCTTCAAGGGCGGAACGAGCTGCTGCTACCTGGTGTAAAACGTGATCACAGTAGGCATCACGTTCGATCATTTGAGCGATACCACGAATTTGCCCTTCAATCCTTTTTAACCGTGTTTGCATATCCCCTTTTAGGGGTAGCGGGCGGTGCGTAACCTCACACGAAGCACAGTGGGGTGTTTCCATCAGCTGGCCAAAGTCTGCACTTGGGTAACTGTGTACCCGGCCTCTTCTACAGCGGTTTTCAAAAGGTTGTCCAGTGCCTTTTGATCAACTTGTCCGTCGGTTTCTGCTTGCGCCCGTCCCGAGAGCTCGACCTGTACGCCCCGCAACCCGGCAACACCTGCTAGGGCTTTTGTGACGCGAGCGACGCAATGGCCGCAAGTCATGCCTTCGACAGTAATGATTTTCTTCATCGTAACCTTCCTTTCTTCCGCAAGGGGCGAAGGCTCTTCGGCCACAAACGGAAATTTTGAATGAAATTTTTTCAGCCGGAGGGCGTTAGTCACCACCGATACTGAGCTAAGCGACATCGCCAAGGCGGCAATCATAGGGTTGAGCGAGGGGCCTCCCCAAAGGGTCAAAACACCGGCAGCTAGGGGAATGCCCAAGACATTGTAGCCGAACGCCCAAAAGAGGTTTTGTTTAATAATTTGTAAGGTACGCTGGCTGAGGGCAAGCGCATCAACGACGCCCCTCGGGTCGGCTTTTACCAAAACAATGCCCGCTGATTCTAGAGCGACATCTGCCCCAGCTCCCACGGCTATGCCTATGTCGGCCTGAGCCAGGGCAGGGGCGTCGTTGATGCCATCTCCCACAAACACAGCAGCACCTTTTTCTTGATAGCGTTTTACAACCTTCGCTTTTTCACCGGGTAGCACTTCGGCTTCTACGTCATCTAGTCCCAATTCTTGAGCAACCTTGAGGGCTGTGGTTCGGGAGTCGCCGGTAACTAAAACCGTGTGAAGTCCGTGGGCTTGAAGAGCCTTGATGGCGGCAAGTGAGGTGGGGCGTATACTATCTGCTACGGTCAAAAGACCTTCGAGCTGGCCAGAGCGTGCGACATAGAGCGCTCCTGCGGTTTCAGCGGGGGCCTGGGAAAGGTCGATACTCTGTGAGCGTAAAAACTTCCCGTTGCCTACTAAAAGAGCCACACCGTCTCGTTGGGCTTGGACTCCTCGTCCTGGGACAGCAAGAAAGTTGGTGACAGGTTGTGGGGTGATTCCCCGTGACTGGGCGAAGGTCACCAGGGCGGTCGCCAGAGGGTGTTCCGAGGTCTGCTCAACGCTGGCGGCGTCAACGAGCAAGGTTGACATCTCGTGTCCCGGCGCCACCCAGGTACTAGTAACTTCGGGTTTACCCTTGGTTAAAGTGCCTGTTTTGTCCCAAAGAACAGTTTTGGCCTTATTGAGGGTTTCGAGTGACTCACCACTTTTAAATAATATCCCTAAGTCGGCCCCTTTGCCTGAAGCCACCATAATCGCCGTCGGTGTAGCCAAACCCAAGGCACAGGGACAGGCAATGACAAGAACTGCCACACAGCTCGTTAGGGCCATTGCAAGGGGATGGCCAGTTACCAGCCAAAGCACAAGGGTAACAAGGGCGATGCCAAAAACTACCGGGACGAAGTAACCTGAAACGGTATCGGCTAGGCGGGCGATGGGAGCTTTTGCGCTTTGGGCGTCTTCAACCAGACGGACGATCCCCGCAAGGGCGGTTTCGCCAGACAGTTTCTCGACCCGAAATTGAAACGAGCCTTGGGTATTCAACGAGCCAGCATAGACAAAGGCACCGGGTGCCTTTTCTACGGGGAGACTTTCGCCGGTCAACAGGGCTTCCTCTACAGCCGAAGAACCTTGGACGACAAGGCCATCCAAGGGAATTTTTTCGCCTGGTTTGACGGTAAGTATATCGCCGAGGTGCAAATCTTCGACGGGAACACGCCGAAGTCCGTCGGCTTCGACCAGCCACGCCGAGGGAGGAGCCAGACTTAACAGTTGGCGCAACGCGGCGGAACTGCGGCCTTTAGCCCGGGCTTCGAGTGCTTTGCCCATAAGAATGAGGGCGATGATCGTTGTCCCTGTGTCAAAGTAGAGGTGATCGGCCAGGGGATTAGTGCTTCCCGACGCAGACGTCAAAATCAGAACAGCGGTCACGGCACTTGAAAGAAAGGCTGCCGCTGTTCCTACGGCAACTAACGAATCCATATTGGGCGCTAAGTGAACAAGCGAGCGAAACCCAACCGTATAGAATTGGCGGCCTGCCACGATGGCAGGGACACTCAGAATTAGCTCGAGAGTGACCAGAAGTGAAGGTGAGGTGCTAAGAATGGGCGGAAGCGGAAGACCCAAGAGCGGTCCCATGGACAGAAGCATTAAAGGAACGGCGCTGACAAGGGCCAAAATAAAGCGTAAACCGTAGTTTGGCGCTTTCGGAGCCTGCTGGGCTTCTGGGGCGACCACTTGGTAACCGGCATCAAGAATCGCTTGCTGGACTGCGGTCCAGTCTGCCGAGTTTTGAAAGACCACCCTGGCCTTTTCGGTGGCCAAATTTACCGAAACTTCGCTCACACCGGGAACTTTGGCCACGGCTCTCTCGACGGCACGAACACAAGAAGCGCAAGTCATTCCTTGAATATCGAGGGTTTGAATATCCATT
>JAJXVP010000216.1 GCA_021782055.1 bacterium | reverse complement strand
CGATGCGAGGCTTAAAGCTTTTGAATCGATTTCTAGCGAACAACTGAAAGAATGGATCAAGTCCTTATTAGAAGGCTGGGCGACCCAGGACCAAGTTGAAACGATTTCTCGAAATCTCAAGGATCGTATTCTCTACGTGAGCGAGTACTTTCGCACCTGGTTCAAGCCCGCCTCAGAGACTCCCTCAACCACGCATGAGGATGAATATTCTGCTTTTGGAAAAAGTTTTCTGCAAATGTACGGCGATAAGAGGTAAGCTCCTAGAAACAATATTCAATATTAAACCGTCGGTTTCCGATAATCGAAACGAAAAGAAGTCAGGGCAAACATGAGTTTTCAAGAAGACCGACGAATCATTTTAGATGGTGTTTACTACATCCGAGAGGCTCTCTTTGCCTGTACTGACCCCATTCAAGTGGAAAGTGCTGTCAGTTTTGCTCGTTTTTTAAATTGGTCGGGAATCAATCGTGAAACCTATCCCCTATTTCTTCGTCTCATCCAGACCAATAACCCTTGGGTCATAGATGCCCTTATTGCCAATCGAGAACCGCAATTGTTGTTTTCGACGATTAAACCCAGTACTGAACTGATTGAGGCCGCTTTCGCCAATTTGTTTTCTTTTCACCCTGATGAACTTTACGAAAAAGCCCTGATGGCACTTCTAGGAATCATCGAAAATGCCTATTTTGACGCCGATGATGGCTACAAGTGGCACGCTGTCGAAATCATGGATATCAATGCTTTGGGGAAATTCTTGATAAAAGATGCCCCTCAGGATCATCCACTCAATAAACTCGTCCTTCATATCTTAGACCGACTGACTCACTTAGGTGAAACGTTAAAAGATCCTCAAAAAAATCTGTTAGCCAAACATGCCTTTAATGTTCGGTACGCCTACTTTGATTCTACCAAAGCCCTCAATGATGCCATTCCCAAACCCATCTTGACCAGAAAATTTGGTATCGAACCCGTTCAACCCACCCCAGATTTTGCCGAACTCACTAAAGTTCGACAAAAAGACCGCTAATCACGAGACATGTGAAGATTTTTACAATTTTTTTTTGACTTATCACCAAGTACCTCCTAAACTGATATTAAATCCGCTTGAAGGAGGATACGATGGACAAACAAAGTGAGAAGCTCATTGACAAAATTTGGTCCAAAGAGACCATCATGCAAGTTGAGCTCGGCATCGTTCAAAACATGTTCGGGAGCAGGACCGAAGAAGCAGTCGAAGGCTCGATCAGCTTCGCGCAGTTCCTCAGCCTTTCTGGTTTGAACAACGACACCTACCCGCTGTTTTTGAAACTGCTGGAAGTAGAAAACCATTGGGTCATTGATACGATGGTCGGTAAGAAGGACCCCTTCCTTCTTCTCAGCCCCATTCAGCCCAACAACTACCTGATTTTCAACGCCTTCAAATTGCTGACCAAATGGCACCCTGGTGGCATCTACCCTGTCACATTGTCCATTGTTCTAGGCATTCTTCAGGCGGCCTATGCTTCCCCCAAAGACGGTTACAAGATATACGCTGTTTCAATCAATGATGTCAACAATCTTGGTAAGCATTTGAACAAAGAAACAGGTCAAGAAGAGCCCAATAACCGGACTATTCTTGACATCGTCGACCGTTTAGGTGCCCTTGCCGGTACCTCAACTGACCCCGAAAAAGAACAAATGGCTCGCCAAGCTAACAATATACGAACCTACTTCTTTGATAAACGTAAGAAGATGGAAGACATTATTCCTCAGGTCCTGTTGGTCAAGTCGGACTATATCGCCAAGGAAACCGCCCCGCGCATGGTTTTCGTAGACTAATTCAACGATAAGAGGGTCATCATGGAAGAACTTTTTGAAAAGAAGGAAGAGTGGAGCGAACAAGATGTCATGGGCATTGAGTATGGTATGCTCAAAGGCATTATGGGGACTCGAACGGTTGAAGCCGTTGAATCTGCCATCACTTATGCAAGTTATTTGAATTTTACAGGAATTAACAATGGGAATTACCCCGTATTCCTGAAAGTCTTAACCGTACGCAATCATCATGTCATTGACGCCCTTTTGGGGACACGTGACCCATTTTTGTTTATGAGTTCCATTCAGCCGAATTACTTTATTGTAGCGACCTGTTTCAGTATTTTGGCGAAATACCGAAAAGGTGAGGTTTATTCCAAGACGTTGGGGATAATCCTGGGTGTTTTTCAAGCCACCTACAACTCTCCTCTCGATGGCTACAAGATTTATCCGCCCTCGGTCGCGGACCTCAACAGCCTCGGAAAGCATTTGAACGAAGATAAAGGTCAGGATGACCTTTTGAATCGCAGCATTCTCGACATCCTTGATAAGCTGAGCTCTTTGGAAGGGCAAAATCAAGATGAAGATATGGAAGACCTTGCTGTACACGCCCATAACATCCGCAATAACTTCTTTGACTCCACCAAACGCTTGGTGGACATCATCCCTGAAGTTCTCTTACGGCTGGAACCGAACATGGACGAAGATGTTCAACCTCGCAAGCGAGTCGCCTTGGCCGAAGCCGAGGGAACACAAGCCTGAGGTAAAACCCGAAGGGATTGACGACGCCGCTTAGGCGGCGTCTGTTTTTGCCGAACAGGAGGCGTGAACCATGGCAGAGCAACAGGCTCCCGTTTGGGATCCTCGTGAGATCGACGAGCTTCAGCTGGTGTACATGAAAGATCTGATCCGCTGTAAAGACGGGTTCAGTGTATTTACTGCCCTGGCGTATGCTCATTACCTTGTCAACAATCCGGGACTCACATCGGATAACTATCCGGTGTTCTTTCAGCTGATCGAAGCGGCCAATCGCTGGGTTATCGATACTCTGACCGGTGAAAAAGATCCAGCCCGTTTTTTAGGCAATATTCAGCCCAATGGCTGGATGCTTAAAGAATCCTTTCGATTCCTTACCGTTTGGAAGAGCGGTGGCGTATACCCTAAGGCACTTCTGATGATTTTAGGGCTTTTGTACCAATCCTATTCTAACCCGGAAGAAGGCTATCGGATGTACAGCTTAAACGTGAACGATGTCAACAATTTGGGTAAGCATTTGGATAAATCAAAAGACCAAATGGACCCCCAAAACCGCATTGTTCTCACCATCTTGGATCGAATAGCCAGTTTAGTTGAACCTCAACGGCCGGTTCCCACAGAGGAAATTCGTGACGTAGCTCTTCAAGCGAATAATATCCGGGGCAAGTTCTTGGATATGACCAAACAATTGGCAGAAGCTATTCCGGATGTACTTTTGGTGAAAGAGGACTTTGCAGCCACGGAAATTCCTCCGAAAGTTCCCCCGTTGAACGTCTAAGTCGATTAACGTTGGAGCTTTCCTCGTGGAGACAAGCCCTGAGCTAAAGAAACAGGACATTATCAACAACTGCTACATTCTTCAAAAACGGATCATGGAGGATAGGTTTGCCGAGTATTGGGAGGCGACAGCCATCTTTTCGGCACAAACTTTCCTCCTCCGTTTTTTGAAGATGGAAGCTTTTTCTCAAGAAGCGATAAATCAGTTTTATTCTTACTCGATTCAGGCAGTGACTTTAAGACACACCGCCTTAATTCCCACTCTAGAAATAGACCGCCATAAAACCCGGGTTTACGTGGCAAGTGACGGTTCCGGTTACCTTGCCCTGCCGCAGATGCTGCAAGAGGGGTTAAAACTTTCTCTTATGCATATTGTTGCCACTGGACTTTTAGTGCTTCAAGCCTTAACTGTATGGTCTGAGAAGCTTGGTACTTATGAACATTTAGAACCAGCTTCTTTGCTGGGCAAAAAAAATGGCAACAGACTCAAAGAAGTTCGACTTTTAAGCCCCGCCTATGGCCTCCTCGACTTATTGCCAACTGCACCAGAAAATGTCCCCGAGGCTGTGCGGAAATGGGGACTCCTCATTTTTTACTTTTTAACCTTTGAACAACTACCTCAAGCCGTCAATTTACCTTGGCTAATTAGCACCTTACGCCAACGTCGAGTTCCTGAGGCTATTCTGAATATCTTATTAAAAACACAACGCCATGACCCGCAGTTGCGCTATCAATCCTGGGCCGAACTTTATCAGGAGTGGGAAAGCCTTGCCAAAGTGCTTCAATGGTATACAACTTCTGAAGGTAGCTTAGCAGACCCCTTACTCGTGAATGCCGGCTTAAAAACCACGTTCATTCCCGAAGTTATGGTAGAAGGAGTTTCAGCCGATGATGCTCAACGTTTATACCCACAAAAGCTAGACAATAGTGCCGAGACCTTGCACAACTTAGCTCCTTTCGCAAAGGATAACGCGACTTTTTCGCAAGAGAACTTGTTAGCTTTTGCTCAACGGAAAGATTTGTTCCATCCCGGCCCCGAAACCTTGAGTCTGTGGCAAAAGCCGAAAACTTCCTCCCTGGCTCAAGAACAAGTCAAACCAGCTCCCAAACCAGCCCCACATTCTGAGGAGCCTCAAACAGCAGAGCCACAAATGGTAGCTCATGAAGCCAACGCCACAGGAAATGAAACAACGAATATCCCTTGGTATTCCGAAGTGGGCAGTGTTTCGTTAGTCTTGCAAAGATTGACCAACGATTGGCGAAAAGCTGCCGTCCAGACTGGCTCTTTGCGGTTTATTGAAGAACCACATACTTCCAGCCCAATCAGGACCTTCCTCTTAGGGCTTAAAACCAAAGCCTTATACCTGGAACTTCCCGATAGCGTTGTTCAAGGAAACTTAGCTGACTTACAGTCGTTTCTGGATACGGGATGGGAGAAGCAAGCTTCTGATCGTTCCCCTTCTTATGTCCGTCGACTCAGGCAAAGATGGAAGGCTCATAGGTCAGGGGATATTTCAGAAGAAAGTCTTGTTGACCAACTCTCAGCGTTGGGCACGAAAGCGACCCCCTTAGTGGCGGTTCTTCATCATGCTCAAAAGTTATCTCGAGAAATTCACGATGTGCTATTAGCGATGCGACGACATGAAAAAGGTTCAGCTTTCTGTATATTTGCCTTTTTTGAACCTGAAGAAATTCCAGAATGGAATGTCTTGCATCAACTCACCCCTTCTGTTTCAAGGCTCAGATTGTCATAGTA